>MKRV01000176.1:1339-9978 GCA_001897995.1 Alphaproteobacteria bacterium 65-37 | reverse complement strand
GGGACTTAAAATCCCGAGGCCGCAAGGCCGTGCCGGTTCGAGTCCGGCAGCGGGTACCATCGATACTTCATCACATTGCTGTATTTTCGAGCATCACTTCCGCGATGCCTCGCGACAATGAAGCACGGAGTCTCTTGCAGCCAGAGAAAGCTCGAAGCTGGTTAAGAAAAATTGGTAGGACCAACTGGTGGCCAAGCGTCAATCGGCTCTGATGACAACGTCGAAGTAGGAGCGGAAGCACTTCTGAGTGCTGCAGGCTGCCTAGCCTCTGGTAACTTCTGCGACATCAGCAAAGAGGAAAGACTTCGCATCGTCGGCCATTTCGATACCGGAACGCATGCGCATGGTGGTACCGCTTCGTGTCATCTCATTTAAGATATTCTTATCTGCCTCAGGTAGCGCCTTCCACCAACTTGGCCGAAGAAAAAGGTTGTCTGTATGAATAAACAGGACTCGGAGTAGCGCATCGGCCTTGCGGGCATCTTCGATTGCGAGGAAAGAATCCGTGAGTGCCTTGGCCGGACCGTCATCGGCACCGACCCAACCAAGAACCATGATTGTCTCTCCCTCGAACGTGGTCACTGTCAATGTGATATGATCAAAGTCGATGCCTTCGCGGCCGAGTTTCTGTAACGGATTTCCTTGCAAGTCGAATTCAGGATGGAAGGCACCGCAGGCCACGATCGGTAGGACCTGATTGAATCTGACAGCGAGAAAGTGAAAGTCATCTCGCTCGCCAGACCGTAGGCGATCATCGAACTGGCTCTTCCATCGTTCGACATCGCGCATGCCGATCCTAATGCCAGTGATCATGGCATCTTGCTGCATCTGTATGACGGCCTGCGTCCGGAATAGATGGCCGCGGTCGGCTTCGCGCTGGATAGCTGCACCCCGTAGCTGCGCTTCCTTTGCAAACCTCTCGTAGGCGATAGCTCGATAGGAGAAAAGAAAGGCCGTATCCTTGGTCAGCGACAGTGACTTACCCTCGATCGGCTTGAAGAGCGCCGTATCATGCTTGCCACAGAAGCCAGGGAAGACTGACGCATTGTTAATACCAATCTTGCGCGGTTGCGGATTGCCTTCGGTTTCGATCAACTCCTTCATCGTGGGTTTCACGGTCAGGACGTGTCCGTCCTCCGCAATCGCACTAAGACCACCTTTCTTCTGAACAGTATGAGCCTTAATAATCGTTGAGCTACAGGGATCGGCGGAAGGATCGGGGTGCAAGCAGTAGCCGTCTCGTAACTCCGAGATCATCTTCGCTTCCAACTCGAATACGTTGATAGGCTCCTGTTGGTCACGCCGAAAATGACACCACTTGTATTTCTTGCCTGAACGGCACCAGCATAATTCGTAAGGCCCCATGGCTTCCACGGGGTGGATGGGATCAGCTGCTAGTCGTGGCGCACTGAGCGAAGGATGTGGAGGCATGCCCAGAATGTAGATTGAAGAACATCTGCATCGACGTGATCACTAGCTCAAGTGTGAAGCAAGCCCACACTATCATCAATACAAAGTGTTTTCGGCAACAGCATCGATCACTCAGGCTCGATGCCCGCGGCCTTCACCGAGACCTTCCAGGCGGCGATCTGGTCCTTGAGAAAGCTCTGCAGCTCCTCGGGCGTGGATGCCGACAGCATGAAGCCCTGGTTCGCGATGATGCGGGCCACTTCGGGGTCCTTCATCACTTCGGCCAGTTCCTTGTTGAGGCGCGCCACGATCTCCTTCGGCATCTTCGCCGGGCCGAACATGCCACCCCATGACGTGATCGTGAATTGCGGCAGGCCCGCCTCGTAGATGGTAGGCACATCGGGAAGCATCGGCGAGCGTTCCTTCAGCGTCGTTGCCAAAGCCCGCAGCTTACCCTCCTTGGTGTGGCTGAGGCCGGTGGTCGGGGTCGCGATCATGAGATCGATACGCCCCAACAGGAGATCGACGAGAGCCTGCGGCTCACCCTTGTAGGGGACGTGAACCATGTCGACGCCCGACAGCGCCGCGATCTGCGCCCCGCCGACGCTGCCAGTGGCATTGCCGCTGCCGTAGGACAGCTTGCCGGGGTTGGCCTTGGCGTAAGCGATCAACTCCGCCAGCGTCTTGGCCGGCACGGCCGGGTTGACGTAGAGGAAGAAGGTGAAATAGCCCATCATCGTGATCGGCGTCAGATCCTTCATCGGATCGTAGGGCAGTGACTTGCGGAGCGCCGGCGCTGCCGCCACCGGCGTATTGGAAGCGAAGAACAGCGTGTATCCGTCGGGCGCCGCCTTGGCCACGTCGCTGGCGGCGATGACGCCGTCGGCGCCATGGGCAGCCATGCCTTCGACGCTCTCGAAGGCGGCTTTCTTGAGCCCGACCGCGCATCGATTGTCGCGATGCAAGAGTTTCGGCGCGATCAAATAGTCCAGCCACTGTTGGAACGAGTTGACGCAAGAAGAATTTTTTCTGCCGTTAAATTTCGGAACGACACCAAGCAGGTCGCCGCGACCTACGCCCCCCCTACGGGCTTGCCGATAGTGAATTCATCGCTATGGCGCAGACCCTAGAATTCTTTTCTCGCCATGCTCGGGACGACTACTACATTCACATTTCAAAGAAGGAGTTCCAGAAGATCCTCGAGAGCCAGTCTGCGTTCGATTCGACTTCCCTTGAACGCCCGCTCGTGAACAGACCTTCCGACTACGCCACCAATACAAATGCCAATGAACCCTTCATCGATTTGGGCGACCTTATGGTCTCCAATATCAATCTGCTCTCTCGCTTTCTCTATGCCTACAAGAACATTCACCCAGGCAGTCGGCGCCGATTTCAGATTCACGCTGGCTTTATCTTCGAGGGCATGGTGAAGAAGGACTTGGTAGAGATGGGATTCTCTGTCACGGGCATCAAACGCATTAACCGCAAAGAATTCGATGTCGTCGCAACAAAGGGTTCGACCATCTACAATCTGCAATGCAAGAACAACTGGATCGACCTTTCAAAGGTCGAATCCAATCTGACCCTATACCTGCGATACAATCGCAGCCTCGTGAACTACTACGGACGTGCGCTTGATAAGGAAGTGAAACGGGAACATCTCCTCAAGGAGAATCTCAGCCTCACAAAGATCCGCCACCATGTCATCAGCCGCTTCCCTGTCATGGGAGCGGACCCGCGCGTCATCAACTACAATCATATCGCCAACCTAGCGAACCTCTAGACATCACCTTCGCGACCGCGAATGGGCGCATTAACTGGCGTCGACTTCGATATCAGCACCCACACTGATAGGCACATCGACCACTGCCTTGATCGGCGTGTAGAGATCGATGGCTTCATCTTTGGTCTTGAAAGTGATGATTAAAGAGTACCGTGTCTGCTTGTTGACATACTCTTTGCCCGACTTGTCGCGCCACCAGCCCAGGACCGGCTTGATGCAGAGCATATCCCGCCCGAGCAGTTCAATGGCGGGGCCGGTCCATGTATCGCAGTGAAGTGAACCGGCAGAAACACTGTTCGCGCCAAGCCTCCACCTATCGTCGTCGGGCTCGACTCGAGGTCCTCTGCGCGGATCTTCGCGCTCGGCTGCATTCACACGCTTCTTGAACGTGTCGAGAGGTTCGCCGTTACGCCGCAGATCGAAGCGCAGCCCGAAGGATTGGTAGCGCTGAGGCTCGACGCTCCCGGACAGGCCGGGATTTGGGTCGATGAAGTACGAGAGCGTGATCTTGAGAGCGACTTCGGCATTTTCAAGACGGACCAGCAGGTCACGCGGAATCGGCAGCGTGTAATAGTGGCACTCGTTGAATTGCCTTTTGCCTTCCATCTTGAAAGGTTGGATGTCTGTCTGGGCGAACAACGCGAGGTGATTGTTGGCGGACGCGGTTGCCCGGTCGTAGTCAGGCACACCATATCCAAAGCGTCTGACAATTTCGTAGCTTCCCCTCTTGCCCGCCGTCACCCCGAAGGCATCGAGCATTGGCGGCGTCCACTCGGCGCTATGGACGATGAGCCCGCGAATGGTTTCGGGCCAGTATTCAGGATGGTCAGCGGCAAGCCGGGCCGACAAACGCGCGGCCTGTGCTGATGCGGCGCTCGTTGCCTCAAAAGACACCAGTGGGTCGTCCATATCGCTTCCGGTCGACAGCAACGATACAGAACCGAAGGTGAGAACTTCTGTCCGAGCCCGATTGATACCGCGATTGCCGGCTTCCATGACGATCTCAGGCTTAATCGGCGTGCGCCCGTGCGGCCAGGTAACGCTCGTTCGGCTATGCGGGCTTAGATCGCCGGCAGCGGCCAAGGGCTGCCAGTCTTCATACCCTTCTTCGGTCACATCGATCAGATCGGTGTAGCCGCCAACGGTCAGTGCATTCCATGCCTGCGCTGGATCCTCGATGGGAAACTCGCCCTGATCCCTAATTCTCTCAGCATCTGTTTCCGCCCCGATATTACCTGCAGCAACGACGATGAGGCGCCTTGGCGCCTGCTCTTCGTCACCGAGCATGGTTCCTGCCGCCGCTTGATCAATCGCAGCGCTCCAACTCGATGGCGTCGCCCCTGAAACGTTGCGGTTCGTGATGGCCATGCAAAACACACGCTGCCTTTCGGGTGCGGTGATTTCCGGCAGCGATATCGCAATTTGCGTCAGGACACCGTAGCTAGCCGGATCGTTTGGATCGAAACCGTTGGGCGGTAGAAGCTTCACCGACTCCAGGCGATGTTTTAGCGTCCGCTGCGCAGTATCGCTGAGGGCTGCTGTCAGATCACCGTGCAGGACCATGCCGGCCATGGACGTACCATGGCCGCCTGCGTCGTGATCATCGACACCCCAGTCTCTGTTTACAGCATGCAAATCGGTGGCGGCGGCAGCGGGTTCAATCAGCGCATGGCCTCGGTTCACGCCCGTATCGAATACACAAACAGAAGGTGCTTCCGTACCCGGCCAGACAGTTCGTGTTGCAAGATCGTCCGACCATGCATGCTGATCCGCCGTAACCTCGTCGGTAAAGAATGTCGGGTTATCGGTGGCGCGCCTGACCTCGGCGATCGCACCCGTGAGGTAAAGCATGAGTTCAATGGCGACACGCTTCGCCAGCACCGGGATGACGGTCACGTCCGGAAAGTACAAGCGCCCGTCTCTGTTGGCCGCTCGCACTTCTATCCGCGCGCATACCTCTTCGATTTGGGCTTCCGCTTCAGGCCAACACCAAAGCGCCCACCACATCAGGTGCTCAGGATCTTCGGGAAGGGCTTCCCGTGCGTCCGTCCATACGGTTGCAAGCTGGGCGATGCGGAATGCCTGAATGGCTTCCACCAGCGCCTTATTCGGCGGATTTTGCCCGACCTTCGTAAGCTCGCCCGTCCGATATTCCTCGAGAATGGCTGCAAGCGCTTCGCGTGACGCATCCGGCAAAAACAGTGCGATGGTCCGCGCTTCCTTCTCATCGACCTTGGAGGCCCCTGGCCTTAGGCCCAATTTCTTCCTTTGAAAGATTTCGGGGCTTGCGCCTCGCCGAAGTTCAACTTCCAGAATGGTTGTCGTGGGAGGCGGCAGCCGATCATCCTTCGGACGCATCGCCTCTACCAGTTTGAACGCCGCATCAAGCTGGCCCTGCAGACGCCGGCCATGCTCCTCGCGCTCTTTCGCCCCGACACCGCCGCCTGCGCCTACGCCTTGGTAACTATGTTGGGATTTGAACTTCGTGATCTCAATGTGAGGAAGCGTAAATCTCGACGCCATTCACCTATGCGCCTTTCGTCTCCGTAAACGCATTGCGCATCGAATGACGCTCGTGAAGACGCTCGAGCAAATCGTCCGTACTCAGAATCCTACGCTCGTCCAAGATAGCCGTCTTAACCGCGTCGTCGCTCGCGCGCACGATCTCCGACTGGCTCAGCCCTTCGGCTTCCAGAAGGATTTTCCTCCAGTTGGCTTTGACGATCTTCAGCGGACCAATGTGGCCCGTGATCAGCTTGCGGATTTGGACTGAGGTCGGCGCATCGAATTCGAGCACCTGGTCGTATCGACGCAAGAGCGCACGATCGAGCAATTTCGGATGGTTGGTCGAGCAGATGATGACGCTATCGGTGGCGCTCGACTCTTCCATGAACTGCAAAAACGAGTTCAAGACACGGCGCATCTCGGCCACGTCATTGGTCGCCGTGCGGTGGCTGCCCACCGCGTCAAATTCATCAAAAAGATAGACGCCACGACGCTTGCCTGTTTCATCGAAGATCATCCTCAGCTTCGATGCGGTCTCGCCCATGTATCTTGTAATCAGGGAGTCGAGGCGGATGACATACAATGGTAGGTGCAACTCACCCGCCAATGCTTCCGCCGACATGGTCTTGCCGGATCCGGGCGGCCCAACAAACAGCAATCGCCGGTTCGGCGTTTTGCCGTACTCACGAAGCCAATCACGCTTGCGCTGCTGGCGCAGAACATCGTTGATACGCCTGACCAACTCGTCCTTGAGAACGACGTCCTTGAGGTTGAAGCGAGGATTCCGTAGCTCGAGCAGACCTTCAAGGCTGCCGCGCGGACTTGCGAATTGAATCGGGACCGATTGCCCACGGCCCGAGCTTGCGCGGGCTTTGTCGACCTCGGCGCGCATTTCCTCAGCGACTTCACGGTGTCCCTGGCGCGCTTCAGCGGCCGCGACCTGCAGGGCGATCGAGAAGAAGGTCTCGTCGTCGCCTTCAGCTCGGCTCCTCAACATGGCCAGGATTTGCTTAACGTTCGACAAAACAAGCCTTCCAGTCCTAGAGAGACTACCGCATTTTGCGCTGACAATGAATCAATAATTCCCCACCAACCGTCGCGCTGTTAGACCACATCCGGGCGCGGCCGGCAGGTTGCGCTGTTGTGTATTCGGTCAGTTGCGGGGATAGCCACCCCTTGACGGCTCGTTCCTACTGGCATTGAGCCCATCCCCCGATCGGTACACGGCTTCAGACCTGTAGAAGCCCTCCATTCCGTCGTGCAGCGGGAACTCAGCAGCTAACTTCGCAAGTGCCAGGCGCTCGGGCCGGGCGGTCGTGCCGAATGACACCTTGTCCCGGCCGAACTAGCTATTGAGCGCATCGACGGCCCGCATCCGCCGAATAGACCAGCCATCGCGGCACGCTCAAAGAGCCTGCGCGATGTCGTCGACGCTTTTCTGGCTTGAGAAGCACGACGCCCACCTTCCTATAGCGGTAGCCGTCCCGCCAGATAACGCCGAGCGCATGCTGCGCGGCACTGATCAACTTGCCGGTATCGGCCATTGGCAGGCGCGACCTTGATCACGCGTCGACATTAGCGATTATTCGCGAAAAGAACAATACAAGAACATCATAAAATGCCCTTTTACAATCAATGGTCTATGGAAATGATATTTGGGCCTATGTATGGTTTATTCAGCCGTCGAAAATGGCATGTTCACAGTCCCGCATTTTCAACAAAAAGTGGTCGCAAAAGTGACGTCTTCGCCGTCCGGTGACAATCCCTCCCGCAAGCAGGGCCGAGCGCTTGCGGCGCCCCTCTTATTCTAAAGTCTTACGGCTCTGCCCTCTGCGCACTTCGAAACGGCTTCCGCACAGCTTCGGTCGCTCTGCTTCCTACAGCCGGTTCCCCGCGAACCCGCTCGCTCCGTTTGCACACCCGCTGTTCGCCACGAGGCAGGGGTTCAGCAGCAGCACGCTGCGCTCACCCCGAACCAACAGGTGAACCATGCAACGACTAACCCAGTCTCAGACCTACGATCTCGTCTGCAGCGGCAAAGCAAACCGTCAAGGAGAACAAGACTTCCGTCCCGTGGTGAAGCTCTTCACGCCATGGGCCAATGCCACCCATTCTATAGCTCATGAATTCACCATTTCATGAGTTATAGAAAGGCAGCCTATAGCTCATCATTGCTGGCACCATTCGACAATAGCAGGACCCATCACTCAGGCTCGATGCCCGCGGCCTTCACCGAGACCTTCCAGGCGGCGATCTGGTCCTTGAGAAAGCTCTGCAGCTCCTCGGGCGTGGACGCCGACAGCATGAAGCCCTGGTTCGCGATGATGCGGGCCACTTCGGAGTCCTTCATCACTTCGGCCAGCTCCTTGTTGAGGCGTGCCACGATCTCCTTCGGCATCTTCGCCGGGCCGAACATGCCGCCCCACGACGTGATCGTGAATTGCGGCAGGCCCGCCTCGTAGATGGTGGGCACATCGGGAAGCATCGGCGAGCGCTCCTTCAGCGTCGTTGCCAAAGCCCGCAGCTTGCCCTCCTTGGTGTGGCTGAGGCCGGTGGTCGGGGTCGCGATCATGAGATCGATACGCCCCATCAGGAGATCGACCAGCGCCTGCGGCTCGCCCTTGTAGGGCACGTGAACCATGTCGACGCCCGACAGCGCCGCGATCTGCGCCCCGCCGACGCTGCCGGTGGCGTTGCCGCTGCCGTAGGACAGCTTGCCAGGGTTGGCCTTGGCATAGGCGATCAGCTCCGCCAGCGTCTTGGCCGGCACGGCCGGGTTGACGTAGAGGAAGAAGGTGAAATAGCCCATCATCGTGATCGGCGTGAGATCCTTCATCGGATCGTAGGGCAGCGACTTGCGCAGCGCGGGGGCGGCCGCCACCGGCGTATTGGAGGCGAAGAACAGCGTGTAGCCGTCAGGTGCCGCCTTGGCGACGTCGCT
>MKRV01000176.1:0-1304 GCA_001897995.1 Alphaproteobacteria bacterium 65-37 | reverse complement strand
TTGCCCACAGTCCGGGTCACCACGTCGCTGGTCGTGCCTGGTGTCCCGAAGGTGACCAGCCTGATCGGCCGGTTCGGATAGTCCTGCGCCTCAGCGGGCATCGCGGCCGCGAGAGCCGCAGCCAAAGCGCCCACCAACGCGCTGGCGATCCATGTTTTCATTGTTTTCCTCCCATTGCACTGCTCGACCATCGTGTGCGGCCGTTCGACGTCGCTTTGTTACGAGAGGGGGTCAAACGCCGCCAATATCGAAAGGGCATGGATCGATACCGGGATAGCATTGGGAGGCAGAAGTCCCCTCGCCTACCGTCGCGCCGCTCACGCAAGATGAGCACGAATAGATGGCGAGGAAGCACATGGATACGCCTGTTCAGTACACCCCTGTCCACTACACCGGTACCGAACGGCGACCGCGGATCTTTCGTGACGACCTGCTGCAGGGCCGGATCAGCCTCGTCACCGGCGGCAGTTCCGGCATTGGCCTCGGCATCGTGCGCGTCTTCGCCGAGTTCGGCGCGACGGTGGTCTTCCTGGGACGGCGTGAAGACAAGCTCGCCTCGGCCCGCGAGCAGCTTCTGCGCGAGGTGCCCTCGGCAAATCTGGAAACGGTCGCGCTCGACGTGCGCCATCATGGCGCCATGCGTGAGGCGGTCGCGAGCATCGTCGAGCGGCACGGCCGCCTCGACATCCTCGTCAACAATGCCGCCGGCAACTTCCACTGCCCGACCGAAGCGCTCTCCGAGAACGGCTGGCGGAGCGTGATCGATATCGACCTGAACGGCACCTTCAACGGCTGCCAGGCGGCGCTCCCAGGGCTCAAGGCCTCGCCCCATGGCGGGCGCATCCTCAACATCACCGTGCCGCAGGCGCTGTCGGGCTGGCCGGGCAGCGCGCACGCCGCCTCGGCCAAGGCCGGCATCCTTTCGCTCACCCGAAGCCTCGCCGTCGAATGGGGCGGCTACGGCATTCGCGTCAACAACGTCCTGCCGGGTCCGATCGCCGGCACCGAAGGTCTGAAGCGGCTCTACGAGGACCGCGGCATCGCCGACCACGAGTACGAGCGCATGGCGATGGGCTGCTTCGGCCTGGTCGACGACATCGCCAATGCCTGCGCTTATCTCGCCTCGCCGGGCGGCGATTTCGTCACGGGATGCGATTTCATGGTCGATGGCGGCCGCTGGCTGAAGCGCGGCTGGGTCTAGCTTCATGAAAGATGGAATCGGCGCCAGAGTCGGGCAAGCAGATCGATTTCTGTCGCGCCGCGAGCTGCAGGCGCGAGCCCGCCAGGCCGCCGGCGGCTTCGCC
>MKRV01000175.1 GCA_001897995.1 Alphaproteobacteria bacterium 65-37 | reverse complement strand
AAGGTGACGTTCCGCTTCATCAAGGACGAGGCGACCTGGATCACCGCGTTGCGCACTGCCAAGCTCGATATCCTCGAGACCGTTCGCTGGCAGAACGTCGACAGCCTGAAGAAGAGTTCGCCGGCGCTGAAATGGCGGCGCTACCTCGGGCAGACCGGCGTGTTCCTGTCGATGGACGTCAACGCGAAACCGTTCGACGACATCCGCGTCCGCCGCGCCCTGAACATGGCGGTCAACAAAAAGGAGATCGTCAGCGCCTACTACAATGGCCACGCCGAGCTGTTCGCCTATCCGCAGCATCCCGACTTCGGCGGCTACTTCCAGCCGCTCGACGAGATGCCGGACTCGGTGCAGGAGCTGTTCGAATACAATCCGAAGAAGGCCAGGGAATTGCTGAAGGAAGCCGGTTATCCCAACGGCTTCGCCTTCAAGACGCAGGTCTGCTCCTGCTTCCCCGATCATATGGAGCTGCTGCCGCTGGTCGCGGGCTACCTGGAGCGGGTCGGCGTCAAGGTCGAGATCCAGCCGATGGAGCACGGCGCCTACTTCGCCGCGCTCGCCTCGCGCAAGATGACGCCGGGCTACTTCTTTGCCATCGGCCATTCCAATCCGACGACGACGCTCGCCCGGAACTTCCGGTCCGGCTCGCCGTGGAACCCGTCGGGCTGGGCCGATCCCGCCTTCGACGCCAAGCTCGCCGAGATGTACGCGATCCGCGACGAGGAGGAGCGGCGCGCGCTCATCCGCGCCATGACCGTCGAGATGATCGACAAGGCGCCTTACATCTGGCTGCCGACGCCCTACGGCCACACCGCGTGGTGGCCGTGGGTCAAGAACTACAACGGCGAACTGCGCGTCGGCGCCGTGCGTCCCGGCCCGATCTATGCCCGCATCTGGGTCGACCGGGACCTCAAGAAGAAGATGGGACACTGACCGCCGTGGCGCGCACCGCAACGAAGCTGCTCGAGGTGGACGGCCTCGCCGTCCGCTTCCACACCGATCGCGGGGTCGTTCCGGCCGTCGACGGCGTGTCCTTCGACGTCGCCGAGGGCGAGACGCTGGCCATCGTCGGGGAGAGCGGGTCGGGCAAGAGCGTGACGGCGATGTCGATCCTGCGGCTGATCCAGCGGCCCGCCGGCGAGATCGCCGGCGGCCGGGTGATGTTCGAGGGCCGCGATCTTCTGCAGCTCCCGGAGCGGCAGATGCAGGAAATCCGCGGCGACCGTATCGCCATGATCTCGCAGGAGCCGATGTCGTCGCTCAACCCGGCGCTCACCATCGGGCTCCAGGTCGGCGAGCCGCTCAACCGTCATCGCGGCATGCCCTGGCCGGACGCGCTGCAGGTCGCCGGAACGATGCTGCGCAAGGTGCACATCCCCGGCGCGGCAAGCCGGGTGCGGGCCTATCCGCACGAGTTCTCGGGCGGCATGCGCCAGCGGGCGATGATCGCCATGGCGCTCACCTGCACGCCGCGACTGATCATCGCCGACGAACCCACGACCGCCCTCGACGTCACGGTCCAGGCGCAGATCCTGGAGCTCCTGAAGCAGCTCACGCGCGAAGCCGGGTCGGCCATGATCCTGATCACCCACGATCTCGGCGTCGTCGCCCGCTACGCCGATCGCGTCTGCGTCATGTATGCCGGCCGTGTCGTCGAGAGCGGCCCGGCCCTCGAGATCTACGAGGATCCACGCCACCCCTACACGATGGGGCTGATGGCGTCGGTGCCGCGGCTCGACGATGCCGGGCGCCAGCGTTTGGTCCCGATCGAGGGACAGCCACCCGATCTCGCCAACATGCCGCCGGGCTGCGCCTTCGCACCGCGCTGCCGCTTCGTCACCGACCGCTGTCGGCAGGAGCGTCCGGCGCTTCTGTCCGTCGGCGACCAGCATATGAAAGCCTGCTTCGCCGATGTCGCACAGCCAACCTGAGCCCTTGCTCGCCGTTCGCGGGCTTCGCGTCCACTTTCCCGTCCGGCGCGGGCTCCTCGCCAAGCGTCAGGTCGGCACCGTCAAGGCGGTCGACGGCATCGACTTCTCCCTCGCGGCCGGCGAGACGCTGGGTCTCGTGGGAGAGTCCGGGTCCGGCAAGTCGACGGCGGGGCTTGCGGTCCTGCGCCTGCTCGACGTGACCGGAGGCGACGTACGCTTCGAGGGGCGTGACATCACGGCTCTCGGTCGCACCGAGATGCGGCCGCTGCGCCGGCGCATGCAGATGGTCTATCAGGACCCGTTCAGCTCGCTCAATCCGCGCATGAAGGTGGCCGATATCGTCGGCGAGCCGCTGATCGTGCACGGCGAGGCGGGTAGCCGGGGCGCCCGTCGCGAGCGGGTGGCGGAGCTGCTGGATCTGGTCGGGCTGCGGCCGGAGATGGGCCGACGCTATCCGCACGAGTTCTCCGGCGGACAGCGCCAGCGCATCGGCATCGCCCGCGCGCTCGCGGTCAGCCCCGCGCTCGTGGTGTGCGACGAGCCGGTGTCGGCCCTCGACGTGTCGATCCAGGCCCAGGTCGTGAACCTGTTCCAGGATCTGCAGGCACGGCTTGGCCTCGCCTACCTGTTCATCGCCCACGATCTCGCCGTCGTGCGCCACATCAGCGATCGCATTGCCGTCATGTATCTCGGCAAGATCGTCGAGCTGGCGTCGCGTGAGCAGCTTTATCGCCGCCCGCGCCATCCCTATACGCGTGCCCTGCTCGCGGCGGTGCCGATCCCCAATCCGCGCCTGGAGGCGCAGCGCTCGCACCAGGCGCTGGTCGGCGAGATTCCGAGTCCGCTCGCACCGCCGCCCGGCTGCCGCTTCAGCACGCGTTGTCCGATGGCGACCGATCTCTGCCGAACCGAGGAACCGCCGTTGCGCGACCTCGCCGTCGGCCACCGCGCCGCCTGCCATTTCGCCGAAGACTGACGGCGACCGCCACTAGAGCAGCAGCGACAGCTCCTCGGGGCGCACGCCGGCTTCCAGCGGGACGTACAGACGGATCTTCTGGTCGATGTCGACCCGGAAGGATGGGTCGTTGAGATAGCGCATCAGGATGGGCCGGCCTTGAGCGCGCGTCTTCTTCAGGGCGGCATCGCGGTCGAGGCGTCGCCACACCGCATCGGGCTGGCCGCTGAAGCAGACATGCCAGCCGCCCTCGAGCTGGCGCTGCTCGAGCTGGATCCGGCCGTCGACGAAATCGTTCTCGCGGGCGCAGGCATGGGCGAAGACGCGCTCCGGCGAGAACACGCCGTATACGTTCTGGTTGTGCAACGGCACCGCGGCGACTTCGAGACGCGCCATCAGCTCGTCGTAAGCCGACCAGGCGCCGGCCCAACTGCGCTCGATGGGCATGGTCTGCATCGTCAGCGCCGGCAGCTCGACGGTCGTCCCGTCCACGCTTTCCAGCAGGCTGGCGCTGCCGTCGCGGACGCTGGGCACGATGCCGAACTGGCGGCGATAGGCGCGCGTGAAGGCCTGGGAACTTTCGTAGCCCGAATCAAAGGCGACTTCGGTGACGCTGACCGCCGGATCGGCCCGGAGCCGCTCGCGGGCCACCTGCAAGCGCAACCGCCGCAAGGTCACCTGCGGCGTCTCGCCGACGGCGGCCTGATAGAGGCGGATGAAATGGAACAGCGACAGGCAGGCGACGTCGGCCAGCTCCGCGAGCTTCATCTGTGCGTCTGGTTCGTCGCGGAAACGCTGCTCGACATGGCGTACGGCCCGGCGAATCCGGCGGCGACGCTCGACGCTCGTGGCTAGTCGCATCCCCATGCTCCGCTCCCGCGGCCCCGACTCGACCGAAATGCCGGCCGGAACGATAGCACGAACCGCCGGCGTTCAACGCCGGGTGGCAAAGTCCAGCGTCCGCTCGATCGCGCTTCGCACGGCGTCGCTGTCGGTTGCGGCGTCGAAATTGTGCGGCGCCCCCGGGACATTGATCAGCTCGAACGCCACGTCCGCGGCCAGGAGGTCGGCCGTCGTCTCGTCGAGCAGCTTCAACAGGCCGGGCAGGGCGTCGCCGCCGCCGCGCAGGATCAACAGCCGGGTCCGCTGGCTGGCCAGGCGCTTGGCGGCGGCCGACAGGCTCATGCGCGCCGTCAACGCGGCGTCGGTCACCGCCGCCGTGGGGCTGCCCGGCACCACCCCGGTCGACGGGTAGAACATGGCTACGCGATCGACGCGCAACGGCCGGCTGTCGCTCAGAAGCTCGGGCACGAACAGCCCGCCGGCCGAGAAGACGACGGCGGCCAGCCGTTGCGTGTCTAGCCCGCGGCCGGGGCCTTCCTTGGCCAGCCAGGCGAGCACGGCGTCGGTCTCGCCCAACGCCTGGTCGAGTCGGCGACGCGGCACGCCGAGGGAATGGTCGAACATGACGGCGGCGGCGCCGCTTGCCGCCAGCGCCGTGCCCCAGTCGCGGAAGACCTGCCAGGCCTTGGGCCGGATCGACGCTTCGTCGGGCAGGCCGCCGTGCAGCAGCAGCACGATGGGCAGCGGCTTGCCGCCGGCCGGCTGTGGGAGGGCGAGGTCGATCTCGATGGGCGAACCGTCGATGCGCTTGCCCACCTCGATGCTGCGGCGCTCGACGGTGGCGGCATCGCGGAGAGGGTGTTTCAGCGTTGCCTTAGTCGCCGCGATGTAGCGGGCGATCGCCTGCGCGCGCGCGTCGTCGGCCGAGGGCGCGGCGGGCGCCTGGGCCTGCGCAGTCGCCATCGGCCAGGTTGCCAGCACAGCGCAGGCGGCGAGCAGTCCGGCGATTTTCATGGTCGAGGCCTCCCTACGGCGTCCTGCCGCGCGGAAGGTGGTCCAGGCGCGCGGCGGATCGATGCTAGAGGCGCGCTGCGGCCGGCACGGTGCCGGGATTGCCAATTTGCCTGTCTTGGCTCGGGTCCTTCGGTGCTCGAACCTGTCAGTGCCCGAGGTAACTCCGGCGCAGGTCTGGATGCTCGGCCAGCTCCGCGGCGCTGCCCTGCAGCGCGATGCGGCCGTTCTCCAGCACATAGGCCCGGTGGGCGAGGGCCAGCGATTGCACGACGTTCTGCTCGACCAGCAGGATGGCGAGGCCTTCGGCGTTGAGGCGGCCGATCAGGGCGAACATCTCCTCGACCAGCAGGGGCGAGAGGCCGAGCGAAGGCTCGTCGAGGATCAGCAGGCGCGGTTCGGCCATCAGGCCGCGGCCGATCGCCAGCATCTGCTGCTCGCCGCCCGAGAGCGTGCCGGCCGCCTGTCGCAGCCGTTCGCCGAGCCGCGGGAAGGTGGCGAGGACCTTGTCGAAGTTTCGTTTCCGCGCCGGCTTGCCGCGGCGATAGCTGCCCAGCTCGAGATTGTCGCGCACCGAAAGGTTGGGAAAGACGCGCCGTCCCTCCGGCACCTGGACCAGCCCGGCTTCGACGATGTGCTTGGACGCTCGGCCGCCGATATCCCGGCCGTCGAAGCGGATCGTGCCGCCGAACGGCCGGTAGAGACCGCAGACCGTGTTGTTCAAGGTCGACTTGCCGGCGCCGTTGCTGCCCAGCAAGGCCACGATCTCGCCCGCGGCGACCGTGAGGTCGACACCGCGCAGCACTTCGAGCGCGCCGTAGCCGGCGCGCAGGGCGCCGACCTCAAGCACGGAGCACCCGTGCGGCCCCGTGGCCGAGATAGGCTTCGACCACCTGCGGATTCTCGGCGATGGCGGCGGGCGAGCCCTCGGCGATCATGCGGCCCTGGTTCAGCACGTAGACGCGTTCGGCGAGCGAAGTGACGGCCTGCATCACATGCTCGATCAGCAGGATGGTCACGCCCGAAAACCGGATAGCCTTGATCACCTCCACGATCTCGACGATCTCCGTCGGGTTCAACCCCGCCATCACCTCGTCGAGCAGCAACAGGCGCGGCCCGGTCGCCAGCGCCCGCGCGAGCTCCAGCCGCTTGCGGCCGGCAACGGTGAGGTCGCTGCCGCGCCGGTCGAGCTGGTCGGCCATGCCGACCATCGCGGCGACCGCTTCGGCCTGGCGCGCAGCGGCCCGCCGGTCGGCCGTGTGGAGATAGGCGCCGACCATGATGTTCTCGCGCACGTTGATGCCGGCGAAGGGCTGGGTGATCTGGAAGGTCCGCACCAGGCCGGCGGCCGAGAGACGGTGCGGTTGCATTCCGGTAATCGGCTTACCCTCGAAAATGACGCTGCCGCCATCGGGTCGGTGAAAGCCCGCGATGGTGGCGAACAAGGTCGTCTTGCCGGCACCGTTGGGGCCGATCAGGCCCACGATTTCGCCCTGTCGCACGTCGAGTGAGGCACGATCCACGGCTTTCAGCCCGCCGAACGCCTTCGAGATCTCCCGTACCTCAAGCATTGTTCATCCGAGCATGATTCATCCGAAGGTGCCGGCCCCTCGGAGGCGATGCTAAGGTGGCCATCAACGTGGCGGCGCCTGCCGACCGCCTCCTCCTCCCCCGCATTCGGAGTCGTGAACGATGAGCAATTCCAACGAATACGTGCCGCCCAAGATCTGGACCTGGAACAAGGCGAGCGGCGGGCAGTTTGCGAACATCAACCGGCCGATCGCCGGGCCGACCCACGACCAGGAGCTTCCCGTCGGCCGCCATCCGCTGCAGCTCTATTCGCTGGGTACACCCAACGGCGTGAAGGTCACAGTGATGCTGGAGGAGCTGCTGGCGGCCGGCCACAAGGGGGCAGAGTACGACGCCTGGCTGATCCGCATCGCCAAGGGCGACCAGTTCGGCAGCGGCTTCGTCGCCATCAATCCCAACTCCAAGATCCCGGCGCTGCTCGATCGCAGCGGGCCCAAGCCGATCCGCGTCTTCGAGTCGGGCGCGATCCTGGTCTATCTCGCCGAGAAGTTCGGCGCTTTCCTGCCAACCGAGCCCGCGGCACGCGCCGAGTGCCTGTCGTGGCTGTTCTGGCAGATGGGCAGCGCGCCCTATCTCGGCGGCGGCTTCGGCCACTTCTATGCCTATGCGCCGGCCAAGATCGAATACGCCATCGACCGTTTTGCCATGGAGACCAAGCGCCAGCTCGACGTGCTCGACCGGCGCCTCGCCGAAAGCGAGTATCTCGGCGGCAGCGACTACACCATCGCCGACATGGCGGTCTGGCCGTGGTACGGCAGCCTGGTCAAGATCGGGCTCTACGAGGCGGCCGAGTTCCTGCAGGTGAAGGATTACAAGAACGTCCTGCGCTGGGCCGACCAGATCGGCAAGCGTCCGGCTGTGAAGCGCGGCCGCATGGTTAACCGCGTGAACGGCGAGCCGTCGAGCCAACTGCACGAACGCCACGACGCCAGCGACTTCGAGACCAACACGCAGGACAAGCTCAAGGCGGCGGAGTAGCGCGAATTTCCTAGTCGACTGCGGGTCTTGAACGTCCTCTCCGCCCGCGTAAGCGGGGGGAGAGGAAGGGGACCCATGCGAAGCATGGGGGAGGTGAGGTGGGCCAAGCCATCTCGACGCGCCTGGATGCAGATCGCCTCCGGTGTCACGCACCACCTCACCTCCCCCGTTGCTGTGCAACGGGTCCCCTTCCTCTCCCCCGCTGCGCGGCGGAGAGGACATTTGAACGGCCAAACACCCCCGCCAGCCCGTTCGGCAGGCGGGCGACGATCAGCACCAGCATCAGGCCGTAGACCACGAGGCTGAGCGGCTGCACGTTCTTCAGGGCGGGCACGACGCTGGCCAGCCAGCGCGTCGCCTCGTTGATGCCCATCAAGGTGAAGGCGCCGATCAATGGTCCGAAGATCGTGCCGGCGCCGCCCACCATGCTGACCAGCAGCATCTCGACCGACTTGTCGACGCCGAAGGCGATCGAGGGATCGATATAGAGGTACTTCTGTGCATAGAAGGTGCCGCCGGCGGCGCACATCGCCCCCGACAGGGTCAGCACCTTCACCTTCTCGGCGAAGACGTCGATGCCCAGCGCCCGCGCGGCATCCTCGTTCTCGCGCAGTGCCACCAGGCGCGCGCCGAAGCGGCTGCGGGTCAGGTGCCAGGCGATCGCGAGCGAGACGAGGCAGAGCAGCAAGGCGAGGTAGTAGACCCAGATCGGGTCCTTGAACTGGAAGTTGATCGGCCGGGGGTCGGCCTTGATCAGGATGCCGAGCCCGCCCTGGGTGAAGGGCAGCGAGTTGGCGAGGATGCGGAAGACCTCGGCGAAGGCCAGCGTGATCAGGGCGAAGTAGGAGCCGCGCAGGCCGGCGCGAAAGGACAGCACGGCGATGCCCCAGCCCACGATGCCGCCCGCCGCCGTGGCGACTGGCCAGGCGAGCCACGGGTTCCAGCCGTAGGTCACCTGCAGGATGGTCGAGGTATAGGCGCCGGTGCCGAAGAAGACGACATGGCCGAACGAGGTCTGGCCGGCAAAGCCGCCGGCGATGTTCCACGACTGGGCGAGGAAGGCGGTGAAGAAGGCCAGCATGCCGATATTCACCAGATAGTTCGGCACCAGCAGCGGATAGACGATGGCCGCCGCGAGGCCTGCCGTGCAGAGCGTGACGGCGCGGCTCAAGCCTTGCTCCCGAACAGACCGGTCGGTCGCAGCAGCAGGATCAGGATGAAGATCAGCGAAATGCCGATCTGGCCCAGCTGTTCACCGAGGAAGAGGCCCCCCAGCGACTCGGTGACGCCGATCACCAGCCCGCCCACGGCGGCGCCCACGAAGCTCCCCATGCCGCCCAGCACCACGATGGTGAAGGCGACCAGCACGAAGGCGTGGCCCGAGGCCGGCGTCACATAGTAGGTCGGCATCAGCAGACAGGCGGCGGCGCCCAGGCAGGCGATGCCGATGCCGTAGGAGACGGCGAAGATGGTCTCGACGTCGATGCCGACCAGGCGCGCGCCCTGGCGTTCCCGGGCGACGGCGCGGATCGCCTTGCCGGTATCGCTCAGCGCCATGAAGAGACCGAGCAGGGCGCAGATCGCGAGAGCCGCGACGAAGGAGATGATCTTGGGGACCGGCAGGAACGCCGCCCCCAGCTCGACAAAGCTGCCGGCATAGGGCACGTCGACCGTCTGCGTGTTGCCGCCGAAGAAGAGCAGGGCTGCGTTGTCGAACACGATCGAGAGGCCGAGCGTGATCAGCAGGATGTTCTCGTCGCGGCCGTGGCTATAGCGGCCGATCAGCAGGCGGTAGAGCAGGAAGCCGAAGGCGAAAGCGCCAGCCGTCACCAGCGGCAGTGCGGCATAGGGGTCGACGCCGGCCAGCCGCCATAGCCAGAAGACGGCATACATGGCGAGCATCAGCAGGCTGCCATGCGCGAAGTTGATGATGTGCAGCACGCCGTAGATCAGGGTGAGCCCGACCGCCACCAGCACGTAGATGCCGCCGGCCAGCAGGCCGTTCAGCAGACCGGCCAGGAGGAAGGAGGGATCGAGCACGCCGGTCGTGTCCCCGTCCTCGATCGCCCCTCAGCCGAGCTTCGGCTTGGGGAACACCGGCTTGGCCGAGGCGAATTCCTCAGGGGCGATCACTTCGATGTCGCCCTTGAGCGCCTGCAGGACGGCCGGCCGGCCTCCCTGGTTCTGGCCGTTCACGAACTTGGTCGGGCCGTAGGGCAGGAGATCGGCCTTGTAGGTCGAATTCGCCAGCGCCGCGGTGAGCTTCGCCTTGTCGGCCGAAGCCGCCTGTTCCAGCGCATCGGCCAGCAGCATGACGTTGGAGTAGGTGAGATAGACCTCGAAGGTGAAGAAGGCGCCCGTCGCCTCGACGCGCTTCTTCAGGTCCTGCGCCTTGGCGCTCTTCGGATTGAACCAGTGGTTCACGTCCATCATGTATTGCGAGGCGTCGGGCATGTCCTTGACGAACTTGTAGTTGAAGCCGCCGCCCAGGAACGAATAGAGGCCCGCGAGATTCACCTTCTGCTGGAAGAGCGTGCGGGCCAGCAGCATGTACTCGTTGCCGTAGTTCGACATGACGACGATGTCCGGTGCCAGCGACCGGATGCGGAGCGCAATATTGTCGAAGTTGCGCGTGGGATTGTCGTGCGCGATCAGCTCCTTGGCCACGATGCCGATCGAGGGCAGCTTGCCGGCAATAAGCTTCGCCGTGCCGGTGCCGAATTCTCCCGACTCGTGGACGATCACCGCGCTCTTGGCGACGCCGTTCGCGGCCTTGTTCAAGGTCCCGAGTGCGGCGATGCCGTCGTCGACGCAGACGCCGAAGCCCGGCTTCAGCCGGAACACGTTCTTGAGGCCACGCGACACGATCAGGTCGGAGGCACCGACATCGATCAGGAAGGGCGTGTCGTATTTGGCGGCGGCCTGGCTGGCGGCGATGCCGACCGGGCTCTGGAAGCAGCCGATATAG
>MKRV01000174.1 GCA_001897995.1 Alphaproteobacteria bacterium 65-37 | reverse complement strand
ATGTCGACCTCACCGTCGTTCTGGCCCAGTGCCACATGATGGATCTCGCAGCGCAGTTGGCGCCCCAGCAGCTGCATGTAGTGGAGCGATTCTCGCGTGGGATCGATCAAATGGTAGTAGGCGTCCGGGAAGGCTCGATAGAGGTCGTATGTCCCATAGGCCACCCCAATGTCGAACACGGTGCGGGGGCGAAAATTGTAATGCTGGAGGACCCGGCAGGATTGTTGCCACGAAGGTGGCGTCGCGCGCCCCTGGAAATAGACATTGTAGGGACGCAGGTAGTCCTTGAGCCGCGCAATCAGGCTGACTTTCTTTTCCGGAATGAAGTTCGACGCATCGGTCATGTCGACGCTCGTCTCACGTTTGGGTTTTCGAGGGGGTAAGCCTCGCCAACACACCACGAGAGCGCCGACACTGAAACCTTCGCGTGGGTGATTAATGGGTGTCCGGCGTGCGATAGCGTACTGAGCGTGGTGGTTATCTTGCCCAGTCGAGAACGGTGTCATTTCAGCCCAATGGCTTCGTCCACCAGTTGGAGGCGATGGTCAGCTGAGAGCGGCGGAGCATCTCGGCCTTGGCAAGATCGCGCTCTGCACAAGTCACCAGGATCTGAACGGCACCATGCTCATGCAGGAGCGTGGTCGCATGAGACAACAGCGCCTCGCCCGTCGTCAGCCAATGTTGCGGCTCGACGACGTAGAAGTCGTCGATCAAATAGATATCGCCGCCAGGGTCGTAGATGGGCGATGCGGGAAACTTGCGGGCAATGACGAAGCCGATTCTTCGTTCGCCCTCGGCCGCAATCAGGAAGTAGGTGCCCGTTTCGGTCAGCAGGCTGGTGAAAGCCCGTTCCGTCGCCGCCGCCGATTTCGGCGCCTTGTGCCAGAATTTCGGCTGGTACTTTTGATATTGCCGATGGGCCTTCTCCGCCATCTCCACGGCGGCGGCGATGTCGGACGCAACGGCCTTGCGAACATCCAACATCGGTCCCCCGACCGGCTATGACGCTTTTCGCAAGTCGGGCACGTAGGGCTTGCTGGTGAAGTGTTCCTGCCCATCGCCACGGGCGAAGCGCAGGCCGGTCCGCCGGATTGCCTCGTCGTCGACCGGATCGAGCGGCACGAAGTAGCGGTCGTCGCTCTTGGTGATGGTGTCGTTGTCGACGCGATTGTAGCAGATCAACAGCGTCCAGCGCCGATTGGTCGAGCGGTTGGCGTCGGAGCGGTGGATGGCGTTGCAATGGAAGATCAGGGCATCGCCGGCTTCCAGCTCGCAGTACTCGATCGGACATCTTTCGAGGATGTGCGGCATGCGCGCCGGATCGACCTCGTTCTGGGTCGGCGACAGCGGCGTGTGATCGATCCGGCCGAGCTTGTGCGAACCGGTCGCGATCTGCAGGCAGCCGTTTTCGCGGTTGGTACGGTCGAGCCCGATCATGACCGAGAGCATGTCGGGCCGCAGACAGCCATTGTAGTACCAATAGCCGTAGTCCTGATGCCATTCCCAAGCGCCGCCGACCTCGGGCTCCTTGGCCGTGAGCTTGGACTGGAAGTGATAGACCGGGCCGCCGAGCAGGGCGGCCGAGGTATCGACCATGCGACGGCTGCGGGCGGCGAGCCCGTAGACACTGTCGCCGGCGCGGTTCCAGAGGGCGATGCGCGTCGAGCGCCCCTCGCTGTCGCGGCGATCGAGAATGCTGTCGCGCACGGCGGGGTCTTCTTCCATGGCACGCGTCAGCAGCTTCACCTCGTCCGGGGCAAACAGCCCGCGCGCGTAGGTGAAGCCTTTCTCGTTGTACTCGGCGAGCTGCGCCGCGTTCAGGACGTTGGGCATGGCTTCCTCACTGAGGGCTTCCTCACTGGGGCTGGAAGACGTTGCGACCAGCCACCTCGTTGACGGTAACCTTACGCCCAAGCTGCTCTTTCGTCAGCATGTCGGCAAGTACAGCCGGGTCGGCCGGCGACATGGCAACGAAGCGGTCGCCCGAGGCGTCGAGCCGTCCCAGGATGTAGCCGCGCTCCGGCTCGTCCTTGCCGTAGGTGACGCAATAGGTCTCGATCGTGCCGGTGCCTGCCGGCTTCGTCTCGACCTTGCGTTTCGGGCCGGCGTCGAGTTCGGCCTGGAAGATCTTGGGATCCTGGCGCTTCCAGGCGCCTTTCGTCGGTTCGGTCGAATAGAGGCCGGCGGAGTGCTTGGTGAGATAGTTGCCGTTGGCCGTCACCATGCCGAACGAGCCGGGCTTGCGGCGCACGACATTCACCATCTCGGCGATCGAATGGGTGACGTAGTTGTTGCCGGGCCCGCCAAAGAAGGGCAGCCCGCCGGTGGCGCTGATCGGCCGCGGGTCGTCTTCGGCAATGCCGATCTCCTGCATCGCGACTTCGACCGCCGAAGGGAAGCAGCTGTAGAGGTCGAAGGCCGCGACGTCGGCGACTTTCTTGCCGGCCATGTCGAGGGCAATACGGGCGCAACCGCGGATCGCCGGCGACGCGTCGAGCTTGTCGCGTTCGGAAACCACCCAGGTATCGGTGCCGTCGGCGCAGCCATGCAGGAACACCCAGCGGTCCTGCGGGATGCCCCATTCGCGCGCCTTTTCGACCGAGGTGACGAGCACGGCCGCAGCCTGGTCGATGATGGCGTTGGCGTTCATCAGCCGTGGGTAGGGGAAGCAGATCCAGCGGTTGTCGCTGGAAATGGTGGACAGCGCCTTGGCGCTGTAGCCCTCCCGCCGCGTCGCCAGAGGATTGTCCTTGGCGACCGCCGCCAGCCGTTCGAACAGACGGCCCATGGCCTTGAGGTGGCTGTCGACGTCGCGCTTCAGACCGCCCCGAATGGCGTTCTCCAGCAACGGGTAGAAATGGATCGCCGCCCGCAATTCATGGCGGGCTTCTTCCTCGCTGAAGCCGAAGCGCGAATCGCCAACTCGCGTCGGCTCCCCGCCGCCGGGATCCTCGTTCCAGTCGATCTTCATGCCGGCGCGGCGCGCATTCTGGGTGCTGCGCAGCAGCTCGGCGCCGCAGATCAGCGCCAGCTCGGTCTCGCCGCGCGAGATCTCCTCGGCGAAGCGATTGACCAGGTACTGGGGCATGTTGCCCCCGGAATGGCTGTAGAGAAGCTGCCGCGGGCTGGCGCTCAGTCGATTGGCGACGCTTTTCGGCGGGTTGCTCGACCGGCCATAGGGCGAGGCAAAACGCGGGCTGATGTCGGAGAAGAACTCCATCACCGCCAGCGCGTCGACCTTGCGGCCGAGCGCCTCGGCGCCGATCGCGGCGCCAGTGTCGGCAAGGGCGGCCTTGGCGGCGTCGGCACAGAAGGCGACGCGGGAACGTTCGCTCGAGGGCGGGCCGGCCATGTCGGTAAGCTGGCCGGCGCCGACGAGGATGGGGGTACGCGGATCGATCATTTCAGCAGAACCTCGATTTCAGATGCCGTGAGTCCGGCGTCGGCAAGAACGTTCTTCGTATCCTGGCCCAGGCCCGCGACCTTCGGACCGCTCTGCAATGCCGAGCCGGAGAAGCGGAACGGCGGAGCGGGGGATTTGTAGGAGCCGCCGGCATCCTCGATGGTGCAGAGCGAGCCGCGATGCTCGACCTGCGGATCCTTCAACGCCTCGGTCACGGTGAGGTAGGGCGAGCAGGGCACGCCATGCTTCTCCAGCGCGGCCACGACTTCCTTCACGGTCATCTTCTTCGACCACTGTTCAAGTTCGTCGATCAGCAGGCCCCAGTTCATGCGCCGATCGGCATACTTCTCGAAGCGCGGATCGGTCAGCCAGTCGCGGCGGCCGGCGGCGGTCGCCATGTCCTGGAAGGTCCGCTCGCTGGCCGTCGCCAGCATGACGTAGCCGTCGCTGGCTTCGATCGGGCCGTACATCGGCCGCGACGGCATCTCGAAGTCGAACTGCGCGCGATTGACCTCGCCCAGCAGCATGCCGACCAGCGTCTCGAACATCGAGACATCGACCATCTGCCCCTTGCCGGTCGTATGACGCTGATGGAGAGCCGCGAGGATCGCGCCCATGGCATAGGCCCCGCTGGCATAGTCTGCAACGAAGATGCCGCAATTGTCCGGCCGCTCGCGGCCCTGCTGGTAGAAGAGATGCGCCATGTCGTAGCCGGTGGCGGCATGGATCACCGGGGCATAGGCCGGTCGGCCGGCACCGGGGCCGGTCTGCCCGTAGCCCGAGATGGCGCAGTAGACGAGCTTGGGATTGATCGCCGCCAGGACGGGATAGTCGAGGCCCAGCCGCTTCATGACGCCGGGCCGATAGTTCTCGACCACGATATCGACCTTGGCGACGAGCTTCTTGATGGCGGCAATGGCTTCCGGCCGCTTGAGATCCAGAACGATCGACTTCTTTCCGGCATTGAGCTGGCCGAACATCGTGCTGGCGCCCTCGCGCAGCACGGGACGGCTGCGCATCAAGTCGCCCTCCGGCGATTCGACCTTGATGACGTCGGCGCCCATGTCGGCCATCAGGCGGCTGCAGTGCGGGCCGGCAATCGTCGTTGAGAAGTCGAGGATGCGCAGGCCGTCGAGCGGCCGTGGACTGTCTGTCATTTTGTCACCTGGCTACGAGAATGAGAACGACGCCCCCGACGACGAGGAGACTACCGATCCATTCGCCGATGGATGGACGCTCCTTGAGCACGAGGTGCGAGGCGATGAAGGTGAAGACGAGCTCGATCTGGCCGACGGCACGGACGAGCGCGGCATTTTCGAGGGTCATGGCGAGCGCCCAACCGGCCGAGCCCAGGACGCTGAACACGCCGACCCAGATCGAGGAGCGCCAGTTCACGCCGATCTTGCGGAACTGGCTGGAATCGCTGCGGCTGAGCCAGACGACCATGAGCACGATCTGGATGGTGTTCATGACCGCGAGCACGGTGATGCCGCGCGTCATGAAATCGCCGCTGGGCAGCGCCTTGGAAGCTTCGCGGATGGTGCCGGCGGCGATGGCGAAGAAGAGGCCCGACAGGATGCCGTAGAGCGCACCCTTGTGCATGAGGTCGGCGAGCACGGCGCGAATGTTCGTGAACGAGCCGCGAACGCTCAGGATGGCAACGCCCGAAAGGCAGATCAGAATGCCGATCCAGGACCAGAAGTGCAGGGGCTCCGAAGCGATGAAGGTCGCGAACAGGGCGACGAAGACGGTTTCGGTCTTCGAATAAACCGTGCCGACGGCGTAGTTGCGCAGCGAGAAAGCGTGGATCATCAGCGACGTCGCAATGATCTGGGCGAGCCCCGCGATCGTCACCAGTCCGACGAAGGTCCAGGAGAGCGGCGGCATTTCCCGCCCGGTCCCCCAGACCAGGAAGGCGAGCATGCTCAGCGCAAGCGGCGCGCCATAGAGATAGCGGATGAAGTTCGCACCATCGACGCTCAGCACACCGCGGATCTTCTGCTGCATCGTCGTCCGGATATTCTGAAACAAGGCTGCAGCAATCGTGATCGGTATCCAGAGCGGCACGGTATCTCCCCCTCGGAGGCCGAGTGTATGGTGTCAATGACGCCGCGTCTGCGGCATAGTTTTCCGCGATGCGGCAAGCGAAGGCCGCCGGATTTCGAGGACGTAGAGAAATGTTCGATGCAATCCTGACCAGTGCGATCGGCGCATTACCGGTCTTCGCCGCCCACCTCGCCGTGACCCTGTTGATCCTGATTGCCGGCGTACTGGTCTACCAGGCACTGACACCTCAGCAGGAGGGGCGTCTGATACGCGAGAACAACGCCGCGGCCGGCGTCGCCTTCGGGGCGGCCATCCTGTCGCTCGCTCTGCCGCTCGGCATGTGCCTGGCCCGCAGCGTCAGCATTCCCGACATCATCGTCTGGGGAATCGTAGCGTTGATCGTGCAGCTCGGAACCTTCTTCGTCGCACGGTTCGTCTTCCACGATCTCGTGGCCCGCATCGAGCGCGGCGAGATGGCGTCGGCAGCGGCGCTCGGCGCCACGCATCTGTCGGTCGCCATCATCAATGCCGCGGCGATCGCCGGATAAGCCGCGGCCATGAGCGACACCCTGAAGCGATTGGTGCTCTGGCTGGCGATCGTCGGCGCGCTCTATGGGATCGCCAAGCTCGTGGAGGTCAAGGATCTCGACGGTCCACGCCGGCCGCTGCCGCCCGCATCGCCGTCACAGCCGCAGATGCCGCCGGCGCCGCCGGCGTGGTCGAATTCCGTACCGTCACGGCCGCCGGTCGGACGGACACCGGAGCAGCCCACCTTCGATATCCTTGTCCAGGAAGCGGCCGTCCAAGGAGACTCCATCGGAACGGGCTTCCAGGTCGCACCGCAGATCTGGGTGACGGCCAAGCATGTCATGGAGAGCTGCACGCGTTCCTACATCCGCGTGCAGGGCAAATGGCAGGAAATCCAGAGCGTCCGGATGCACGAGATTGCAGACGTGGCGGTGATCACCTCGCCACTGCCCGATGGTGCCCCTCGGGTCAGCCTGACGGATCGACTGCCGGTGATGGACCAGGACGGTTTCCATTACGGCTTCCCGCAGGGGATCCCGTCTTCGGTCTACAGCCGCTTCGTCGGCATGGCGCGGATCCGTCCAGGCCGCCCCGGCACGCCGATCGTGCGGGGCTGGGTCTGGGCCGAGCAGGAGCGTACGCCTCCCTCGACCGGAACACTGGGCGGCATCTCGGGCGGCCCCCAGGTCGACCGCACCGGCGCCGTCCAGGGCATCACCGTCCTGCATTCGGAGCGGGCAGGCCGCGTGACGACGACACCTGTCCAGCGTGCGAAGGAATTGCTGCCGCCCCAGGTCACCTATGCCGCTGCCGGCGGGACCACCATCGACCCCGAGAACTACGCCCGGCACGGGAGCAGAGTCCGGGAGTCAGGCGCGGTGGCGCTGATTTTCTGTTCGCTGAAGGGCAAGACCCGGCCGCGGAGCGGAGCCTAGGAATCAGCCACCGCGCTCGCTACAGTCACCGTGTCACAGATCAGGCGGAGACCAGGCGCAATGGCCAAGAAGAAGCACCCCAAGCTCCATCCCAATCCGACCTTCGACAAGGCGAAGATGCCGAGCCGTCACACCACGGTCGGACCGGAGCGGGCGCCGCATCGCTCCTACCTTTACGCCATGGGCCTCGACGAGAAGCAGATCAACCAGCCGCTGGTAGGCGTGGCGACCTGCTGGAACGAGGCCGCCCCCTGCAACATCGCCCTCAATCGCCAGGCTCAGGCCGTGAAGATCGGTGTCGATCGCGGGGGCGGAACACCGCGCGAATTCACCACCATCACGGTGACCGACGGCATCGCCATGGGGCACCAGGGCATGAAGTCCTCGCTGGCCAGCCGCGACCTGATTGCCGATTCGGTCGAGCTCACGATGCGCGGCCATTGCTACGACGCGATGGTCACGCTCGCCGGTTGCGACAAGTCTCTGCCCGGCATGATGATGGCGATGCTGCGCCTCAATGTCCCGTCGGTCTTCATGTATGGTGGCTCGATCCTGCCGGGCAAGTTCCGCGGCAAGGACGTCACCGTCGTCGATGTCTTCGAAGGCGTCGGCATGCATGCCGCTGGCAAGTTCTCCGACGCCGACCTGCACGAGCTGGAATGCGCCGCCTGTCCTTCGGCCGGCTCCTGCGGCGGCCAGTTCACCGCCAACACCATGGCCTGCGTGTCCGAGGCGATCGGCCTTGCCCTGCCGGGATCGGCCGGTGCGCCGGCCCCCTACGAGACGCGTGACCAGTATGCCGAAGCCTCGGGCGAGGCGGCGATGAACCTGCTGCGTCTTGGTATCCGCCCGCGCGATATCTGCAGCCGCGAAGCCTTCGAGAACGCCGCGGTCGTCGTCGCCGCGACCGGTGGTTCGACCAACGCGGCGCTGCATCTGCCGGCGATGGCCCATGAATGCGGTTTCAAGTTCGATCTCCACGATGTCGCCCGCATCTTCAAGAAGACGCCTTACATCGCCGACCTGAAGCCGGGCGGGAAATACGTCGCCTTCGATCTCTATGGAATCGGCGGCATCCCGGTGGTCATCAAGGAGCTGCTCGATGCCGGCCTACTGCACGGCGACGTCCTGACGGCGACCGGCAAGACGCTGGCGGAGAACCACAAAGACGTGAAGTTCCCCGAGAACCAGGACGTGGTCTATCGCGTGAAGGACTGCATCACGCCGACGGGCGGTGTCGTCGGCCTCAAGGGCAATCTGGCGCCGGACGGTGCCATCGTGAAGGTCGCCGGCATGCATCGCCTGGTCTTCACGGGTCCGGCACGCTGCTTCGACAGCGAGGAAGCCGCCTTCGACGCCGTGGTGAAAGGCAAATTCAAGGAAGGCGAGGTGATCGTCATCCGCTACGAAGGGCCCAAGGGCGGCCCGGGCATGCGCGAAATGCTGTCGACCACCGCGGCGCTCTACGGCCTCGGCGTAGGTGAAAAGGTCGCCCTGATCACCGACGGGCGTTTCTCCGGCGCCACGCGCGGCTTCTGTGTCGGCCATGTCGGCCCGGAAGCGCAAATCGGCGGTCCGATCGGCCTGCTGAAGAACGGCGATATGATCACCATCGACGCCGTGAAGGGCAGGCTCTCGGTCGCGCTCTCCGAGAAGGAGCTGAAGAAGCGCGCCAAGGCGTGGAAGCCCAAGAAGAACGGCTACACGTCGGGCGCTCTGTGGAAGTACGCGGAACTAGTCGGCCCTGCCGTCGGCGGCGCCGTCACCCATCCGGGGGCGAAGAAGGAAAGCCACGTCTTCGTCGATATCTAGGGAGGCCGGTATGGAGCGGAAGGCAGTCGGCCGGCGAGCCATCGTCGCAGCGGCGCTTTCCGCGCCCTTGCTGGGGCGGCAGGCAGAGGCACAGGCCAACTGGCCGACCAAGCCCATCCGCATTGTCGTCCCCTTCAATCCCGGCGGCGCCATCGACGCTCTGGTGCGGGTCGTTGCGGAAGGGCTGTCCAAGCGATTGGGACAGCAGGTGGTGGTCGATCCCCGGCCCGGCGCCAACACCATCGTCGGCTCCGAGATCGTCGCGAAGGCTGCGCCCGACGGCTACACCTTCCTGGTCACGACCAATTCGACGCACACCAACAATCCATCGCTCTACAGCAAGCTGCCGTTCGATCCTGCCAAGGATCTGACACCGGTGTCGCTGATATCGCTCGGCACGATCCTCGTTCTCGTGAAGGCGGATGCGCCGTTCGGCGATCTGCGCAGCATGGCGGCCTGGGCGAAGGGGCTGGGCCGGCCGGCAACCTACGGCAGCTGGGGCATCGGCTCCAGCGGGCATCTCTATGGCCTGATGTTCGAGCGGTCGCTGGGTGGCGCCTACAGCCATGTGCCTTACCGCGGTGACGTGCCGGCCTTGCAGGACGTCGCCAACGGGGGCCTCGACATCACCTGGGCGAGCCCGACCAGCGCCAAGCCGCAAATTGCGGCGGGTCGCGTGAAGCCGCTGGCCGTTGCGGGCGTCAAGCGGTCAGCATCCGTTCCGGAGGTCAGCACCTTCGCCGAACAGCTCGTCGCAGGCTTCGATCTCAGCCTGTTCGTCGCGGCTTACGCGCCGGCTGGAACATCCGAAGAGATCGTCGATCGCCTGCAGGCGGCCATCAAGGCGGTGATCGACGAGCCGACCATTGCCCAGAAGATGATCGAGCAGGGCCAGACACCCATCGGCTCGACGCCGGGCGAACTCGCGGCCATCCTGAAGCGCGAGACACCGATCTGGGCGGAATTGATTCAACAGTCCGGCGCCAAGGTCGAATAGCCCCGGGGATCGTCCAGGCAAGGGGAACATATGAGCACGACGCGCGACCTCCGCTCCGCCTATTCGCTGAAGCCGCCGACCTTCAATTCGAAGCTTACCGACGTCGGCCGTGGCTCGCCCATGGGCGAGCTGCTGCGGCGCTATTGGCATCCGGTCGGGCTGAGCTCGGATGCCGCGGCGATACCGCGTCCTGTGAAGATCCTGGGCGAGGAGCTGATTCTCTTTCGTGATGGGCAGGGGCGGGCCGGGCTGGTCTATCCGCGCTGCTGTCACCGCGGTACGACCCTGTATTACGGCAAGGTCGAGGAACGCGGCATTCGCTGCTGCTACCATGGCTGGCTGTTCGACGTCGAAGGCCACTGCCTGGAGATGCCCTGCGAGCCCAATCCCACGGGTGCACAGTGCCAGCGCGTGCGTCAGCCCTGGTATCCTGTCGAAGAACGCTATGGCCTGGTCTTCGCCTATCTCGGCCCCCCCGAGAAGAAGCCCGTGCTGCCAAGCTATGAATGTCTCGAGGTCCTGGCGCCGGGTGAGTTCGTCGAGGCCGACGATTCCAGCATCGGCAGCGGCGGCATCGTGATTGCGCCCTGCAACTGGCTGCAGCATTTCGAGAACGTCGTCGATCCGTACCACGTGCCCATCCTGCACGGCACCTTCAGCGGCCCGCAGTTCGTCGACCAGATGGCGGCTTTCCCCAAGGTGAAGTTCGAGTACGGCCGACAGGGCGTGAAATCGACCTCGATCCGGCCAGGACCGGACGGCAAGCGCTTCCGGCGCGTCACCGAAGCGGTCAT
>MKRV01000173.1:5511-6033 GCA_001897995.1 Alphaproteobacteria bacterium 65-37 | reverse complement strand
ACTTCTTTCCAGACCACCAAACATCAGGCCAAGGCACTGTTGCGGATCATCGGCCGGCCGACCAGGCTGTCTGAGATCGACGACAAGTGGGTCTCCACATTCGTCGCCACGCGCCGCGGCGAGAAGGCCCGACGGGGCAAGAGCCCCCGCAAGGGCAAAGGCTCCGTGAAAATGGACCATCTAGTCAGCAGTTCGACCGTCAATCGCGAGGTCGAGCTGCTACGGCGAGTCATGAACAAGGCCAAGAGCAAGGAATGGGGCTACGCCGTCGGCGAGGTCGACTGGCAGGCCCGCCTGCTCGACGAGGCGGACGGCAATACCCGGTGGCTGAACCGCCAGCAGGTCGACCGCATCCTGGCGGTGTCCAAGCCCCACATGAAAGCGCCCCTGATCGCCGCCATTTGCACCGGCCTGCGGGCCCAGAACGTCATGACGCTGGACTGGAGCCAGGTCGACATGGGTGCCCGGACGATCACCGTCCGCCTCAAGAGCCGCAAGCCCGGTGGCCGCGAGCTGATCATC
>MKRV01000173.1:4414-5503 GCA_001897995.1 Alphaproteobacteria bacterium 65-37 | reverse complement strand
GCCGGGCGGGTCTTCCTCTATCGTGGCCGGCCGATCAAGACCGACACCCGCCGGACCTTCCTGACCAGCCTGAAGAAGGCCGGCATCACCGGTAAGTACACCTGGCACGACTTGCGCCACACCGCCGCCTCTTGGATGCGGCAGCGGAAGGTGCCCCTCGACGTCGTGCAGAAGATCCTGGGCCACACCGACATCAAGTCGACGATGCGCTACGCCCATATCGGCGAGGAAAGCCACGTCGAGGCGGTGTCGGCGATCGCCGACACCATGACCGCCCGGCCGGTGCCGCAGCTCCAGGTGACGTACAAGCGGGCGGCGAACGATTAGCGAGGCAATGCTTTGGAAGTTCCTTCGATACCTCCAGAAAAGTCGCCCTGGGACAGCCCCTATGTGCGCTCTGGCATTGCTGTGACCGTCCTCTGGTTGGCAGGCGGGATCGCCACCATGATGTTCTTCTCGGACAGACCATCGTGGCCCAAACCTAACGAATGGGGCGATATCTTTGCAGGACTCTTCGCGCCGGTAGCATTCTTTTGGCTGGTGTTGGGGTACCTGCAACAGGGCAAGGAGCTCCAGCTAAACACCCGTGCACTCCAACTGCAGGTGGCCGAACTCCAAGCCTCGGTGGAGCAACAAAGGGCATTGGTAGAAGTTTCTCGGCAGCAGGTTGTCGCCACCCTGAAGGAGTACGATCGCGCCCTGGCGCAGGAGGCAGCTGCAGCGCTACCACGCTTCGTGATGCGCATTTCAGGCAGAGAACGAGCAGCCGGCGACCGAATGTCCTACGAATTCACCCTCAGCAACGAAGGCGAGACAGCGACAAACGTTGTTATCACCATCTGGCCTGCTCCTCCGATTGGACACGAGAGCCGGTTCGCCTCGATGCGCATCCGATCAGATAAGGCTTTCCCCGCAGCGTTTGAAGACGATCTAACAGAAGGCACCATTTTCAATGTCGCTTACACAGATGTTCGCTCGGTCGAACGAAGCCACAGGTTCGTAGCTGTTCGGAACTCGGAGGGGGTCGGTCCTTACCCGATGCGGATCGAGGACGAACCTTCGCCGATCTGACACGCCATTGGCACAGCC
>MKRV01000173.1:0-4375 GCA_001897995.1 Alphaproteobacteria bacterium 65-37 | reverse complement strand
AGCTAGGGGCCGGAGGTTCGAATCCTCTCACTCCGACCAATTCGATGCCGATACCCTCGGCATCAGCGGCGAGCGACACGGCGGGCAGCAATGCCCGCCGTTTTCGTTCAGGGACTTTTTTCAGGGACCCCGCTCCGACGACGTTCCGCAGCATCGCCACTCACAGGGCGTGCAGATATTCCAGAGCGTCTTACGGTGCCGTGAACCAGAGTTTACACCCCTTGCAACGTGAACTATAGTTCACACATGCTCGAGATCCGTCAGACTGACCAGTTTGCTGGGTGGCTGAGATCTCTTCGGGATGCTCGCGCTGCCGCCAAGATCGCCCAGCGGCTCGTCCGCCTGCAGTCTGGCCTGTTCGGTGACGTGAAGCCGGTCGGTGGCGGTGTGTCCGAACTCCGCGTCGACTATGGGCCTGGCTACCGGGTGTACTTCGTCCAGCGCGGTCGGACCGTCATCATCCTCCTGTGTGGCGGAGACAAGCGGACGCAAAGCGCGGACATCAAGAAGGCGAAAGCACTGGCTGAGGAGTTGTAGCAGTTGCCACTGGAGTTGTTCGTACCATGACCATCAAGACCTCCCCCTTCGATCCGGCCGATCACCTCACCTCTGTCGAAGATCAGGCCGAGCTCCTCAGCGATGCATTCGCCAGCGGCAATGCCGACTATGTCGCCAACGCCCTCCGTACCATTGCTCGCGCTCGCGGCATGGCAGAGGTGGCTCGCGGCGCCGGCATTACCCGCGAGGGGCTCTACAAAGCTCTAGGCAAGGGTGGCGATCCCAAGCTCACGACGCTCGTCAATGTGATCAACACGCTGGGCTTCACATTGTCGGCGAGGCCGCGCTCCGCGATCAAAGCCACCCGATCCAGAAAGGCTGCTGCTTCCCGTCGTTCCAAAAAGCCGGAGCGCTCTGCCGCGGCGCACTGATCGACGACGGGTGGTCTACCGAGAGACGAGAGAGCCGGACGGTAGCCAGCGACGCCTGCCGCTTTCGGTTAGGGCTCTTGTCGCTGCCGCAGCTCAGGTCGAGCACTCCCTTGGTAAGGGAGAGGTCGACAGTTCAATCCTGTCCGGCAGCACCATTTCTCACAGCGACGTAGTGCTCACCTGCAAGACGTCGGGAACGGCGCGCAATGGTGCGCGCCGCCTTTCGTGGCCCGGAAGAATCCAGTACTGACGAACGTCTACATCTTGGGCAGGATCGCAATGTCCGTCACAGGCCCGCCGATCCCCTCGATCTTGGCGACGGGGGTGGCCTTGCCCGTCGCCAGATCGATCGACCAGAGCTGATCGCCGGTCATCGCCCAGGCTTCGTTCTTGGTGCCGTCGGACCAGATGTCGAAGGCGATGGTATCGACCTTGGCGCCCAGCATCCCCACGGTATTGAGGATGCCGTCGTTCGGCGGCGCCTGCTTGACCAGGGCGCCGGTGCCGGCATCGATGTCGAACAGCGCCGTTTCCTTGGTGCCCTTGACCGAGTTGGTGTAAGCGCCGGCCACCACCTTGGGTGTCATGCCTTTGCCGGCGTCGCCGTCGGCGAACTTGAGGCTGCCGTCCTTGACGACCTTTCCGTCGTCGACGTTGACGCGCAGGCTGGTGCCGTCGCTGCCGATGACACGAAGACGGTCCGCCACAGGATTGAAGTCCACCGTCGCGACCACGCCGGCCGGCAGCATGGTTTCCAGCTTGGATTTTGCCGTTGCCTTGCCGTCCATTGCGATCGTGTAGAGCGTGCCGTCGGCCGCCAGGGCGTAAAGCATGCCGTCGGCCGGCCGGACGTCGATGCCGAGCAGTGGGCCGGCGACGCCCGATACCTTCATGCGTTTCGTCGCCTTCTTCGCCGTCGTGTCGATGATGGCGATGGTATCGCCACCGACCAGCGCCGCGACATCGATGGCTTGAGCTGTGCCTGCCAGCGCCACGGTGATCACCGAAGCGGCCAAAATTGCCTTCACTGTCATCGCTGTCACTCCCGGTTCGTTGCCGACCCAACAGTGGGTCATGCAGCGGCTACTCGCCGGATCGTGCCTTTGGATGCAGGCCCCCCAAAAAAACGTCTTTCTCGCCGGACACCTGCATCCGATCGGCGAGCCGGCCGGTATAGTGTTCAGGACCAATGCGAAGGCGATCGCGCGGGTTGGGAGGCGAAACGGGTGACGGCGGACTGGCACGGCGACCCTCGCGCGAGCGCAGCAGGTGATCGGTGACGATCCTGCCGGCCTCCCATGACGATTCGAACCGGTCATCGGCGGCGGAAGCCGAGATTTCCGCCGCCATCGTCCGATGCGCCGGCGGCGACCGGGTTGCGCCGCGGCTGATCTACGACCGTGAAGCCGCCCGGATGGTCGGCGTGGCGATGCGCATCCTGCGGCGCAAGGATCTTGCCGAAGAGGCGACCCACGAGGCTTTCGTGCGCATCTGGCACGGGGCACAGAGCTTCGACCCGACGCGTGGTGCCGCCCGCGCCTGGCTCTTCGCCATCGTTCGCAACCGGGCCCTGACGATCTTGCGCAACGAGCAGCGCTACGACACCGAGGCGATCAACGAGAATACCGAGCTCGATCCCGCGTCGGCGATATCGAAACTGCCCGAGTCGAGTGCTCTGCGTCGCTGCTTGCAACAGCTCGATGCCGGTCGACGCAAGGCCATCGTCCTCGCCTACGTCCATGGCTTCAGCCACGGCGAGCTCGCCGGACGGCTCGGCATGCCGCTCGGCACCGTCAAGAGCTGGCTGAGGCGCGGCCTTCGGTCCCTGCAGGAGTGCATGGGATGACGCCCGATCGAGACGACGACGCCCTCGCCGCCGAATACGTGATGGGCCTGCTCGATGCCGAGGCTCGTGCCCGCGTCGAGCGGCGGATCGCGACCGACGCCGGCTTCGCGCGCGCGGTGGAGACATGGCAGAGCCGGTTTGCCGAGTTCGACCAGACGGCCGAGGACGTCGCACCGGCGGTCGATCTGTGGCCGCGGATCGAAAGCAGCCTGGCAAAGGAAACGCCCCCTGTGACTCCCACTATGCAGGCCCCTGCTGTCGGCCTGCTCGGTCGCCTGTGGAGAAGCCTTGCCGCGCTGCGGATCGCGACGATGGGCAGCGCGCTTGCCGCCGTCCTGCTGGCCATCGTTGCCGTGATGGCGCTGCAGCACGCGCAGCAGGTGGCCGCGCGCAAGCCGATCTATGTGGCGATCCTGATCGACGACGCGACCCGGCAGGCCGGCGCGGTCGTGAACGCCTTCGCCGATGGCCGTGTCGAGATGATCCCGCTGGTCGACATGAACGTCCCGGACGGCCGCGCGCTTCAAGTCTGGACCTTGTGGAACAGGGAGATCGGGCCGCGTTCGGTGGGCCTGCTGTCCCGGGCGACCGCAATCCAGCTCGATCTCGAGAAGCTGCCGGGCACGACCGCCGACCAGCTCTTCGAGATCACGCTGGAACCTGCCGGAGGCTCGCCGACCGGTCGCCCGACAGGTCCGATTCTCTACAAGGGAACGACCGCCCGGACGCTGTGAGGTCAGGCCACCAGCGGAAAGTGGCAGGCGACTTCGCGGCCCGGGGCGATCTCGCGCAAGGCGGGAACCTCCGAGGTGCAGCGCTTCTCGGCATGGGGACAGCGCGTGCGGAAGCGGCAGCCCGACGGCGGGTCGAGCGGCGATGGCGGATCGCCCGGCATGAGCTTGGTGTCGCCCAGCGGGATGTCGGGATCGGGCTCGGGGATCGCCGCCATCAGCGCCGCCGTGTAGGGATGCGCCGGCGAGGCGAACAGGTCCTCGGAGCTCGCGACCTCGCACAGCTTGCCGAGATACATGACGGCGACGCGGTCGGAGACCGATTTCACCACGGCGAGATCGTGGGCGATGAACAATAGGGTGAGCCCGAACCGTGCCTTCATGTCCTCCAGCAGGTTCAGGATCTGGGCGCGGATCGAGACATCGAGGGCGGAGACCGGCTCGTCGCAGACGATCAGGCTGGGCTCCAGCACCAGCGCACGGGCAATGGCGATGCGCTGGCACTGGCCGCCAGAGAATTCGTGCGGCCGCCGGTTCCACACCAGGTCGGGGTCGAGACCCACCGCCTCCATGACGGCACGGACGCGCCTGGTGCGCTCGGCGGCGTCGGCGACACCGCAGACGATCAGCGGCTCGGCGATGATCTCGGCCACTCGGCGGCGCGGATTGAGCGAGGCAATCGGATCCTGGAAGATCATCTGCAGGCGCGGCCGCACGGCACGCAGCGCCTTGCCGCCGAGCTTGGTGAGGTCCTGGCCGTCGAACTGCACGCTGCCGCCCTGAGGCGGCGGCAGTTGCAGCAGCGCGCGGGCCAGCGAGGACTTGCCCGAACCCGATTCGCCCACCAGTCCCAGGGTCTCGCCCTTGCG
>MKRV01000172.1:0-9212 GCA_001897995.1 Alphaproteobacteria bacterium 65-37 | reverse complement strand
CTGATAGTACTGCAGTGAGCCCGCGGCATCGCCCGACTTGCGGGTGGCGTAGCCCATGAGATTGTAGGCGTCGGCGTTCTTCGGATCCTTGGCGACGACCTGCTGCAGCAGCGGCAGGGCGCCCCTGTAGTCCTTGGCCTCGATCATCGACTTGGCGCGAGTGTAGGTCGGATCGACAGGCCTGCTCTGCTCCATGCTGCCACCACCGCCACCACCGCCCGCCGCGAGGGCAGGCACGGAGACACCGACGGCCAGCGAAGCGACGACCGTGACGAGAAGGGAACGCATGGGAACCTCCTGATGATGCTCGGGATTCTTACGCAAGGGGTACGCTACGCAATGAAACTCTTATGACATCGGCGTGAGGCTGCCGGCACGCTTGATCGCGCGCACGGCAAGCCGGCCTTGACGGCCGCGGATCTCGACATCGTGCCGCGGCGCATCGCCAAGATCGATGCCGGCACGATCGAGCAGTTCCTGTGAGACGACGAGTTCGACGGTGAATTCCTTGGTGAGCGTTTCCAGTCGGCTCGCAGTGTTCACGGTATCGCCGATCGCCGTGATCTGCGCGGCACGCTCGTAGCCCATCTCGCCGACGATCGCGGGTCCAGCATGCAGGCCGATGCCGATGCGCAAGGGCTGGCCGAGGTCGCCAGACAGAGCCTCGTTGAGATCGGTCAGCGCGTCCGACATGCGCCGGGCGGCCTCGAGCGCTTGCCGACAGGCGACCTCGGGGGTGCGGTTGAGGCCGAACAGCGCCATCACGCCGTCGCCGATGAACTTGTCGAGCCGTCCGCCCGCGGCCTCGATCGCCTGGCCGGTGGCGCGGAAGTAGCGATTGAGCAGGAAGACGACGTCGTAGGGCAGCTTGCCCTCGGAGATCGAGGTGAAGCCCCTGATGTCGGCGAACAGGATGGCGATGTACTGCTCGCCGCCATGCGCCTGCGGCTGGCGGCGATAGGCTTCGACCGGTCCCGCTGTGGCCGGCAGCAGCGGCGTCACGCTGTAGTGGCCGGGCGGCGGCCTGACCTGGCAGGCGAGTCGCACATGGGGCGGTGCTCCGATACGCGCCAGGACCTTCGCCTCTTCAGGCGCGGCCGCCGGCACCTTGTCGCGATCGGGACCGCTGATGCGCACCCGGCAGGTCGAGCAACGGCCGCGGCCACCGCACACTGAAGCATGCGGGATGCCGGCGATGCGGCTGATCTCCAGGATCGTGAAGCCTGCCGGTTCGGCGACGCTGCGCCGTTCGCCATAGTCGAGGCGGACCACGCCGGCGCGCCGCTCCCAGAGGTCGCGCAGCGGCCGCGCGGCGAACATGGCCACAAGCAGGGCGAGCGCCACGCCCTGCAGGGTGTAGGAGATCATGTAGAGGTTGTGGACTTGTTCCCGGGTCGGTGCGTTCACACGCTCGAACAGGGCGTCGAGGACGCCGGGCCGCTGTGCCATGTCGGCCACGTCACGCAGGGCGATGGCGGCGCCGGCGATGCCCGCCACTGGCACCAAAAGCGCGCCGGCGTAGAGATAGGGCAGCCAGTCGCGGTACCAGGGCTTCAGGCGCCAGGCGAAGTGCAGGCCGATGCAGGCATGCACCCACACCACCAAAGGCAGGGCGAACTGGCGGGCGATGCTGTCCCAGCCGCCGACGACCAGGGACCCCAGCACCCAGGGGTAACCGGGCTCGACGCCGTAGAGGCCATGCGCGAGGCGTGTGCCGACGACATGGACCATACCCAGCGGCACGATGGAGGCGCCGAGAATCCACTGCGCCCATTCCCAATGGGAAAGTCTCAAGGCCCGGCGGCGATAGAGCGACCACAATGCCAGCGCGAAGTGGGTGAACAGCGCGCCGTAGAGGACGATCTGGCCGATCGGATTGTGCCAGACCTGAACGAACCAGCCGCGGCCTTCCTCGAGGACGCGCAGCGAGATCAGCCCAAGGGCGTGATTGAGAAGGTGAGTAACGACATAGATGAAGAGGACGTAACCCGACCAGAGGCGCAGGCGTCCGCTCATGGTGCCGCTATTTCAAGAGCGCGAGGACGGCTTCTGGCGGCCGTCCGATCGCCGCGCGCGATCCCGACACCACGATGGGGCGTTGCAGCAGAATCGGGTGGGCGGCGATCGCCTTGGCGACCTCGGCCTTGCCGAGCTTGGATTTGTCGAGTTTCAACGCTTTGAACTCCGCTTCGCCGTCGCGGATCAGCTCGAGCGGATCACCGCCCACCAGGCCGATCAGCGTCTCCACCTCTGCTTTACTGGGCGGCGCCTTGAGATATTCCCGCACGTCAGGTTCGACACCCTTGCTGCGCAGGAGATCGAGCGTCTGCCGGGATTTGCTGCAGCGCGGGTTGTGCCAGATCGTGACGGTCATGGGAGCCTCTTGTCTGAAACCATGGTGGCCCAATCATTTCTCGTCCAGTCAGGCCCCGTCCAGTTAGGCCTCGTCCAGAGCGGCCGCAAGCGCCTCGGGATCGGCCGCATCGATCACCTTGCGGGCAATTGCCAGGGCGAAGCCAGCCCTCGCCAGGGCGGCCAGGTCGCGGTGGCGGTGGTCCTCGCGATCCTTCGTTCGATGCGGCCCAAGTCGGCGGCGCTGCGCCAGGCGGGCGGCGGCCTTCAGCTCGCGCTTCTCGGCTCTGCCGCCGAGTTCGTCGTCGAGGGAAGCCATGGCGTGGTCGACCGTATCGGCGGCGACGCCGGCAGCCTGCAGGCGTTGGCGAGTCAGGCGGTCGGATGCGCCGCGCCGATGCAGCGACAGCGCCTTGGTCTCGGCGAACGATTTGTCGTCGAGCAGGCCCGCGGTCACGAACTTCTGCACCACGACCTCGATCGCCTGTTCGACATTCTCCATCACCGGCGCCTCGAGCATCTGGGCCTTGCGCACGCGCCGCTGCAGCACGCGACGCAATCCTTCCGCCGAACTGGCATAGCGTTCGAGATAGAACGCAGCGGCGTTCTGCAGATAAGCCGCCGTGATCGGTCGTGCCGTGCGCTTCAAGCGTTCGCTTCCTGACGCGGTCAGCCGCGCAACGGGATGCCGACCATCGCCTGCAGCTCATCGATCGCGACGTCAGGATCGCCGACCTTGATGGTCCGCATGCCCATCTCGCGCGCCGGCTTCAGGTTGATGCCGAGATCGTCGAGATAGATGCAGCGATCGGGCGGCACGCCGAGAAGATCGCAGGCATGGCGGTAGATCTTGGGGTCGGGCTTGCGCAGGCCGAGCTTGCTCGATTCCACGACATGCTCGAACAAGGTCATGATTTCGGCGACAGCCTTGGCCTTCCCCGGGCTGCGCGCCATGCCGGGGCCTTCGCCCGACTTCATGTTGTTGGTGATGCAGGCCACCCGGAATGCCGACTTGCAGCGCCGCAAGGCCTCGACCATCTGCGGCCGAATGTCGCCGCTTAGTGCCTGCAAGATCTTCCAGCCATCCACTTTGTGCCCCTGCTGGCGTGCCTCTTCCTCGAAGAGGGTGACGAAGCCGTCGAGGGAAACCTCGCTTCGTTCCATCTTGGCCCATGCATTCGTATCGGGATTGCGTGCATTGAGGCCGCGAATGAAATCTTTGGGAAGACCGGCCTCAACTTCGTAGCGGTTAAACGCCTCGAACGGGCTGGAGAGAATCACGCCGCCGAAGTCCCAAAGGACAGCGAGCGGGGTTTTTGCATGGCTCGTATTCATGGTGGTGCGACGGAGTTTACCTTGTTCCTGCCTTACTCGGCCCTTATCTCACGCCCTCCATAGGCGACGGACTGGTTCTTGACCATCGTTCGCCTCCACCTGGACTTAGGAAAGAGCACATGAACGAAGCAGCGGTGATGCCGCGCGGCAACGCAGTGGCGGCGACGGCGACGGACATGAGCGGAACGGCCGGCCGTACTGATGGGCGTAACCGGCGTGCCGCCGAGACCCGTCGTAAGGTTATTGAAGCGGCCAAGGCGATGATCGCCGAGACCAGCACGGCCCCCACGGTGGTCGCGGTTGCCAAGCGGGCCGACGTTTCGGTGCGTTCGGTCTTCCAGCATTTCGGCGACGTAGAGTCACTTTTCGTAACCGTCATGGATGCCATCCGCAAGGATGTGGCTGCCCCGGCGCCCACGGCGGCGACCGAGCCGCTGCCGATCCGCATCGCCTCGACGGTGCAGAGCTTTGCCGAAACTTTCGACAAGATCGTCCCGCTGCGCGTCGCGGCCGGCCAGTTCGTCGACCATCCGGCGCTGATCGAGCGTGGCCAGGCCTCCAAGCGCGAGCTTCGGGCGGCTATTTCTCAGGCTTTTGCGCCGGAATTCGAGTCGCTGGACGAGCAGGCCCGCGAGGAACTGGCCGACGCCATCGGCGCCGCCCTGTCGCTCGACGCCTGGATCGTCCTGCGTCGCCGGGACGGGCTCAGCTTCGAGCGGGCCACCGCCGTGTGGCGCCGCACCTTGTCGGCTCTGATGGGCTACAACCAGGTGGCGGCCGCCGCGGCGGAATAACCGTTCACGAGGTCGCCAATTGACTTGGCGTTTGGGATCAGGGAGTTAAGGGCCCCCAAACTGAAACGCGAACGCTTAGCAAATGGCGACCAGCCAGCTTCATGAAGACTTTTCGCGAGAGGAGCACGTCAAGGCGGGCTCCGATCGCGGCTTCGGTCTCGTCTTCGCCGGATTCTTCGGCCTGCTCTCGGGCCTGTCCCTGTGGCACCACAGCTGGGCGTGGCATGTAACGCTGCCGCTTGCGGTGGCGTTCCTTGCCGTCGCCCTCATCTATCCCAAGATCCTCAATCCGCTGAACCGCGGTTGGATGAAGTTCGGGCTTCTCCTGTACAAGGTGATGAACCCGATCATTCTCGGCCTGCTGTTCTTCATCACCATCATGCCGATCGGGCTCGTGATGCGTGCCTTCGGCAAGGATTTCCTGCGTCTCAAGCTCGACCGGAACGCCAAGACGTACTGGATCGACCGCGAGCCGCCGGGGCCGCCGCCTCAATCCATGCGTAACCAGTTCTGATCGCGAAAGGACCGAGCCATGGGCTCCATTGTTGTTGAACTGTGGGCGTTCATGAAGGAACGCAAGAAATTCTGGCTGCTGCCGATCCTCATTATGATGGTGATCTTCGGCGGCCTGATCGTGCTGACCAAGGGGTCGGCGATCGCGCCCTTCATCTACACGCTCTTCTAATCTGGTAGGACCAGTCCCATGCGGGTACTCGGCATCTCGGCCTTCTATCACGACAGCGCCGCGGCGCTCATTGAAGACGGCCGCCTGGTGAGTGCCGCGCAAGAGGAGCGTTTCACCCGAAAGAAGCACGATGCGGGCTTCCCGCAGAACGCGGTCCAGTTCTGTCTGGACCGCGCCGGCATCAAGCTGCCGGACGTCGACTATGTCGCCTTCTACGACAAGCCGTTCCTGAAGTTCGAGCGGCTGCTCGAGACCTACCTCGCCTACGCCCCGCGCGGCTTCAATTCCTTCCGCATGGCCATGCCGCTGTGGCTGAAGGAGAAGCTTTTCCAGAAGACGCTGCTGCGCGACGAGATGAAGCGCTGGGAGCCGGACTTCGACTGGCAGAAGCGGCTTCTGTTCGGTGAGCATCACCAGAGTCACGCCGCGTCGGCCTTCTTCCCGTCGCCCTATGAAGAAGCCGCCGTGCTGTGCATGGACGGCGTCGGCGAATGGGCGACGACCTCGCTCGCCTGGGGCCAGGGCAACAAGCTCGAGATGCTGCGCGAGATCCATTTCCCGCACTCGATCGGCCTGCTCTATTCGGCCTTCACCTATTACACGGGCTTCAAGGTCAACTCGGGCGAATACAAGGTCATGGGCCTCGCGCCCTACGGCGAGCCCAAGTTCAAGAACCTGATCCTGGACAAGATCGTCGACCTCAAGGAAGACGGCACCTTCCGCCTCGACCAGCAGTATTTCGACTATTGCACCGGCCTGCGCATGACGAACGACAAGTTCGGCGCGCTGTTCGGCGGCAAAGCGCGCACGCCCGAGCAGCAGCTCACGCAGCACCACATGGATCTCGCGGCGTCGGTCCAGGCCGTCACCGAGGAGATCGTGATCCGCCTCGGCAAGTCGGTGAAGAAGGAAACCGGCGCCAAGAACATCTGCCTGGCCGGCGGTGTGGCGCTGAACTGTGTCGCCAACGGCAAGCTCCTGCGCGAGAACCTGTTCGACGGCATCTGGGTCCAGCCGGCGGCCGGCGATGCCGGCGGCGCGGTCGGCGCCGCCTATGCCGCCTATCACGGCTTCCTCGGCCAGTCGCGCAAGCTCAACGGCCACCTGGACGCCATGGCTGGCTCCTACCTGGGGCCGGACTTCAAGGACGACGAGATCGCCGAACGGCTGACCGCCGTCGGTGCCAAGTTCACCCGTCTCGACCACGCCCAGATGATCGACCAGACCGCACAGGCGCTGGCCGACTCCAAGGCGGTGGGCTGGATGCAGGGGCGCATGGAGTTCGGTCCGCGGTCGCTCGGTGCGCGCTCGATCCTGGGTGACGCGCGGTCGCCCTCGATGCAGAAGACGCTCAACCTCAAGGTCAAGTACCGCGAGTCGTTCCGTCCCTTCGCGCCGGCGGTGCTGCGCGAGGACGTGACCGACTACTTCGACATCAAGTCCGACAGCCCCTACATGCTGATGGTCGCTCCGGTGAACGAGGATCGCCGCCGCGCCATGACGGCCCAGGAAGAGGCGCTGTTCGGAATCGACAAGCTGAACGTGCCGCGCTCGGACATTCCGGCCGTGACCCACGTCGACTATTCGGCCCGTATCCAGACGGTGCATGAAGAGACCAACCCGGACTTCCACGCGCTGATCGCGTCCTTCAAGGCCAAGACCGGCTGCTCGGTCCTGGTGAACACCTCGTTCAACGTGCGCGGCGAGCCGATCGTCTGCACGCCGGAGGACGCCTTCCGCTGCTTCATGGGCAGCGAGATCGAGGTGCTGGTCGTCGGCAACTGCTTCCTGAAGAAGGAAGACCAGGATCCGGCCCTGAAGCTCGACTACAAGAACGCCTTCGAGCTCGACTAGTGGCCATGCGCGCCGTCGTTTGCGATCGCCTGGGCGATCCTTCGGTGCTGCGCGTCGAGGAACGGCCGATTCCGGAAGCGGGCCCGGCCGATCTGGTGATCCGGGTCGGCGCTGCCTCGGTCAATTTTCCCGACGTCCTGATGGTGGCCGGCGGCTACCAGCACAAGCCGGAGCTGCCGTTCGTCCCCGGCATGGAAGGGGCGGGCACCGTCCACGCCGTCGGCGCCGAGGTGACCGGCTGGACGACGGGCGACCGCGTGATCTTCGGCGTACGGCCGGGCGCCTTCGCCGAATATGTCCGCCTTTCCGCCAAATCGCAGCTGCTGCGCCTGCCCGCCGACTGGTCCTTCGCGGAGGGCGCAGGATTCCGAGTGGCGGCCCAGACGGCCTTCCATTCGCTGGTCCATCGCGCCCAGCTCAAGAAGGGCGAGGTGCTGCTAGTGCATGGTGCCTCGGGCGGCGTCGGGCTCGCCGCCGTGCAGCTCGGCAAGCATCTCGGCGCGACTGTGATCGCCACCGGCAGCGACGACCAGCGGCTTGCCGTCGTGCGCGCGAATGGCGCCGACCATGTCGTGAACTACCGCACCGGCGACTTCGTCGCGGCCGCCAAAAGCCTGACCGAGGGCCGTGGCGTCGACGTGGTCTACGATCCGGTGGGCGGCGAGGTGCTGGAGAAGTCGGTGCGGGCCGCTGCCTACGGGGCGCGACTGCTGGTGGTGGGCTTCACCTCCGGCGGACCGAGCAAGCTCATGTCGAACCACATCCTGATCAAGGGCCTGACCGTGCTGGGAGTGCGTGCGGGCGAGACGATCCTGCGCCATTCGCCCGAGCTCGGCCGCGACTATGTCGAAGAGCTGCCGCGGCTCGCCGGGCTCGGCGTGATGCGGCCGCACATCTCGCACCGCTTTCCGATGGAACGCGCCGCCGACGCCTTCCGCGCCCTGATCGACCGCAAGGTCGTGGGCAAGGTCGCGATCGAGATGGAGCCGGCAGGCTGACGCTGACGGCGGGCCAAGTCGGCCTGGACGAGCGGGCCGTCCCCCTTCACCTGGACCGCCAGGGCCTGAAAAGCAGCGATCCCGCAATGAAGCAGCCGTAGACGGCCATGCCGACGGCCATTGCCGCGAAGACGCCGTTCAGTCCCAGGCCGAATTTCTCCACGGCCAGCCAACCGCCGACGGTCGCGGCAAGCATGCGGGCGACGCCCGCCAGAAGCGGAACATTCATGCGGCCCGCGCCCTGGCTGGCAAAATTCAAGGTCAAGCCGAGACCGAAGAAGCAGTAGAACGGCGCGACGGTCACGATGTAGCCGGCGCTCGCGGCGATGACCTCGCGGTCGCTGGCGAACAGGCCGGAGTAGGTTTCAGGCAGCAGCGCTACGGTCCAGCCGATGCTGCCGATCAAACCGAACGCGATCAGGCTGCCGAACCACGCGGCACGTACGGCACGGTTCCAGTCGTTGGCCCCCGCGGCCACACCAACCAGCGTCGTCAGGCCTGTTCCGATCCCGAAAGCGAGAGGCCCCAGCATGAATTCCAGGCGGACGCCGACTCCGTATCCGGCGAGCGCCGCGGCGCCAAAACTTCCGACCAGGCCCGTCATGATCATCGCGGTCGCGTTGGAGGTGATCGTGCCGAGGGACCCCATGATGCCGACGCCCAGGATCTCGCCGAACAGACGACGCTGCAGCGCCACACCCGCCAGTTGCGGCGTAAAGCCCAACCGGCGCTGCGATCGAGGGCTCCAGAGGAGGCGGGCCAGGACGAGCGCCGAGCCTGTCGTCGTTGCAATCGACGCGATGGCCATTCCCGCCATTCCAAGCCCGTGCCAGGTGTCGATTCCGAGCGCCAGCACGCCCGCCAGCGGCACGTAGGTCAGGGACGCGACGACCAGAACGCGGGCCGGCGTCGCCGCGTCGCCGCCGCCCCGAAGAATCGCGGCAAAAAATGCGTTGAGCCAAACCACGATGGCGCCGCCGTACCAAACGTCGCTGAACGCGATCGCGCGCTCGAGCGCCGCCCCCGTTCCGCCCAGGAGGCGATAGAACGTGGGCGCCACCGTCCAGGCCAGCAGGGAGAAGGCGGCACCGAAGCCGACAGCCAGCACCATGGCATGCAGCATCAGTGCGCGGGCATCGTCATGCCGGCCGGCGCCCAAGGCGCGTGCAAGCGACGACGCGACGGCGCCTCCCA
>MKRV01000171.1 GCA_001897995.1 Alphaproteobacteria bacterium 65-37 | reverse complement strand
TCCCATCGCCACGTTGAGGCGGCCGAAATTGAGGCCGATCAGGATCTGCTTCAGCCCCTCGCCCTCGCGGCCGAGCAGGTTGGCCGCCGGCACCTCGGCATCCTCGAAGGTGAAGGCGGCGGTGCCGGTGCTGCGCACGAACATCGTGTCGACCGGCCGGTAGTCGAATTTCGTAGCGGCCTTCTCGACCAGGAACAGCGACAGCTTGCCGTCGCAGGTGTCGCTGAAGGTGCGCGCCACGACGATGCCGAAATCGGCGAACATGCCGTTGGTGATCCAGAGCTTGCTGCCGTTCAGGATGTAGCGGTCGCCGCGCTTCTCGGCCCGGGTCTTGATCTCGGCGACGTTCGAGCCGACGCCGGGCTCGGAGATCGACACGAAGGTCCGGCGCTCGCCGCGCAGCAGCGGGCGCATGAAGCGCTCCTTCTGCGCCGCGTCGCCGCAGGAATTGATGATTCCGGCCACGATGTTGAGGCCGCTCAGCAGGACGCGCAGCGACAGCCAGCAGTAGCCCGCCTCCTCCATCATCACCGCCCAGGTCGTGTAGTCGATCCCGAGCCCGCCGGCCTCCTCAGGCAGATGGCCGCCGAGATAGCCGAAGTCGCCGAGCCCGCCGATCACCTCGAAGGGAAAACGCTTCTCCGCCTCGCTCTTCTGGATGAGGGGCGCGACATGTTCCTTCAGATAGCGCCGGATATTGTCGCGCAGCAGCCGCTGCTCGGACGACAGGCCGTCGACGTCGAGATCAGGAACCATAACGCCCTCCGGTGACGAACAGCGTGGTGCCGGTGATGTAGCGGGCCTGCTCGGAGGCCATGAAGGCCACTGCCGAGGCGATGTCGCGGGTCTCGCCGCCGAACGGGACCTGGTTCTTCGCGAGCGCGTTGTCGCGGACCCGCTCGAAGTTGGGCAGGCTCTTGATGTAGTCGGTCTCGATGTAGCCCGGCGCAATGGCGTTGACGGTGATGCCGTTGCGCGCCTGCTCGAGCGACAGGGCCCGCGTGAAGCCGACCAGGCCGGCCTTCGCCGTGGAGTAGTTGGTTTGCCCCGGATTGCCGAACAGCGCCCGCGAGGTGATGTTGACGATGCGTCCCCAGCGGCGCTCGTACATCGAGGGCAGCACGGCACGACAGCAATGGAACGCGCCCTTCAGGGTGACGTCGAGCACCAGGTTCCAGTCCGTCTCGTCCATCTTCACGAGGCTGCGGTCCTTCACCAGGCCGGCATTGTTGACCAGCACGTCGATGCCGCCGAACGCCGCGCGGCCGGCCTCGACCATCGCCTGCACGTCGCTCTCCTTGCGGATGTCGCAGGCCACGCCGATCGCCTTGGCGCCGGTCGAGGCGATGGCTTTCGCCGTGGCGGCGGCGCCATCACCGTCGATGTCGGTGACGACGATCGCCATGCCTTCGTTGGCCAGCAGCCGCGCGGTTTCGGCGCCGATGCCGCGCGCCGATCCCGTGACGATGGCGACGCGGTCCTTCAATCCCAGATCCATGGTGTCTCCTGTCGGTAAGGCAGATCAGTCGCCGCTGAGCAGGGTGCCGCGCACCTCGCGCAGCGTTTGCAGGTAGGCCTCGCGGTTGCGGTCGATGCGCTCCGTCGGACCGGCGAGCGACAGCGCCACCGGGTGGTCGCCGAGCCGGGCGGCGACGGCGAGCGCGGTGACGCCCTCCGTGCCTTCGCCGCGAACCTCGAACCAGTCGCGCTCGCGGCCCTGGTCGATCTGGGCGAGGAGCTGGTCGATATCCGTGATCGTCGCCGGCGTCACAGGCTGCAGCGGCCGACGCTGCAGCAGCTCGATCGCCTCGTCGCGCGGCAGCAGCGACAGCAGCGCCTTGCCGACGGCGGAGGCGTGCAGCGCCACGCGCTCGCCGACATCCAGGATGAAGCGCAGCGGCAGCCTGCTGGGCTGCGTCGCCAGGACTTTCACCGACGCCGTATCCAGCGCGCCGAAGAAGGCGGTTTCGTCGGACTTCTCGCCGAGCAGCTCGACCGCCTCGCGCGCGATCGTCGTCAGCGGGTCGTTCTCCGAGATCTGGCGGGCAACCTCGTGCAGGCGGCCGGTCGGATAGAAGCGCCGGCTCCGCGAAGTGCGCATCAGGTAGCCCAGCGACTGCAGGGTGTGCAGCAGGTCCGAGCAGCTGCTGTCGGCGACGGAGAGCAGCCGGGCCATGTCCGAATTCGAGAGTTCGCGCTTCTCGCGGGCGAAAATCTCGAACACGGCCAGGGCGCGGCTGGCGGCCGGTATCACGGTGGGCATGGATAGGTCCTCGACTCCATTTCCGATATCTCGTATGATATTCCGAGTAATCGTATTTCGTCAATCCCTTCGAGATCCCAACACCGAAACCCACGACCCGGATCGCTGACCCGCCGGCAACGTGGGCCCAAGGAGGAAATATGAGAAACTTCAAGAGCTTGAGCCGCAGGATCGCGCTGCTCTCGGGCGCTATTGCAGCGCTGGCGGCAATCGCTGCGTCCCCGGCAGGGGCGCAACCCGGCTACCCGTCGAAGCCGCTGACCTTCGTCATTCCCGGGCCGCCGGGCGGTATCACCGACCAGGTCGGCCGCGTGATCGCCGATCGGCTGGCAGAGCGGCTGGGCCAGCGGGTCCTGGTCGAAAACAGGCCAGGCGCCGGCGGCAATCTGGCCACCGAGTTCGTCGCCCGCGCCGCCCCTGACGGCAACACCTTCCTGATGGGCACGCAAGGCACGCACGCCGCTAACCAGTATCTCTACAAGAACCTCAAGTTCGACCCGGCCAAGGATTTCGTCGCCGTCCAGGCGCTCATCTCGATCTCGAGCGTGCTGGTCACCAGTGCCAGCCGCCCCTATCGCTCGGTCGCCGATCTGGTGGAGGCGGCGCGCCGCGCGCCGGGCAAGCTCACCATGGCGTCCGCCGGCAACGGCACCTCCACCCATCTGGTCGGCGAACTGTTTCAGTCGGCCGCCGGCATCAAGTTCGTCCACGTTCCCTACAAGGGAAGCGCGCCGGCAATCGCCGATCTGCTCGGCGGCCAGGTCGACCTCGCCTTCGATTTTCCGGTGACGACGGTCGGCCACGTCAAGGCGGGAACGTTGCGGGCGCTGGCCGTCACCGGCCCGACGCGGATCGAGGCCCTGCCCGACGTGCCCACGATGACGGAGCTCGGCTACCCGCAGGCCCAGGCCGTTGCCTGGATCGGCACGTTCCTGCCGGCGGGCACGCCGCCTGCCACTGTCGACCGCCTGAGAAACGACATCGCCGCAACGCTCCGGGAACCCTCGGTGATCGAGGCCATCGCCAAGTTCGGCGGCGCGCCTTTCGATCTCGGCGGCGCTGCGTTCGGCAGCTTCATCCAGTCCGAACAGGACAAGTGGAAGGAGATCATCGAACGCTCCGGCGCCAGCCTCGATTGATCCTGCTTCTCGACGTCTCCCCTCACGAGGTTCCACACGAGGTTTCCATGGACATGCTCTACGCTCACGCGCTGTTCCTGAACGCGCGACGCTATCCTCAGAAACCGGCCATCGTGTTCGACGGGCGTCCCTGGACCTATGCGGCGTTGCAGGATCGCGTGGCGCGGATCGGCGCCGTGCTGGCCGCTCGCGGCGTCGGCCCGGGCGACCGGGTCAGCCTTCTGTCGGAAAATCATCCTGACATGCTGGCGGTGATGTTCGCTGCCCTGGCGCTCGGCGCCAGCCCGGCGCCGATCAACTATCGCGTCCGCGACGAGGATATCGCCTACATCGCACGCAACAGCGCCGCGAAAGTCGTCGTGCTCGGCAAGGGCTACGCCCGCTATGTCGATCTCTTCTCGGCCGCCCTGCCCGACGCCTGGCAGATGTCGCTCGAAGCGATCGACGGGCTGATCGCCGAGGCCCGCCCGCTCGCCTTCGACTGGACGGCGAGCACCAACCTTGCCCTGTTGCACACGTCGGGGACCACGGGACGCCCTAAAGGCGCACTTCGCTCGCGCTGGGGACTGGGGGCGCGGGCGATCGAGCAGGGCTTCACGCAGAATGACCGCACGCTGGGCGTGATGCCGCTCTGCCTGTCCTATGGCTACGGCTACAGCCTCCTGCCGCTCTATCTCGGCGCCACCCTCTATCTCGAGCCCGATTTCGACACCGACCGCGTCCTGCATCTGCTGACCCACGAGCGGATCCATTCGACCTTCATGATCCCGACCCTGATCCAGCGGCTGGTCGACGCGCCCGGCTTTGCCGCGCTCAGCTGCCCGTCGCTGCGGCTGATCCAGAACGCCGCGGGTGCCCTGCCCTACGACACGCGGGCCGCCATCGTCGATCGCCTCGGGCCGGTGCTCAGCACCTATGCCGCCTCGACCGAATCGGGCCCTTACGCCAACCTGAGAGGCGACGACATCCTGCGCCACCAGACCGCGAGCTGCATCGGCCGGCCGTTCTTCGGCTCCGAGGTCCGCCTGCTGGACGATGACGGGCAGGACGTGGCGCCGGGCAACGTGGGCGAGATCTGCGTCCGCGGTCCCTGTCAGTACGACTCCTATCTCAACGAGCCTGCGCTGACCGCCGAGACGCGGCGCGGCGACATGATCACCGTGGGCGATCTCGGACGGTTCGACGAGGAGGGCTTCCTGTACCTGGTCGGGCGCAAGCGCGACATCATCAAGACCGGCGGCATCAATGTCCCGGCGGCCGACGTCGAGGACGTGATCGCCCGCCATCCCGCCGTCGCTGAAGTCGCCTGCCTTGGCCTTCCCGACCGCGCCTGGGGTGAGGCGATCTGTGCGGCCATCGTCCTGAAGCCCGGCGCCAAGGCCGAGCCGGCCGACGTCACGGCCTTCTGCGCCCTACATCTCAGCCGCTTCCAGGTGCCGCGCTTCGTCGTGTTCCTGAAGGCGCTGCCGCGCAACCTGACCGGCAAGGTCGTGAAGGACGAGCTGCGGCAGATGGTTCTTGCCCGGACGGAAACGCCGGACCGCCTCCACTGATTGGCCATCGTGTGCTTCGCTCGGGACTGTCAGATCACCTTCTTGTCCCGCAGCCGAGCGCGGTCATCTGCCGTCACGCCGAGCGCGCCGTAGATCTCCTCGTTGTGCTGCCCGACCGCGGGGCCGAGCGTGCGCACGCTGCCTGGGGTGCCGCTGAGCCGCGGCACGACGTTGGGCACGGTGATGGTGCCTTCGCCCGGCACCTCGACAGCGAGGAGGTTGCCGCGGGCCTCGATCTGCGGATCGCGGAAGATGTCGGCGACGCTGTTGATCGGTCCTGCTGGCACGTCGTGCTCCAGGCACAAGGTCAGGAAGACGTCACGGTCCAGCGTGGCGATGAAGTCCGTGACGATCGCATTCACCTCGTCCCGGGCCGCGATTCGCTGCGCCATCGTCGCCAACCGGTCGGGCTGCAGGAGATCCGGCCGTTTCATGGCGCCGCAGAACCGTTCCCACATGCGATCGTTGGTACAGGCGAGCGCGATCCACTGCTCGTCGCGTGTCCGGTAATGGCTGTGGGGCACATGGTTGACCGTGTCCGCGCCCATCCGCTCACGTACATAACCCGTCTTGCCGTATCGCGGGATCATGTCGTCCAGCATGCGCAGGATACCTTCGTAGAGGCCGACATCGACGACCTGTCCCTGGCCGGTCTTGCCGCGCGAGATATAGGCGAGCAGCGCCCCCAGCGCCGAGTAGAGGCCCGTGATGTAGTCGGCCAGCGAGGTCGACCCTGGAATGACCGGCCGCATACCGGGTTCGCCGGCGAGATAACTGAGGCCCGCGAAAGCATGGGCAATGCGCGCGAAGCCCGGGCGCTCGCGATAGGGGCCGGTCTGCCCGTAGGCGGAGACGCGCACCAGGATGATATCGGGCTTCACGGCCTTCAGGACATCATAGCCCAGGCCCCATTTCTCCAGGGTGCCCGGCCGGAAGTTCTCGATCACGATATCGGCCGTCTTCACCAGGCGCTTGAAAAGATCGACCCCGTCCGGCGTGCGCAGGTCGAGCGTGACGCTCTTCTTGTTGCGCGACTCGCTCAGCCACATCAGCGAGGAGCCTGCCGCGGTCATGGTGCCGCTGTAGCGCGTCCCCTCGCCCGCTCCCGGCATCTCGACCTTGATCACTTCGGCGCCGAACTCGCCGAGCGTGGTCGCACAGAAGGGCCCCGCCAGCATGGTGGCAATGTCGAGGACCCGGGCGCCGGCCAGCGGCAGTGTCGTCTCGGTGTCCGTCATGTCAGTGTTCCTCCTTCTTGCCGGCTTCGGCCAGCATGCGATGTGCGATCGCGCGGTGTGCGGCTTCGACGAGGCGGCCATCGAGCTGGGCCGCACCCTGCCCGGCCGCCTCGGCTCGGTCGAGCGCGGCAAGCGCCCGCCCCGCCCAGGCGACGGCCTCGGGCGCCGGCGTGAAGATCTCGCGGATGGCCGGCACCTGCTCGGGATGGATGGCCCATTTTCCACGGAATCCCGCGGCTTTGCTCGCTGCAGCCGCTCGCCGTGCCGCAGCTTCGATGATCGAGGGGCTGGGACCGTCAATTGGCGTCACATCGAAAGCGTAGGCCGCGTTCACCACCCGCGCCTTCGCCCAAAGCTGCAGAGACGGCGTCTCGCCCAGCGGGCCTCCGGTGAAGGACGACCAGTCGGCGACGCTGCGCGCATAGTCGCCGGAACCGAAGGTCACTGATTGCAGGCGCGGCGCGGCCGCCAGGATGCGTTCGACATTGGCAACGCCCCGTGCCGTCTCGACGAGAATGTGCAGTTCCGGTGCCTCACGGCCGCCGCGCAGACGTTCGAGCAGCCGCGTCGCGGTCGCGATGTCTTCCGCCGTTTCGATCTTGGGCACCATGACGCCGTCGAGACGCTCCGCCGACGCCAGCAGCATGAGATCGTCGATACCCCAAGGCGTGTCGAGCGCATTGATCCGCACCAGCAGTCGCTTGCGACGCCAATCGAGATCGCGCAGCGCGGCGAGCGCCTTCCGGCGCGCCTCGCTCTTCTGGTCGGGAAAGACCGCGTCCTCGAGATCGAGCATCAGCGTATCGGCGTCGCTGGCGACGGCTTTGGCAAAAAACGTCGGCCGGTTCGCCGGTACGCTCAGCACACAACAGGGGGAACCGTCCAAGGTCGGCCTCTCGAACACGATGCGATGCGGCGCCCTTGTTATGCCTGAAGACGGCAAGCCGGGGAGAATGGATCGCGGCTAACCGTTCATAGCGCCCGCCAATAAGTCGGGCCCGACAGTCGAGCTCGATACATCGAAGCCCGCGCCCGTCTCATTGCCGGCCCTGAATAATCCATAGCCGCTTTCCAATTGTCGGAACCGACCTGCTGGTCCCTTATCCCGCTCACGGTAGCGCGACGGGAGAAAGCGATGTCCAAGGATCTGAAACGCGGCGGCATGGCGATGATCGCCTTCCTGCAGGCCCAGAACTGCAGCAACCTGCCGGGCTCCTGGCGCCATCCCGCCGCGCAGCAGGATTTCCTCACGGCTGCCCACTACCAGCGCATCGCGCGCAGCCTGGAAGACAGCAAGTTCCATCTCGCCTTTTTCGACGATCGCCTGGCCATGCCCGACAGTCTGGGCGGCGACCACGCCGAGACCGTGCGGCACGGCATTCGCGCGGTGAAGATGGACCTCATCCCGATCCTGACGGCGATGGGCCTGGCCACCAGCCGGATCGGCCTCGGCGGCACCTATTCAACGACCTACTACGAGCCCTTCCATGTCGCCCGCACCTTCGCCACTCTCGACCTGATGATCGGCGGGCGCTCGGCCTGGAACGTCGTCACCTCGCTGAACGATTCGGAAGCCGCCAACTTCGGACGAAGCGAGCATCTGGAGCACGATCTGCGCTACGACCGCGCCGACGAATTCATCGAGTGCGTTCTCGGCCACTGGGCCACCTGGGCGGACGATGCGCTGGTGGTGGACCCGTCCAGCGGGCTGTTCGCCCACCCCGAGAAAGTCCGTCGGCTCGACTATGCCGGCAAATGGTTTCGCTCGCGCGGCCCGTTCACCGTGCCGCGCTCGCCGCAGGGTCATCCCGTGATCATGCAGGCCGGCCAGAGCGGGCGCGGCATGGCGTTCGCAGCACGCTGGGGCGAACTGATCTTCGCGTCGATGAAAACGGCAGAGGCCGGCCGCGCCACTTACCGTGCCTTCAAGGACGCCGTCGACAAGGCCGGCCGCGATCCCCGACAGGTCAAGATGGCGCCGGCAATCTACGCCGTGGTCGGCGAGACCCGCGCCATCGCCGAGGAGAAGCGGGCGGTGATCGAGGCGACGGCGGCGCCGGCCGATAGCTTGACCCTGATCGCCGAAGTGACCAACTTCGATTTCGGCAAGGTACCGCTCGACCAACCGCTCAGCGATGCCGAGATGGCGGCGGTCGGCATCAACCTCGGCCTGAAGGAACGAGTCGTGAAAGGCAGTGGCAAGGCCAATCCGACGCCGCAGGATTTCATCGCCTTCAGCAAGCGCGGCACGCTGCACGAAATGCCGGTCTTCTGCGGCACGCCGCAGGATATCGCGGACCAGATGGAGGACTTCTTCCTGACCGAGGTGTGCGACGGCTTCGTCCTGGCGGCGACGCACCGTCCCGGCGCCTACGAGGATTTCGGGCGGCTAGTGGTGCCCGAGCTCCAGCGCCGCGGCCTCTTCCACGAGGACTATGCCGGCAACACGCTGCGGACAAACCTGGGACTGCCACGCCCCGTCGTGACTTGAGGGGGCGCCCGAGCCAATCACATCAGCGACCGCATCTCGGCCGGACCGCGTTGCGCCCACCCGGACCCCACCCTAGAGTCGCCCGCAGCGTCAGGATCTTCAGGGTGAGAGGAAAAATGTCGGCAGCGCCGCGCGCGCCGAAAAACTCGGTCGCATCATCCCGGCTCAGCATCGGTACGGAAGAGCTCGAAACCTTTCTGGTCATCGCCGAGCTCGGAAGCTTCAGCAAGGCTGCGGAACGCCTTTTCCTCGCCCAACCCTCGATCAGCAACCGGGTGCAGCGGCTGGAGCGCGCCGTTTCGACACGTCTGTTCGAGCGGACGACCCGCGCCGTCGTGTTGACGCCGGCCGGCACGCGGTTGCGCCAGCGCATCGAGCCGATCATCCGCGGCCTGCGCGACGTGCTCGACGAGTTCAAGTCCGAGGGTGAAAGCCGCAAGCGCCTGGTCTCGGTGGCGGCCACGCCGATGCTCTCCGCCGTGCTGCTGCCGCCGCTCATCCAGCGCTTCAGCAAGGCCCATCCGACGGTACGCATCGAGCTGCATGACGAACTGACGCCGCATCTGGCATCGGACATCCGTTCACAACGCATCGACTTCGCCGTGCTGGCGCGCGGTGCCGCGTCGCTGACCGGCATCGCTTTCGAGCCGGTGACTCACTCGCGCTTCATGATCGTCGGTCCGCATGGCCATCCGGCCCTGTCCCGCGGCACAGTCGCAGCCAAGGACCTCACCCAGTATCCGCTTCTCGTCCTGTCAGGCTACCACCGCGAACTCGAAGCCCTGACCGAGGCCCTGGGCGCGAGCGGGCCTTCCCTCTCTACAGTCAACACGATCGGCAAGGTGTCCACGCTGCTGGGCTTCGTCTCGGCCGGCCTTGGCCTCACCCTCCTGCCGAGCCTCGCCCTGAATGTCGGCGGCATCATCGACAGCCGGCAATTCGACATCGCCAGCCTCGAGGATGTCTGCCTGGCCCGCGAATACGGCTTCGCGTCGCTTCCCGGACACAAATGGTCTCCTGCCGCCAAGGCCTTCGCGTCGGCACTGCGCGACCACATCCTGGCCAAGAGCTCGATCGGAACCGCCATGCCGTCGCCTGCGCCCTCGAAAGTCAGAAGCCGAGCCTGAGCCGGCCCTCCTCGCAGTTGTTCGGCTACCTGTTCACTCGATCGTCATGCCCAGCCGGCGAACCATCTCGCCGGACTCCTTGAGGAGGCCCTGGAAGCGCGCGGTGAACTCGGCTGGCGTGCCGCCGCTCGGCAGCGCACCGAACTCCGCGAGTCTGGCCTGGAATTCCGGCCGTGCCACGACGGTGGCGACGTCCTGCTGAATGGCGTCGACGATAGCAGGCGGTGTGCCGGCTGGCGCGAACACACCGCACCAGCTGTCGCGCTCGAAGCCCCCGATGCCCTGCTCTTCGAGCGTCGAGACCTGGGGCAGAACACCGATGCGCTCCGTGCTCACGAGGCCGAGCGATTTCAGATGGCCGGCTCGAATCAGGGACAGCGCCGTGGTGACGCTCGATATGCCGAGATCAACGCGCCCGGCCGAGATGTCGCCCATGAAGGCAGCGCCGCCCTTGTAGGGAACGTTGACGACCTTGATACCGGCTTTTTCGAAGATGCGTTCGACCGTCAGCCGGCTGCCGGGATCGGGAATAGCGATCGTGCGCTTGTCAGGCCCTTCTTTCCTGACGAGCTCGATGAAGCCCCGCAGATCTCCGGCCGGCAGCGTCGGCGATGCAATGATGGTGGCGACGAGATTGGCCGCCGCCGTGATCGGCGCGAAGGCCATCGCCGTGTCGTAGGGAAGCTTCATGAGATGCGCGTTGAGCGCAAAACCCGACACCGAGAGAAGAAGCGTGTAGCCATCCGGTGCCGCGCGCGCGACGAAGGCAGCGCCCACAGACCCGTTGGCGCCCGGCCTGTTATCGATGAGGACCGTCTGGCCCCAAAGCTCTTCCAGGGCCTTGGCCAGCAAGCGAGCGACCGAGTCGGTACCACCACCCGGGCTGTAAGGCACGACGATGGTGACCGGCTTCGTCGGACGAAAGACTGCGCGCTGGCTTTCCTTACCTTGGCCCTCCTTGACTTGGCCAAGCGCGGAGCCGCCGAAGCCGATCGCCAGAGCCGCGCACAGCGCAATGAGCTTTCTCACCTGTTCTGCCCCTCTCGTCGTCGATCGATGAGCACCATCGTCGGACGCGCGGATCCGTCGGGTGCAGGCCTAACTAGAACGGAGGCCTCGAAACAGGCGAGACAGTCCTCGCTATGGCTTCATAGCGGACACTTATGAAGGGCGGCGAGAAGGCATTTGCAGCTTGCACCCAGCGCCGAGAGCATCCTCCCGCCATGACGCCGTCATGGCAGGAGGACCTTTCCCGGTAGGTCAGGCGCCGTCGCTGGTGATGACGCCGCCGAACAGCTTCCAGGTGTCGCCCTCGAAGCGCTGCAGCTGCATCGACTGGATGGGATAGAAATCCGTCGGGCTGGTGTTGATCTTCACGCCCGGCAGCAGCAATGGCA
>MKRV01000170.1 GCA_001897995.1 Alphaproteobacteria bacterium 65-37 | reverse complement strand
TGTCGATGGCGACCAGGCTGCCGAAGGGCGGCTTGAGCAGCGGCAATCCGCGAGGGCCCGGCAAGTAGCGGAACTCACCGATGAAATCGTACGATGCCTCGCCGGATCGTGGCTTGCGAACGGAAACCACGAAAGGCAGCCGATAGGTCCCGACATAGAGCATGCCGGTCTCCGGATCGATTGCGGCGCCGGACCAGCTTGCACTGCCGGCGGGGCCCGGGACCTGGATTGTGCCGCGTTGCGACGGCGGCGTGTACAGTGGGCCGTGATCGTATCGCGCCACGATGTCGAGCGCCTCTCGGCGCAGTTCGGGCGTGAGATCGATCACATCTTCCTCGCTCAGCCCCTGCATATCGATGGGCGCGGGTCGAGTAGGAAACGGCTGCGTCTTCGCCGCGCTTTCGCCGGGAACGCTTGAGCTCGGAACCGGACGATCTTCGATCGGCCAGACCGGTTGACCGGTCAGGCGGTCGAAAACGTACACGAAGGCCTGCTTGGTGACCTGCGCCACGGCCTTGATGCGGCGTTCGCCGACGGTGATGTCGATCAGATTGGGCGCCGCCGGCGTGTCGTAGTCCCACAATCCATGCCGGACGAGCTGATAGTGCCATATCTTTTTGCCCGTCGTCGCTTCCAGGCAGACCAGGCTGTCGCCATAGAGGCCGTCTCCGGGGCGATGTCCGCCATAGTAGTCATTGGTGGGCGTGCTGACCGGCAAATAGACATAGCCAAGCTCCTCGTCGGCGCTCATCGGCGCCCACACGTTGGCATTGCCGGCTTCCTTCCAGGACTCCTTCTCCCAGGTCTCGACTCCGGGCTCTTTCTCTTGCGGAACCGTGTTGAAGGTCCAGAGCTGGCGGCCGGTACGCACGTCGAAGCCGCGCACGTCGCCCGGCGGCGACGGTCGGTGCCGCCACCAATCCATGACCGATGAGCCCACCACGATCACATCGCGAACGATCACCGGCGGCGAACTCATCGTGTAGTAGTCCCGCTCGACCTGCCGCCTCAAGCCTTGTGTGAGGTCGACCCGGCCATCGCGGCCAAATGTCGGTACGGGCTTTCCTGTCCTGGCATCCAACGCGATCATGTGCGCGAATGCAGTAAGGATCACCACACGCTCATCGTCGCCGCTGCGCCAATAGGCGATGCCGCGATGGAGCCATCCGTCGTTGGCGGGGATGCCGAGACCGTTTTCGTAGACCTTGGGATCGAACACCCATTTCGTCTCGCCGGTGCTGGCATCGATGGCGGCGACCTGTGAAAGTGTCGTGCTGGTGTAGAGCGTGCCGCCGACCATTACCGGCGTGGATTCGTTCGCACGCGTTGGGCCAACGCTCGGGTTGCCGTCCTTGATGGCATTGTCGGGAGACTTCCAGCGCCAAACGACACGCAGGTCCCCGGCATTCCCCCGGTCGATCTGCCCGAGTGGCGAATACCGCGCTGCCGCGTAGGTTCCGGCATATGCAGGCCATTCGCCACGCGCTAATGCCGTGATGGAATCCGGCAAGGCACCGGGAATAGCCTGCGCGTTCGCCGCGATCGGCAGGCTCAATAGCCACAGGATTGTGCCTACCAGTTTCATACGCGTCGAACAGACGTCGGCACACCTCTTCAAGCCTGCGTCACTCAATGGCTTCATTGAAGGGCACCTTTGGTGTGGGCGCAGCAAGCATAGCAAGAAAGCTGCAACCAGTCCGCGCGTTCAATGCCTGACGAGGGCTGGAATTGGGGGCGGCGCGCCCAACAGAGTCCCCGTCAGCCCCTGTGCAGAGCCACTAGAGGAGCTTATGCCTGGGAAGAGGGACCCGCATGCGGCTCCCTCTTCCCGGGCGCTGCTCTAGGCGCCCTCCACGACCAACTTTGTCTGGTCGCGCAGAAGGAACACCATGAGGCCCGCACCGACCGCCAGGGCGAGCGAGCTGATCCAGACCCAGTCGTAGCGCTGCGTCAGATCGAAGATGTAGCCGCCCGAGAAGGCGCCCGCCGCTGCACCCAGCGCATGCCCCGCCGAGATCAGGCCCATCGCGAGGCCCATGACACGCAGGCCGATATGGCTTGCCACCAGGCTCGCCGTCACCGGCACGGTGGCGTAATCCGCTGCACCGAACAGCACCACGAAGACGACCAGCATCTCGTAGCTGGCGCCGACCTGCAGGAGGATGAGGAAGGTGAGCCCGCGCACCAGGTAGATCGAGCCCAGCAGGACGACGCGGTTCATGCGATCGGCCAGCCAGCCCGCGCCGATCATGCCGGCAAGGTTCACCGCCGAGAGCAGTCCGTAGGCGGCGGCGCTCGGCACCGGACCGAAGCCGCAGAAGGCGGCGTACGGCAGAAAGTGCGTCTCGATGACGCCGGCCGTGGTGTAGCCGCAGAGCAGGAAGCTCCAGAACAGGACGTGGAATGCGGGCTTGCGCACGATCTCCGAAAGATCCTCGCCGAATGACGACGTGCCCGCGCCCGCCGCCGGCGTCGCCTGAGGGTCGCGCCGGGCCGCCAGGGTCCACCACAGGAAGGGCACGAGCACGAGGCAGGCAATGCCGATCGCGAAAAAGCTCCACCGCCAGCTGAAGGTCGTCAGCACCATCGCGACCAGCGGCACGATCAGGAATTGCCCGCCGGTCGAGCCCGAGGTCGCAATACCCGTCGCCAGGCCACGATTGGCTTCGAAGTGGCGCGCGATCGCCGTCGAGACCACGTGGCTCGCCACGATGCCGAAGCCCACCGCCGAGAGACCGCTGAAGGCCACGAGGAACAGCCAGGCGCTGCTGGCGGCCGACACGAGCAGGCAGCCCGAACCCACTAGGACGAGACCGCAGGTGAGCGTGAGCCGCACGCCGTGACGATCGACGAGGCGGCCGGCGAAGGGCGCGACCACGGCCATCACCAACAAGGCTGCCGCGGCGGCTCCCGAGATGAAGCTGCGCGACCAGCCGAACTCCTGCGACCAGATCGGCATGACCAGGCCGAGCGTGGCCCGCGCCGAAAACGCCAGGGCCAGCGCCAGGAAGCCGAAGCCCACGATCAGCCACGGCAAAAAGGATGAGGGCGAGTCCACTTGGCGCATGAGGTCTCCGGAGCTGTTCGGGGGACGACGTTTCCCGGGAACGGCCACGGGTCTCAAACGATGGTTTCGCCAATCGTGTTTAGCTGGGGTAAACACCGAAAATGGCCATCCCCCTCGACCTGCTCGAGACCTTCGTCGCCGTCGCCCGATCGGGCCGGATGCGCGACGCCGCCACTCACCTGTCGCTGACGCCGGGGGCGATCAGCCAGCGCGTGCGCGACCTCGAGGAGCTGGCGGGTCAGCGCCTGTTCACGCGCACCCAGACGGGCGTGACTCTGACCATCGCCGGCCGAGCGCTGTTCGACGCGCTGGACGAACCCTTCCACCGCATCGACGAGGCCCGCCGCGGGCTGGCGGCTCCCTCGTCGCGGCGCGTTCGCGTCAGCACCATGGGGTCCTTCGCCGCGAGCTGGCTGGTGCCGCGCCTCTCGCGCTTTGCCGAACGCCATCCCGAGATCGACGTCGAGCTGGAGACGACGAGCCGCATCGTCGACCTCAAGCGCGAGCCGGTCGATCTCGCGATCCGGCATGGGCTGGGCGACTATCCGGGCCTGGTTTCGACCAAGCTCGTGGCGCCGGAACTGATCGTCGTGGCGAGCCCCGCGCTCCTGAAGGGACGGCCACCGATCGCGACGGCCGCCGACTGCCTCGCCTTCCCTCTGCTGCACGATGCCGATCGCTCGGACTGGCGACTCTGGCTCGAGGCCCAGGCCGTCGAGACACCGCGCAACCTGAAAGGGCCTTCCTTCTCCGACGATCACCTGATGGTGCGCGCGGCGGTCGATGGCCAAGGCCTCGCCCTCGTCCGCGACACTTACGCCGATGCCGATCTGCGTGCGGGAAGACTCGTCCGCGCCCTCGCCGTCACCTGGCCGACACGATTTGCCTATTACGCCGTCGCCACGGCCGAAGCGCTGCAGCGACCCGCGGTGCGTCGCCTGTGCGATTGGCTGGTCGAGGAAGCAAGGCAGGCATCGGAAACGCCCTCGGCAGCACGCATGGCCCGCGGCCAGGCACTCAAGCCCGTAGCCCTCAAGCCCGCCCCTCGAGCAGCGCCCGCTCGCGGTGGAAGAGCTCGATCACGGCATCCATGACGGCGCGTACGCGCGGCAAGGCACGCAAGTCGCGATGGACCAGCAGCCACTGGTCGGCGAAAACGTCGGGAATGACGCCGCCGAGCCGCTTCAGCGCCGGATCGGGATCGCCGAGATAGCAGGGCAGCAGGGTGAGGCCGGCCCCGGCGCGCACCGCATCCTGCAGCACCAGCCAGTTGTTGACCCGTACCACCAGGCGCCGATTGCCCAGGCGCTCGTGCAGCCAGGACTGGCCGGGAAAGTAGCCGTGGTCTTCGTCGAAGCCCATCCAGGGCTGGTCGAGCAGGCCCTGTATCGGGTCGCCCTTTGGCAGACGTCCGACAGGGAAATCTCGCGCGGCGTAGATCGCGTAGGCGACGCGGCCGAGCTTGCGCGCCACGATGCCGCCCAGCTCCGGCACCTGCTCGCGGATCAGCAGGTCGGCTTCGCGGCGCGACAGGTTGGCGAGCGTATGGCTCGCCGCCACCTCGAACTCGATCTGATTGAGCCGCTCGCGCAGCTCGGCGAGATGGCGCGCGATCAGGGTGGCCATCGCCTCGCCGGCCGAGAGCCGCACCGTGCCGCTCACCGTGTCGCTGAGCCCGGCGCTGCGGCGATGGATCGAATGGGCGGCCTTTTCCATCGCCTGGGTGTCGGCCAGCAGTTCCTCGCCGGCGCTGGTCGGCACGAAACGGTCGGGCAGCCGCTCGAACAGGCGGGCGCCGATCTGCCTCTCCAGCACGGCGACGCGGCGCGACACGGTGGGATGGCTGACGCCCAGCGCCTTGGCCGCCGTGGTGAGCGTGCCTTCGCGGGCCAAAGTGAGGAAAACCCGGAGATCGTCCCAGTTGGAATCCATGTACAGAATTGTACAGCGACTTTTCCAATTTGTGGACTGACGAATATGGGTGTTCGACCTACGATTTCATCATGCACATCGAACCTCGCCTGCTCGTCTTCACTCGAGGCGTTCGCGCCCGCATCGCCGCCGCCGTGGCCGTCGGCCTGCTGGGCGTCGGCTTCGGCATCGCCCGCCTCGCCCTGCTGGGCTGGCTGATCGGCCAGGTCTTCGCCGGCCGCCCCCTGCAGGAGCTGGTCCTGCCGGTCGTCCTGATCGCCGTCGTCATGGTGCTGCGCGGCGGCGCCGAACACTGGCGCGCCGTGATGGCCCACGAGACGGCGGCCCGGGTGCAGAAGGCGTTGCGCCGCACGCTCTACGACAAGGTGGCTTCGCTGGGGCCGGCCACGGTCGGCCGGCAGCGCTCCGGCGGCATCACCCTTTCGCTGATCGACGGTGTCGAGCAGCTCGAGACCTATTTCGGCCAGTTCCTGCCGCAGTTCATGATCGCGCTGCTGACGCCGATCCTGATCTTCGTCGTGGTGGCCTTCATTGACCTGCCGGTGGCGCTGGTCATGCTGGGCTTCGCCCTGGTGGCGCTGTTCGCCCCCGCGCTCTGGCACAAATGGGACGTCCGCGCCTCGATCGCGCGCATGACGGCCTACAAGTCCTTCGCCGCCGAGTTCCTCGATTCCATCCAGGGTCTCGCCACGCTCAAGGCGTTCGGCCAGGGCAAGGCACGCGCCGACAAGCTCGAGGTCGAGGCGCGCGATCTGTTCCGCCGCACCATGTGGGTGCTGGGCACCAACTCGCTAGCCCGCGGCATCACCGACACGGCAATCGCCGGCGGCGCGGCCGCCGCGCTGATCTACGGCGCCGCGCGGGTCGAGGCCGGCGCTATGTCGCTCACCTCGCTGCTGGTGATCCTGATGCTGGGCATCGAGATCTTCCGGCCGATGCGCGAGCTGCGCTCGGTGCTGCATCAGGGCATGGTCGGTCTCTCGGCGGCACAAGGCATCTATCGCCTGCTCGACGACAAGCCGGCGGTCGCCGATGCAGCCCCGGCGCCGCTCAGCACCGTGCTCGCCCCCACCATCACCTTCGAGAACGTGCGCTTCGCCTATCCCGGCACGCGGCGCACCGTGCATGACGGGCTCGCCTTCACGGCCGCGGCCGGCGAACGGCTCGGCCTGGTCGGCACCTCGGGCGGCGGCAAGTCGTCGATCGTGCGCCTGCTGCTGCGTTTCTACGATCCCGACCAGGGCCGCATCCTGCTGGGCGGCCATGATCTGCGCACCTTGTCCTTCGAGCAGATCCGCTCGCTGATCTCGGTGGTGAACCAGGACACCTTCCTGTTCCACGGCACGGTCGAGGAGAATATCCGCCTCGGCAAGCCCGGCGCCTCCCAGGACGAATTGGAAGATGCAGCCCGCGCCGCCAACATCCACGAGTTCATCCTCAGCCTGCCGCAGGGCTACGGAACGATCATCGGCGAAAAAGGCATCAAGCTCTCCGGCGGCCAGCGCCAGCGCCTGGCGATCGCCCGCGCCCTGCTGCGCGACACGCCGATCCTGGTGCTGGACGAGGCGCTCTCCGCCGTCGATGCCGAGAACGAAGCGGTGATCCAGGAGGCGCTCGATCGCCTGATGCAGGGCCGCACAACCCTGATCCTGGCGCATCGCCTGTCGAGTGTGATCGACTGCGACCGCATCCTGGTGCTCGACCGCGGCCATGTCGCCGAGGAAGGCAAGCATGCACCGCTGATGAGAAGCGGTGGCGTCTATGCGCGGCTGATGGCCGAACAGGCACGCGAACAGCAGGTCGGCGCAACGCTCGACACGCTCGATGCGCCGGCGCGCGCCGAGACTGTCGCGAGCACGCCGGGCGGTGCGATCAAGCCGATGACCGAAGGCATCATCAAGGCCGAGGGCCTCACCTGGTACCAGGTGGTCGCCGAGCTGATGAAAGTGATCATGCCCTGGAAGGGCAAGCTCACTGCCACCTTCGTCCTGGGCGTGCTCAGGGTCGTGTCCTTCATCGGCATCGGCGTGCTGTCGGCGCTGATCGTGCTCGCGCTCAAGAATCACCAGCCCTATGGCGGGCTGGCGATCGCGCTCGCCATCCTGGCCCCGCTTTCCGGCATCCTGCACTGGCTGGAATCGTGGCTGGCGCACGACATGGCCTTCCGCCTGCTGGCCGAGATGCGCATCGACGCCTTCCGCAAGCTCGACGCCCTGGCGCCGGCCTATCTCACCCGCCGCCGCACCGGCGACCTGATGGCACTGGCCACCCACGACATCGAACTGGTCGAGTACTTCTTCGCCCATACCGTGGCGCCGGCTTTCGTCGCCGTCCTCGTCCCGGCCGTCGTCATCGCCATCCTTGCCTCGAACAGCGGCTGGCTGGCACTGGCGCTGGTGCCCTTCCTCCTGGCCGTGGGCCTCAGCCCCTTCCTGATGAGAAAGCGGGTCGATCGGCTGGGCAGCGAAGCGCGCGAGGCCGCTGGCGAGCTGGGGGCTTTCGCGGTCGATTCGGTGCAGGGCCTGGGCGAGATCGTCGCCTTCCAGCAAGAAGGCCGACGCGGCGAGAAGCTCGACCAGCTCTCGCAGCGCCACATCTCGCTGCGCCTGCCCTTCTTCAGCGAGCTCACCTTGCAGCATTCGATCCTCGAAGTGCTGACGGGACTGGGTGGCCTGGCGGTCGTCGTGGTGGGCGCCGTGCTCGCCGCCAACGGCGCGCTCGATCCCGGCCTGCTGCCGCTGATGACCATCCTGGCGATGGCTGCCTTCCTGCCGGTCTCGGAAATCGCGCAGGTTGGCCGCCAGCTCGCCGACACCTTGGGCGCCACACGCCGCGTCTATGCACTGGCCAACGAACCGATCCCGGTGCGCGACGGCCCCGGCGCGCCAGCGCCGACCGGCGCTGCCGCGCTCTCGCTCGAGAAGGTGACCTTCAGCTATCCCGGCCAGAGCCGCCGCGCCCTCGCCGAGGTCAGCTTCGACATCCCGGCCGGCAAGACAGTGGCCCTGGTCGGCACTTCGGGGGCCGGCAAGACGACGACGGCGCAGCTCCTGATGCGCTTCTGGGATCCCGACTCCGGCCGCATCCTGCTGAACGGCGCCGATCTCAGGGACTACAAGCTCGACGCCCTGCGCGGTCTGGTGGCCCTGGTTGCCCAGGACACCTACCTGTTCAACGACACCCTGCGCGCCAACATCCTGATCGCGCGTCCCGACGCCACCGAACAGGAGCTGCAGGCCGCGATCACCCACGCCTCGCTCAGCGAGCTGGTCGCGGCCCTGCCCGACGGGCTCGAGTCACCGGTCGGCGAGCGCGGCACCAGCCTGAGCGGCGGCCAGCGCCAGCGTGTGGCGATCGCTCGTGCGTTCCTCAAGGATGCACCGATCCTGATCCTCGACGAGGCGACATCGCATCTCGACGCGGTGAACGAGCAGGCGGTGCGTCGTGCGCTCGATGTACTCAAGGCCGATCGCACCACGATCGTGATCGCTCATCGCCTCTCGACGGTGCGCGACGCCGACCTGATCGTCGTGCTGGACGAGGGCCGCGTAGCGGAAAGCGGCACGCATGCCTCGCTGCTGGCGCGTGGCGGACTCTATGCGCGTCTGGTGTCGCGCCAGCTTGCCGCCGTGTACGCGCCCGCGGCACAGTGAGGGGATGACGCGACAGCTCCATCTCAATCTTTTCATCCAGAGCCGGGGCCACCACGAAGCATCGTGGCGGCACCCGGAGTCCTCGGCCCTGGCGCTGACCGACATCGAGTATTTTCGCGATCTCGCCCGACGTGCCGAAGCGGGCCTGTTCGACTCGATCTTCCTTGCCGACACGCTGGCGCTGATGGACACGGTGGCGCACGCTGCCAGCACCTGGCTCGAGCCGATCACCACCCTGGCCGCGATCGCCGGCTCGACCAGCCGCATCGGCCTGATCGCAACGGCCTCGACCACCTACTCCGAGCCTTTCAACCTCGCCCGTCAGTTCGGCTCGCTCGACCATATCAGCGGCGGCCGCGTCGGCTGGAACATCGTCACTTCGTGGCTTGCCGCGGCAGCGCGCAACTATGGCGGCGAGAGCCTGGTCAGCCACGACGAGCGCTACGAACGCGGCGAGGAGTTCGTGCAGGTCGTGAAGGCGCTGTGGGACAGCTGGGCCGACGACGCCGTACTCGACGATCGGCCAAGCGGGCACTATGCCCGCGCCGAGCGCATCCAGCCGATCGACCATGCCGGCAAGTACTATCGGGTCTCCGGCCCGCTCAACATGCCACGCGGGCCGCAGGGCCGGCCGGTCTTCGTGCAGGCCGGCTCCTCCGATACCGGCCGCCGCTTTGCCGCGCGGCATGCCGAAGCGGTCTTCACGGCGCAGATGGAGAAGAAGACGGCGCAGGACTTCTATGCCGATCTCAAAGGGCTCGCGATCGCCGAAGGCCGCCGGCCCGAGCACGTGCTGATCCTGCCCGGCCTCAGCCCGGTGATCGCCTCGACCGAAGCCGAAGCGCAACGGCTGGCGCGCGAGCTCGCCGAACTCACCGATCCCGAAGTGGGGCGCAAGCGGTTGAGCGGCCGCTTCGGCGGCCACGACTTTTCCCATCTGCCGCTCGACCGGCCGCTGACACCGGAAGACTTCCCCGATCCGGGCTCAGTGCAGGCGGCCCGCAGCCGCACCGAGGTGATCGTGGGGCTGGTGCGCCGCGAGAACTACACCTTGCGCCAGCTCCTGGCGTATCTCGCCGGCGCGCGCGGCCACTTCACCACCGCCGGCACGCCCGAACAGATCGCCGACCTGATCGAGGACTGGTTCAATGACGGCGCCGCCGACGGCTTCAACCTGATGCCGCCCTTGTTGCCGTCGATGCTCGATGTCTTCATCGCCGAAGTCGTTCCGCTCCTGCAGAAGCGCGGACTTTTCCGCAGCGCTTATGAAGGCAAAACGTTACGCGATCATTTCCAATTGCCGCGCCCGACCGTTCCTATTTGAAACGGTAAGTTCTTGCCGCCGCTCGATGAGCTGCGGCATCCTCAAGGCGTGACATCGACGAAAATCTTCCGCCGATCGATCCTCGGCGCAGCCCTGGCAGCACCGGCTATCGTTTCCGCACAATCGGGCCTGCCCGATCGGACATTGCGCATCGTCATCGGCTTTGCGGCGGGCGGCGGATCGGACGCCATGGCCCGGCTGATCGCCACCGGCCTCGAGCGCCGTGTCGGACGCCGCGTCACGGTCGAGAACCGTCCCGGCGGCACAGGTGCTGCGGCCGGCGAGGCACTGAAATATGGTGGTGCCGACGGCACCATGGTCGCCTTCATGCCGTCGCCCTCGCTGGTCGCCAGGCTCTTCACACCGTCCTATCCCTTCGACCCGATGACCGACCTCGCGCCGATCACGACGGCCGGCACCTACATCGACGCCTTTGCCGTGTCGCCCAAGATCGAGGCCCGGACCGTGGCCGAGTATGTCGCCTGGCTGAAAGGCGGCGAAGCGGGCCGCAACAAGATCGGCGCCACGGCGACCGACGCGATGCTGCAATATTACACGCGGGCGCTTGGCCGCGAATTCGGCGTGCCGATGGAGGGCCAGGCATTTCGAGGGACTGCCCCGCTGGTGAACGATATGGAAGCCGGCCGCGTGCCGGCCGGCGTCGCGGGCCTCACCTCGTTCCTGGTCGCCCATCGCGGCAATCGCGTGCGCATCCTTGCGACGTCGGGCTCCAAGCGGGTCTCGGTCGCGCCCGATCTGCCGACAGCGGCGGAAGCCGGCTACCCCGGCCTCACCATGGAGGAATGGTACGGCTTCTTCGCGGCGGCCAGCATGCCGCCCGCCCTGGTCGATCTCTGGAACGGCGCGCTCGTCGCGACGCTGCAGGATAAAGAGGTGCGCGAGCAGCTCGCCCAGCTTGGCCTGGAAGTCGAGACATCGACGCCGGCGGTCTGCGCCGACCGCCTCGCCGCACACATGAAGAAGTGGCAGGCGACGCTACAGGCCCTCGGGATGAAGCCGACCCTTTGAGGGCATGACGAGAGGACGATATCGATGTTCAGTCACGTCACGATCGGCAGCAACGACCTCACCAAGGCCAAGCCCTTCTACGACACGCTGCTGAAGCCACTCGGCCTGGTGCGCCACCTCGAATTTCCCACCGGGCTGGGGTACGGCCGCGCCGGCGGCCGGCCGCAATTCTGGGTAGTCAGTCCGCTCGACCAGAAGGCCGCCACGGTCGGCAACGGCATCACCATCGGCCTGGAAGCCGAGACGCGCGACGCCGTCGATGCTGCCCACAAGGCCGGCATGGCGGCCGGCGCAAAGGACGAAGGCGCCCCCGGCCTCCGGCCGCACTACCATCCCGACTATTACGGCGCCTATCTGCGCGACCTCGACGGCAACAAGATCTGCGTGGTCTGCCACCGCAAGGCGTGAGTTGATCGGCCACCTTGGATCACACATCGCTTGGGCGTGGTTTGGGTGACGTTCATATTCCTCTCCCCCTTTTGGGGGAGAGGTTGGGTGAGGGGGGGCCGCGACCGCGGAGTCGTGTGATCTCTGCCTCCTTCGCTCCCCCTCACCCGGCCTCTCCCCCGAAACGGGGGAGAGGAGAATGAAAGAGGTCGCTGCGCTCGACCTATGGGCGATGTGTGATTCCAAGAGCGCCTTTGCAGGGTGAGGAGAAAATGTGTCCACTCCCTTGCTCGACTTGCTGAGACGGTGTGCTTCTCAGTAGTGTGGCTCGAATATCTATTCCCGAAGGAACCCGCCATGACAGAGCCACTGAAGGTCTTCTGGCAGCCCGGTTGAACCAGCTGCCTGAGACTCAAGGAGTTTCTATCGGTCCGTGGGATCGACTTTGCTTCAGTGAATGTCCTCGAGGATCCAGCCGGCCTTGCCGAGCTGCAGGCGCTGGGTGTGCGCTCGGTGCCGGTGCTGTCGCGCGGCAAGGACTTCGTGTTCGGCCAGAGCCTGCCGCAGATCGTGGCTTTCCTCGGCCTTACCGAGAAGGCGGGCCCTGCTCTCTCCGTCGACGAGCTCAGCCGCCGGCTCGACAAGTTCATGAGTGCCGCGATCGCCCTGCTGCCGCTGATGCCGGCGGAGCGGCTGCACGTCCATGTGCCGGGCCGGCCGCGCAGTTACCGGGCGCTCGCCTGGCACCTCTTCAAGGTGGTCGAAGCCTTCCTTGACGCCGAACGCGGCATCACCCTGGTCCAGGCGATGTTCCGCGAGGAACCGGCGGCAGATGCGCCGGCCGATACGCTGGTCGGCTATGGCACCGACGTTCAGCGCCGCTTCCGGACCTGGCAGTCCGATGGCGACCGCGATCCGGCGCGGTCGCTTGCCACCTATTACGGGCCGCAGAGCCTGCATGAGTTGCTGGAACGCACCACCTGGCACAGTGGCCAGCATGTGCGGCAATGGATGATGCTGCTGGAGCGCGAGGGCGTGGTCTTCGAGCGCCCCCTGTCCGAGGCCGATTTCGCCCGCCTGCCGATGCCGACCAACGTCTGGGACGGCTAACAGGCCCGCACAGCGATCGCAACCTCTATCCGGGGCAGGCGTTGTTTCTCCGACATACGCAACCCGCAGCCCCGGAGGAGATGCCCCATGCGCACCGCCAGCCACCACAATGGCAAGGATCTCGCCAAGGAAATCGCCGTCCTCAAGTCGCAGCTCGAGGATCTGGCCGAGCAGATGAGCGGTACCGGACAATCGCTGGCGTCGCGCGGCGAGGAGGCGATCGAGGAGACCCTGAAATCGGCCCGCGCGCTGATCGCTAAATATGGCGACACGGCGAAGTCGGTGGCTCAGGAAACCGTCAACCTGAAGAACAAGGCGGCCGACACCCTGATCGAGCACACCGAGGCGCGGCCGTTGACGACCCTGGCGGCAATCGTCGGGATCGGCTTCCTCGCAGGCTATCTTTGTCGTCGGCAGTAGGAAGGATGCCCCGCGCCAGAAGGCAGAGCGCAGTCAGCGACCTTCCATGATCGGCCCCCTCCTGCAAGCTGTCGCGACGGCCACGGCGGCGCGCTCCCTGCGCACCGCCGCCGACCGCGTCCTTGTGCGCGCCATGCTCGCCGTCGGCGTTGCCATGGCGCTGGTCGTAAGTGCGACCTGCCTGTCACTGGCGGCCTTCGTCTTTCTCGAACGTCAACTCGACCCCGCCAGCGCAGCCGCGATCGTCGGTGGCCTCTGGGGCATGATCGGCATTGGCGGCTTCATCGCAATGCGACGCTGAAACTCCGCAAGTCGATACTGCAACAGCGCAAATCGCGCTGTTCCACAGGCACGTTCCTCCCTGCGGGACCGGACGTTTGCCCAAACCTCCCTGCCAACCCTAGGGTCCGGCGCATGCCGACCTACGCCAAGACCGTCCCGGTGATGGAGCGCCACCGTTTCGACGTCTCCTCGCTCGACCGTTATTTCACTGCACATCTCGAAGGCTATCGCGGCGGCCTGGAAGTCAGGCAGTTCGACTCGGGCCATTCCAACCCGACCTTCTTCGTCGACGCCGAGATGACGGACGGCAAGCGCCACAACTTCGTGCTGCGCAAGAAGCCGCCGGGCAAGCTGGTCGCCTCCGCCCATCAGGTCGATCGCGAGTTCCGCGTGATCTCCGCCCTCGCCGGCACCGACGTGCCGGTCGCACCGGCGCGCCTGCTCTGCGACGACGATCGGGTCATCGGCCAGATGTTCTACGTCATGGATGCCGTCGAAGGCCGCATCCTGGTCGATCCGTCGATGCCCGACCAGACGCCGGCCGAGCGCACGGCGATCTTCGATTCGATGAACGACGTGCTGGCCCGCCTGCACAAGGTCGATCCCGCCAAGGTCGGATTGTCCGATTACGGACGCAGCGGCCAGTACATCGCCCGGCAGATCGCGCGCTGGAGCAGGCAGTATGCCGAGCTCAAGACCGACGACATCCCGGCGATGGACAAGCTTTCGGCCTGGCTGCCCGAAAACATCCCGGACGACGGCGATCCGACCGGCATCGTCCATGGCGACTATCGTCTGGGCAACCTCATCGTCCATCCCAGCGAGCCGCGCATCGTGGCCGTACTCGACTGGGAGCTCTCGACGCTCGGCCACCCCTTGTGCGACATCGCCTACAACTGCCTCGGCTATCACCTGAAGGACCCACCGCACGGCTACGCCACAGTGGACTTCGCGCGCCTCGGCCTGCCGACCGAACAAGACTATGTCGCAGCCTATTGCCGGCGCACCGGCCGCGCCGCGATCCCGCACTGGAACTACTACCTCGCCTTCTCGCTGTTCCGCCTCGCCGCGATCGCCCAGGGCGTCTATCGCCGCGGGCTCGACGGCAATGCCGCGAACCCCGAGTCGATCAAGATGAGCAAGTCCCCCCGCGAGCGGGCGGAGCTCGCCTGGAGCCTCGTGAGCTGACTTTTCCCGGAGGAAACGCAGAATGACGATGAAGAAGATCACGCGCCGCACGTCCTTGTTGATGACTGGTGCGGCGATGGCAGCGCCGCTCGCCTCGGTGCGTGCCCAGCAGACCGGCCTGCCCGACAAGCCGCTCAAGATCCTGGTCGGCTTCCCGGCCGGCGGCGGCACCGACGTGATGGCGCGCTACCTCGCCGAGCCGCTGAAGCAGCGCACCGGCCGCAACATCCTGGTCGACAACAAGGCCGGCGCCTCGGGCACCATCGCCATCGAAACGCTGAAGAACTCGGCCCCCGACGGCACGACCATCGCCTATGTGCCGAGCGCCACCATCATCCAGAAGATCACCATGCCCGGCGTCACCTGGGATCCCCTCACCGACATTGCTCCGGTCGCGCAGGCCGGCACGGTGCAGACGGCGTTCTGCGTTTCGCCCACCATCGGCGTCAACGACCTCAAGGACTACATCGCCTGGCTGAAAAAGAATCCCGACCGGCAGAGCTTCGGCACGACGGCGCTCGGATCCTCGACGCATTTCTTCGGCGTCATGGCCGGCAAGGAGATCGGCATTCCATTAGAACCGGTGCCCTATCGCGGCGCGGCGCCGCTGGTGGCCGACCTGCAGGGCGGCCATATCGCAGCCGGCTGCGGCGGCATCACCGACTTCCTGGAGCATCATCGCGCCGGCAAGGTGAAGGTGATCTTCACCTCGGGCATCAAGCCCACCACCTCGGCGCCGGAGATCCCGACCATCAGCCAGCTCGGCTATCCGCAGCTTGCCTCGCTGGGCTGGTACGTCTTCTTCGCACCGGCCAAGACCCCGGCGCCCTTGCTCGACGCCTGGGGTAAGGAGCTGAATGCCGTGCTCGCCTTGCCGGAAGTGCAGAAGAAGCTGGTCGAGCTCGGTCTCGATGTCGAGCCGGCGACGCCGGCCGAGTTCACGGCCCGCCTGACGAAGGACCTCGGCGACTGGAAGAAGACCGTCGACTCCATCGGCTACAAGCCCCAGGGTTGACCTCCACAAGGAGACCCGCATGCCGATATTCAAGCGCCCCGATGCCGAGATCTACTACGAGGTCCACGGCAAGGGCTTTCCACTGCTGCTCTATGCCCCCGGCGGGCTGAAGTCGCAGCTCGGGATGTGGAAGGAAAGCCCGGCCAACCCCGGTCAGCCGGCGGCCTGGATGAATCCCATGGAGGCGCTCGCCGATCGCTTCACCGTGATCGGCATGGATCAGCGCAATGCCGGAAGGTCGACCGCCGATGTGCAGCCCGACCATGGCTGGCACACATTCGCGGCCGATCATGTCACGCTGATGGACCATCTCGGCTTCGGCAAGTTCCATGTCATGGGGGGCTGCATCGGGGGCAGCTACTGCTTCGAGGCGATCGAGCAGGCGCCCGATCGCGTTGCGGCGGCCGTGCTGCAGAACCCGATCGGCATGCACGAGAACCGCGACACCTGGGACGCTGCGGTGAAGGGCTACGGCGAGACGGTGCGGGCGCGCGAGCCCGCGATCTCGCAAGCCACCATCGACTCGTTCGGCCACAACATGTTCGGCGGCGACTTCGTCTTCTCGGTCACGCGCGATTTCGTGAAGAACTGCCGGACGCCGCTGTTCCTGCAACCCGGCACCGACAAGCCGCACCCTGCCAAGACCAGCGACGAGATCGCAGCCCTCGCTCCCAACCTCGAAGTGCAGAAGGACTGGCGCGGGCCGACCTATCTGCAGGAATCGATCAAGCGCGTGCGCGCCTTCCTGGAGAAGAACACGCCATGATTCGCGCTGCGTTCTCGACGATCGTGTTCGCCGCCGCCGTCTTGTTGGTCGTGGCGCCGGCCGTTCACGCCCAGGAAGTCTGGGGAGCCGTTGCTTCCGACGGCCGGCAGAATTTCGGCGTCGCCGTCGGCATGGCGACGCGTGAAGCCGCCGAGATCACGGCGCTGGGCGAGTGCGGCGGCGGCCCGAGCTGCCGCATCCGGCTTGCCACCTTGGCGCGGTGCGTGGCCTTCGCCTACAGCCCGAACGGTGTCGCGTCGGGCTACGGGGCCGCTCCGACCAAGGACGGCGCCGAGCAGTCGGCCTGGAACGAATGCAACGCCCGCGTGGTTTCGGACTCCTGCTCCATCCGCAGCGGCCGCTGCTTCGAATAGGGAGCGGCGCTAAAGCTGGACCTTCGAATTCTCCAGCAGCCACCTGCGCGCTTCGTGGATGCTGCGGAAGACCTGGACTGGCCGTTCCGCCGAAGTCATCGACATGAAGAGCCGCCCCAACTCGCCGCGCTGGTGATCGGCCACGATGGCCAGCGGTCCGCGCGGCTTGAGGACCGGTACCGCCCGCAATCTCTCGGCCATCGCCTGCAGCTCCTGCTCGCCGATGCTGCTGGTCGCCGTCGTGATGTCGATGATCTTGCGATAGTGCAGAACGTCGGCGTCGATGATCTGCTTCATGAAAGCGGCCAGGTCGGCAACCGTGATGTCGCCGCGCGCAACGCCGATCAGGATCCGGTCGGGGGGAAAGATGTCGAGCTTGAACGGCATGTCGGGCACTGAACTCTACGAGCGCCCGACGCTACCCCAGGGGCGTCGCACAACGCGACGGCTTACCCTTGCAGTTGTTATTCAAATAGATGGCAGCTAGGGCCCGCTGGGTTTAGGTGCTCCGGGTACGGGGACGCCGACCGGCTGCTGCTCGAGCCACTTTCGCGCTTCATGCAGACTGTGAAACACCCTCACCGGCCGTTCACCTTCAGTGAGAGCCGCGAATCGCATCGCGTTTTCGGCAGCGCGGCCGGGGCCGACCACGAAGGCGAGCGGGCCGCGCGCGGCGGCGTTGGGCAGCGAGCGGAACCGCGCCGCCGTTCCTTCGATGTCTTCGGCCGACATCGGATTGGACGGCGAGGAAATATCGATGATCTTGCGGTAGTGCAGCGCCCCACTCTCGATGAGCTGCCGGAAGGACGAAGCAAGGTCGTCGTTGGTGACGACGCCGCGGGCCACGATGATGACCAGACGGCCGGGGTGGAAAAAATCGATATGTATGGGCATAGAGCGTCGAGCCGTCTGCCTACCTTACTACAGCAGCCGTGCGCAAGGCTGGGTCGCAGGGCGTGAAAACCGGAGTGGAAAAGTGGAAAAGATCGCGATCGTCGTCGTCATCACCGTCGCGGTGGCCGCCATCGTCTACCTGTTCGGCCGCGCCCGGCTGACGGCGCAACGGCTGCAGCGCACCGCCGTCGCGGCCGTGGCGGCAGCCCTTGCCGGCGGGGCGACGGTCTACGGGCTGGAGCGCCTGACCGGCAACGACGCCCAGATGGTCGACCAGGCGGTCGCCGAGTCGCGGGCCCTGCCCCTGGTGGGGCTGGTGCTCGACGACGTCCCCGGCGCCGAAACCCGGCTGCGCCAGGCCCTGACCGAGGAGCTGCGCAATCCCACGACCCAGGGGCCGCCCCGGCCGCTGGCGCTGATGGCCGAGCTGCGCTCGAGCCACATCGTGCCGGCTCTGCGGGCGACAGATGCCGCGGATGCAGAGGCCGTGCTGGCCGCACGGCTCGCCTTGATGCGACACCTCAAAAGCGTCGATGTCGCGACCTGCCGCGAGCTCGCCCTGATCGGCATCCAGCGCGGCGAGAAGCTCGACGAAATGGCGCAGAAGCTGATGCGCGAGATGCTGGCGACGATGGAGAAGGCCTATCGCGCCGGCCGCGCGGCCCTCAAGGCCGGCAAGGCGCCGGCCACGCCGAGCGACGCCGAGGCCGCCGTGCTGCTCGGCGAGGCCGGGCTGACGCCGGCCGACTTCGACAAGCTGCGCACCCTGGCGCGACTGTCACCCGGCGACGCCTGCGATATCGGCATCAGGCTCAACGAGGCACCGGCCAGGCTGCCGGCCGACAAGGCCGGCCCCCTGGCCCGCTATCTGGCGGCAGCGCAGTAGCCGTCGTCGCTACACGCGATCAGGAGTCGCCGCCCGCAACGCCTCCCAAACCCGGGAAGGCGTCGCCGGCATGTCGAGGCTCTGCACGCCAGCCGGCCGCAAGGCATCGAGCACGGCGGCCATCACCGTCTGGGGGGCGGCGATGCAACCCGCCTGCCCCGACCCCTTCACGCCCAGCGGATTGGCGGCGGTCGGCCGCTCGATCAGGGCAATGTCGAACGACGGCAGGTCGTCGGCCCGCGGCAGGGCGTAGTCCATCAGCGAACCGCTGAGCAGCTGGCCGGATCGCGGATCGTAGACCGTGTGTTCGAGCAGCGCCTGGCCGATCCCCTGCGCCACGCCGCCCTGGACCTGGCCTTCGGTCAGCATCGGATTGATCAGCCGGCCGTAATCGTCGATCGCCGTGTAGTCGACCAGCCGGATCGCCCCTGTCTCCGGATCGATCTCGACCTCGGCCACATGGCAGCCGCTGGGAAAGGTGAAGACATCGGTGATGTTCATCACATGCTCGCCGAGGCCGTTCTCAGGCGCCATGCCGTCTGGCAGGTTCGCGGGATCGCCGGCGCTCCGCGCCAGGGTGGCGAGGTCGATGGCGCGATCGCTGCCACGCACGACGAAGCGTCCCGCGCGATAGTCGAGCTCGTCGACCGAGGCCTGCAGCAGATGCGCCGCCAGCCGCCGCGCCGTCGCCAGCGCCGCCTCCATCGCCTTGACCAGTGCCGCGCCGCCCATATGCATCGAGCGCGCCCCGCCATGGCCCGCCCCGCTGCGGACGGCGCGCGTGTCGGCCTGCACGTAGCGGAAGGCCTCGATCGGCAGGCCGAGATGGCGCGCCGCGATCTGCGCGAAAGCCGTCTCGTGCCCCTGCCCGTTCGATTCGGTACCCACGGCGATCGTCACCGAGCCGTCGCCCTGGAAGCGGACCTCCGCCCCCTCGTTGGGCGCACCGCGTGAGGTTTCGAGGAAGCAGGCGACGCCCAGCCCGCGCAGCAGGCCCTTCTCCTTGGCCGCCGCCCGCCGCGCATCGAAGCCTGCCCGGTCGGCGCGCGCGATCGCGGCGTCGAGGTTGTCGGCGAAGCCCCCCGAGTCGATGGCCATGCCCATCGCCGTGCGATGCGGAAAGGAAGCGATCAGGTTCTGCCGCCGAAGGTCGGCGGGATCGCGGCCGATCGCGCGCGCCGCCGCCTCGACGGCGCGTTCGACGATGTAGTTCGCCTCCGGCTTGCCGGCGCCGCGATAGGCGTCGACCGGCACGGTGTTGGTGAAGGCACCGCGGATATCGACGGCGATCGCCGGGATGTCGTAGACGCCGCCTTGCGCTGTCGATGCGGCGACGACCGAAGCACCGGGGCCATTGCCCGAGAGATAGGCGCCGAGATTGGCCACCATCTCGACATCGAGGGCGAGGAAGCGCCCCGCCGCGTCGAGCGCAAGTCTCGCGCGGGCTTCGATGTCACGCCCCTGCGCGCCGGTCACGAACTCCTCGGCCCGGTCGGCGAGCCAGCGCACCGGCCGCCTCAGCCTGCGGGCCGCCCAGAGCAACAGCACCCATTCGGGATAGAGGAAGTTCTTCATCCCGAAGCCGCCGCCGACATCCGGCGCATGCAGGCGGATGCGCTCGAGCGGCACCTTGAACACGAACTCGGCGAGCTGGCGGCGAATGCCATGCACGCCCTGGCCGGTCAGCTCGAGGTCCATGGTATCCGTGGTCGCGTCGTACTGCGCGATACCGGCGCGCGGCTCGAGCGGCACCACGACGACGCGGTTGTTCATCACCTCGACCTCGACGGTGTGCGCCGCCTGGGCGAGGGCGTGCCGGACCGCGTCGCGGTCGCCGCGCTGGACGTGGTAGGCGAGATTGCCGGGCGCCTGATCCCACAGCACCGGCGCACCGTCTGCGATCGCCGCCCGGCCGTCGACGACCGATGGCAGCGGCTCGTAATCGACCTCGATCAGCTCCGCCGCTTCGCGGGCGATCTCGGCGGACTGGGCAACGACGAAGGCCACCGGATCGCCGACATGGCGGACACGGCCCTCGGCCAGCGCCGGCCGCGGTGGCACGATCAGCGGCTTCACGGCGGCCATGCAGGGCAGCGGCCCGAGCCCGTCGGCCGCGAGATCCACCGCCGTCGCAATCAGGTGCACGCCGGGCCGTGCGGAGGCCTGGGCAATATCCACCCGGTGGATCA
>MKRV01000169.1 GCA_001897995.1 Alphaproteobacteria bacterium 65-37 | reverse complement strand
ATCTCAAGATCCTCGATCCGATCTGGACCACGGCCTTCATCGTGCGCAACCACGGCTACATGGTCTACGACACGCTGTTCGCGCTGGACAGCAATCTCAAGATCCAGCCGCAGATGGTCGATAGCTGGAAGACGAGCGACGACAAGCTCACCTGGACCTTCACCCTGCGCGACGGCCTCGAATTCCACGATGGCCAGCCGGTGACGTCCGAAGACGTGATTGCGTCGCTCAAGCGCTGGGCTGCTCGCGATTCGCTGGGCCAGATCCTGTGGGCCAAGGTCGCCGAGGCCAAGGCCCTGGATCCCAAGACGTTCCAGCTCGTGCTCAAGGCGCCGACCGGCGTCGTGCTGCAGGCGCTGGCCAAGCCCTCGGGCAACCCCTTCATCATGCCCAAGCGGGTGGCCGAGACCGATCCGTCCAAGCAGATCGACGACACCATCGGGTCGGGGCCGTTCATCTTCAAGAAGGACGAATGGAAGCCCGGCGACAAGACGGTCTACGTGAAGAACCCGAAATACAAGCCGCGCGCCGAGCCGGCCTCGGGACTGGCCGGCGGCAAGGTCGTCAAGGTCGACCGCGTCGAATGGGTGGCGATGCCCGACCAGCAGACCGCGGTCAATGCCCTGCAGGCCGGCGAGATCGATATCATCGAGCAGCCGCAGCACGATCTCTACCCGATCCTGAAGAAGGACAAGAACGTCGCGCTGGTGACCACCAACAAGTGGGGCAACCAGTACATCTATCGCTTCAATCAGCTCCACAAGCCGTTCGACAACGCCAAGAACCGGCAGGCGATGCTCTATGCCCTGAACCAGAAGGATTTCCTCGAAGGCGTGATCGGCGATCCCGACTACTACAAGATCTGCAAGGCGATGTTCGTCTGCGGCGGTCCTTACGAGACCAATGCCGGCTTCGAGGACAAGTACGGCAGCGACTTTACCAAGGCCAAGCAGCTTCTCGCCGAAGGCGGCTATGACGGCACCCCGGTCGTGCTGCTGCATTCGACCGATCTCTACGTGCTGACCAACATGGCGCCGATCGCCAAGGCGCTGATGGAGAAGGCCGGTCTCAAGGTCGACATGCAGTCGATGGACTGGCAGACGCTGGTCGCGCGCCGCGCCAAGAAGGAGGCGCCGGACAAGGGCGGCTGGAACGTCCTGATCACCTCGACCAGCAGCGTCGATTCGCTCGATCCCGTGAATTCGAGCTTCATCAGCGCGAGCTGCGACAAGGCCTGGTTCGGCTGGCCGTGCGACGAGGAGATCACCCGCCTGCGCCAGGCTTTTGCCGACGAGACCGACGAAGGCAAGCGCAAGGAACTGGTCGAAAAGATCCAGCTGCGTGCGGCCGAGGTGCCGACCCATGCCGTCCTGGGGCAGTACACCGGCGCGATGGGGACCCGTAAGAACATCAGCGGCAACGTGACGTCACCCGTGCCGGTGTTCTGGAACGTCGAGAAGAAGTGACGGCGTAGCAGCGACCCGCCCTTGTTCGTTGCCCCTTGCCAATGGCTGCCTGCTTCATAGAGGATGCAGGCAGTCTGCGAATAGGGGGCGGACGAACAAGGGAGGGGACATGAAGAGGCGAGTTCTCGGCTTGGCATTGGCGTGCGTTCTCGGCGTCGCGGCAGGCGGCGTAGGGATGGCTCAGGCACAGACGACCCTCAGGGTCGTCAATCATTCGGATCTCAAGATCCTCGATCCGATCTGGACGACGGCGTACATCGTCCGCAACCACGGCTACATGATCTACGACACGCTGTTTGCCCTCGACGAAAATCTCGAGGTCAAGCCGCAGATGGTCGACGCGTGGAAGGTGAGCGACGACAAGCTCACCTGGACCTTCACCTTGCGCGATGGTCTCGAGTTTCACGACGGCACGCCGGTGACATCGGCCGACGTCATCCCGTCGCTGAAACGCTGGTCGGTCCGCGATCCCCTGGGGCAGATCCTGTGGGCCAAGGTCGTCGACGTGAAGGCGGTCGATCCCAAGACCTTCCAGATTATCTTGAAGGCACCGACCGGCGTCATGCTGCAGGCGTTGGGCAAGCCCTCGGGCAATCCCTTCATCATGCCGAAGAAGGTGGCGGAGACCGATCCCGGCAAGCAGATCGACGACTACATCGGCTCGGGGCCGTTCATCTTCAAGAAAGACGAGTGGAAGCCTGGCGACAAGACGGTTTACGTCAAGAACCCGAAGTATAAGCCGCGCGCCGAGCCGCCGTCGGGGCTGGCCGGCGGCAAGATCGCCAAGGTCGACCGCGTCGAATGGGTGGCGATGCCCGACCAGCAGACCGCGGTGAACGCCCTGCTGAAGGGCGAGATCGACATGATCGAAAGCCCGCAGCACGACCTGTTCAAGGTCATGGAGGCCGATCCCAACATCAAGCTGGTCAACCTGAACAGGTGGGGCAATCAGTACATCTTCCGCTTCAATCAGCTTTTCAAGCCGTTCGATAATGCGAAGATCCGTCAGGCCGTGATCGCCGCCTTCAACCAGAAGGACTTTCTCGATGGCGTGATCGGCGATCCCCGGTATTACAAGGTGTGCAAGGCGATGTTCATGTGCGACACGCCCTATGCCACCACCGCGGGCATGGAAAAAATGTACAATAGCGACTTCACGCTCGCGAAGGAGCTGTTGAAGGAGGGCGGCTATGACGGCACCTCCGTCGTCCTCATGCACTCGACCGACCTCTACGTGCTGACGAACCTGGCACCGGTCGCCAAGGCGCTGATGGAGAAGGCCGGTCTCAAGGTCGACATGGTCTCGATGGATTGGCAGACCCTGGTCAGCCGCCGCGCCCGCAAGGATCCGCCCGACAAGGGCGGCTGGAACGCCTTCCTGACCTCATCGGCCGCCGTCGATATCGTCGACCCGCTGGCCAACACCTACATCAACGCGGTTGGCGAGAACGCCTGGTTCGGCTGGCCGAAGGACGACGAGCTCCTGCGCCTGCGCGCCGCCTTCGCCGACGAGACCGATCCAGTCAAGCAGAAGGAACTGGCTACCGCCATGCAGGTGCGCGTGTCGCAGTCCCCGACGCACGGCTATGTCGGGCAATGGTACGCGCCGGTGGCGCTGCGGAAAAACGTGACCGGCAGCCTCGTTTCGCCGGTCACGATCTTCTGGAACATCGAGAAGAAGTGACGGCGCAGCCGCCGTCACGTCGTGCCGCCCTCTAGGCGCGCGCCTTGAAGTTGAACTCCGCACCCGACCGGATGCCGGTCGGCCAGCGGGCGGTCACGGTCTTGAGCTTGGTGTAGAAGCGCACGCCTTCCATGCCGTAGATGCCGTGATCGCCGAACACCGAGGCCTTCCAGCCGCCGAAGCTGTGATAGGCCACCGGCACCGGGATCGGCACGTTGATGCCGACCATGCCGATCTTCACGTTGTTGGCGAAGGCGCGGGCGGAATCGCCGTCGCGGGTGAAGATGGCCGTTCCGTTGCCGTAGGCGTGGTCGTTCACCAGCTTCACCGCATCGTCGAACGTCCGGGAGCGCACGACCGAGAGGACCGGGCCGAAGATCTCGTCCTTGTAGATGGTCATGTCCTCGGTGACGTTGTCGAACAGGCAGCCACCCATGAAGTTGCCGTTCTCGTAGCCCTGCAGCTTCAGGCCGCGGCCGTCGACCACCAGCTTGGCGCCTTCCTTCACGCCCTGGTCGACATAGCCCATCACCTTGTCGCGGTGCTGGCGGGTCACCAGCGGCCCCATCTCGGACTGCGGATCGAGGCCCGGCCCGACCTTCAGGGAGGAGACGCGCGGCGCCAGCTTTTCGATCAGTCGATCGCCGACATCGCCGACGGCCACCGCCACCGAAATCGCCATACAGCGCTCGCCGGCCGCGCCATAGGCGGCGCCGATGAGGGCGTCGGTCACCTGGTCGAGATCGGCGTCGGGCATCACGACCATGTGGTTCTTGGCACCGCACAGCGCCTGCACGCGCTTATTCTGCTGCGTGCCGGTGTGGTAGACGTACTCGCCGATCGCCGTCGACCCGACAAAGGAGATGGCCGGCACGTCTGGGTGCATCAGGAGCGCGTCGACCGCGACCTTGTCGCCGTTCAGCACCTGGAAGATGCCGGCCGGCGCGCCCGCTTCGGCATAAAGCTCGGCCAGCAGCATCGGCGCGCTGGGGTCCTTTTCCGACGGCTTCAGGATGAAGGCATTGCCGGTGGCCACGGCCATGGCGCCCATCCAGCAGGGGATCATGATCGGGAAGTTGAAGGGGGTGATGCCGGCCACCACGCCCAGCGGCTGGCGGATCGACCAGGAGTCCATGTCGGACGCGACCTGCTCGGTGAAATCACCGCGCATGTGGTGGGCGATGCCGCAGGCGAACTCCACGACTTCGAGACCGCGGCCGATCTCGCCCTTGGCATCGTCGAAGGTCTTGCCGTGCTCCAGCGATAGATGCCGCGCCAGATCGTCGATCCGCTTCTCGATCAGCCCCTTGAGGTTGAACATGACCCGCTGGCGGCGCAGCGGCGGCGTTGCCGCCCAGGCGAGCTGCGCCTTCTTGGCGGTTTGCACCGCGGCATCGATCTCCTCGACCGAGGCGAAGGCGACCTTGGCCGTCAGCTCACCGGTCGCAGGGTTGGTGATGTCGCCGGTACGGCCGCTCTTTCCCGCCACCAGCTTGTTGTCGATAAAGTGTCCGATACTCGCGACCATCGTTTCCTCCGCCGAATCGGCCGCGTTCTAGCACGGAACGGGGAGGAACGAGGATTAGCTCTCCTAAGGATGACCCCTCTCTGGATACCCTCTAGGGATGGACCGACTCGTGTGCGGCACACGCTTCGAGCTCGGTCTGGATCGTCACGTGCTCGATCTCGAACCGGTCGTGCAGAAGGGCCGCCACGCCGCGCCGGACGGTTTCGGCCTCGGCACCTTCGGCCAGGACGACATGGGCGGAGAGGCTGACGTCGTTGCTGCTCATCGACCAGACATGGAGGTCGTGCACGCCGCCGACACCCGGGGCGTCCGCGATGGCGGTGCGGATATCGGCGAGCTTCAGATGTGCCGGCACGCCCTCGAGCAGGATCTGGGTCGTGTCCTTCAGCAGGATCCAGGTGCGCGGCAGCACCCAGAGGCCGATGGCGATGGCCACGATCGGATCGACCCAGGTCCAGCCGGTGAGCATGATGACGATGGCGGCAGCGACCACGCCGGCCGAGCCCAGCATGTCGGCCCAGACTTCGAGATAGGCGCCCTTGACGTTGAGGCTCTGCTCCTTGCCGGCCGAAAGCAGGCGCATGGCGATGAGATTGACCACCAGGCCCGCCACGGCGATCACCAGCATGCCCTGCGATTCGACCGGCTGGGCGACCATCAGGCGGCTGACGCCCTCCCACAGCACGAAGGCTGCCACGGCGAACAGCAGCAGCGCGTTGAAGGCGGCGGCCAGGATCTCGAAGCGTCGATAGCCGAAGGTCCGGCGCTCGTCCGCAGGTCGCTGGCCGATCTTCACGGCAGCCAGGGCGATGGCGAGCGCCGCAGCGTCGGTGAACATGTGCGCCGCGTCGGAGAGCAGAGCCAGGCTGTTGAACAGATAAGCGCCGACCAGCTCGACGATCAGAAACGTGCCGGTGAGGGCGAGCGCAATGCCGAGCATCCGGCTGCTGGCGCCGGCCGCGTGATTGTGGGCGTGGCCGCCATGGCTATGACCGGCGTGATCGTGGCCTGCGGACATGAACTCCCCTCCTGACGCTGCGATACTCTGATCGCTCGCCGATCCGTTCGCAACCGTACGTAGAGACGATGATCGATCGGATGACAATAGCAAGTTAGGCCCGACCACGCTCGATGGCGGAGCGCAAGGCCTCGAGGCTGGCCTGCATCTCCCGAACGATCTCCGCGAGATCGGGGGAGGCCGGCGCCTCGAGGGTGCGGGCGACGCGAACCGCCGAGGTTTCGATGTCCTTCGCACCGCTGCGGAGAAAGAGCGGAAGGTCGGGTGCGCGCGCCAATACCGATATTTGATGGATCAACTGCAACAGATCGCGGTGAAGGTCGAGCTGGGTCGGAGTTTCCAGGATCTGTCGGCCGGTTGCTTCCAGCCGCTGCACCAAGTCCTGCAATTCCAGCATCATCGAATCCTCGCGGCAGCGCCACGAGATCATGTCCGACTTTCTGGCTGCACTTTTATGACGCGTCCTGCGTCGCATTGAATATTTCAAAGAGGCCGCAACAACGCATATCACGTATGGGTTGAGTTGCAAATTTCTTGCTCGCTTGTTTCAGCGGCCAAGGCACACTGCGTCCCAGTCTTCGTGCAAGGGTTTCGTGCGGGGGAATGGTGCGTTGGAGTACGACGACGACTTTCGGCGAACGACCGAGGGCGAGTATGCGCGCGAACTCGATCGTATGGAGGGCGCGGGCCGGCCTCTCACGAAAGAGGAGGCGTCGTTCCTGTACGCGGTGCACGGCGCGCTCCTCCTCGGCAACTACGGGCTGGCGGACCGGTTGCTCTCGACCTATCGCGGCAAGCGGCCGAGGCACTGGGTGTCCGACTGGATGACGCGGCCGGCGCCGGAGGAGCTGACGGTGGAGGGCCTGCGCACCGCTTTGGTCGATCTCCTCAAGTTGCGGGAGTAGCGACCGGCGGGGGCCCCGGTGGGCTGGGGATCGCCCCACAGGGCGGATTTCGTCGTGCAGTTTACTCGCATTGCGATGGCTTGTACGGTCGCCGCCAGAAGGGGAGTACCGCCATGAAAGTCTTCGCCAGCGCCATTTCGGCGGCTTTTTTCGTTGCCGCCACGTCCGCCGGGGCTCAGCAGCTCGCGCCCAGCCCGACGCTCGACGCGATCAAGGCCCGCGGCCATGTCGAATGCGGCGTGCATCTCGGCCTGCCGGGCTTCTCCTTCGCCAATGACAAGGGGGAGTGGACGGGCCTCGATGTCGACTATTGCCGGTCCCTGGCGGCAGCAGTCCTGGGCGATGCCACCAAGGTCAAATTCACGCCGACCTCGGTGCAGCAGCGCTGGGCCGTGCTGCAATCCGGCCAGGTCGACCTGCTGTCGCGCAACACCACGATCACCTTCTCGCGCAACGCGACATTGGGGGTGAACTTCCAGGGCATCAATTTCTACGAAGGCCAGACTTTCGTCGTGCGCACCAAGGCCAAGGTCGCCGCGGTGAAGGACCTCGCCGATGCGACGATCTGCGTTGCCGCCGGATCGACCGAGGAGAAGATGGCGGCCGACTGGTTCCGCGAGCGCAACCTCAAGGTCACCATCATCAACTTCCAGAAGAACGACGATGCCATCTCGGCCTACGACCAGGGCCGCTGCGACGCCTATACCGCCGGTATCGGCGCGCTGGCCGGCCAGCGCATCAAGTTCAAGAATCCGGAAGAACATCAGATCCTGTCGGAGATCATCTCCAATGATCCGCAGGGGCCGGTGACGCGCTGGGGGGACGAGCGCTGGCAGCTCATCGTGCGCTGGGTGCTGAACGGCACCATCGCCGCCGAGGCGCTGGGCGTCACCTCCAAGAACGTCGACGAGATGAAGGCGAAGTCGACCAACTCCGAGGTCCGCCGGCTGCTGGGCGTCGAAGGCAAGTTCGGCGAGATGATGGGCATCTCCAACGACTGGATGTTCAATGCCATCAAGCAGGTCGGAAACTACGGCGAAAGCTACGAACGTACCGTCGGCATGGGCTCACCGCTCAAGCTGCCGCGCGGCGCCAACCAGCTCTGGACCAAGGGTGGCCTGCTGTTCACGCCGCCGTTCCAGTGATCGGTTTCTTCCGCGACCGCAAGGTCCGCGACTACTTCTGGCAGGGCCTGGCGACGGTCGGGCTGATCGCCGTCGTCTGGTTCTTCGTGCAGAACGCCTCGGAGAACATGTTGAAAGCCGGCATGGCGACCGGCTTTCAGTTCCTGTGGCGCGACTCCGGCATCGAAGTGCCGTTCAATCTGACGGGCTACAAGCCCTCCGATACCATCCTGGCGCTGCTCTGGACCGGCGTCGTCAACACCATCCTGGTGTCGGCGGCGTCGATTGTGGTGGCGACGGTGATCGGCTTCACGGTCGGCCTCCTGCGCCTGTCGCGCAACTGGCTGCTGTCGAGCCTGGCGGGCTTCTACATCGAGTTCGTGCGCAACATCCCGCTGCTGTTCTTCGTGCTGTTCTGGTACTTCGGCGTCCTGGCCGCCCTGCCGGCGCCGCGCGAGAGCCTGGGCTTCCTAGACGTCGTCTTTCTCAACCGCCGCGGCCTCTCCATCCCGACGCCCAATGACGTCACGGGCTTCCGTCTCGCGATCGTCGCGACCCTGGTGCTGATTGCCCTCCAGGCGGGGCTCGCACGTTGGGCGAAAGCCCGCCAGGCGCGCACTGGCCGGGACTTTCCGCTCTGGCTCGTGGGCGTCGTGCTGTGCGGGGCTCTGCCGCTCGCGGCCTTCGTGGCGGCGGGTTTCGGTACGACATGGGACATGCCGACCCTGCGCGGCTTCAACTATCGCGGCGGTTTCGTGCTGGTGCCGGAGTTCGTCGCGCTGTTTGCGGCGCTGTCGACCTATACCGCGGGCTTCATCGCCGAGGTGGTGCGCGGCGGCATCCAGTCGGTGCGCCAGGGCCAGCTCGATGCCGGTCGGGCGCTCGGTCTCAGCCAAGGCCGCGTGGTGCGGCTTGTGGTGATCCCGCAGGCCATGCCGGTGATCATTCCGCCCATCACCAGCCAGTACCTCAACCTGATCAAGAACTCCTCGTTCGGTGCGGCGATCGCCTATCCCGACATCGTCTCGGTGTTCATGGGCTCGGCCCTGGTGGCGACGGGGCAGGCGGTCG
>MKRV01000168.1 GCA_001897995.1 Alphaproteobacteria bacterium 65-37 | reverse complement strand
CGCATCATGACCCGCGTCAACGGCAAGGTCATGCAGGACAGCAACACCGACGACCTGATCTTCGACGTGCCGACCCTGGTGCATGAGCTCACCAAAGTCATGACCCTGGAGCCGGGCGACGTCATCATCACCGGCACGCCGTCGGGCGTGGCCCTGGCCCGCAAGCCGCAGAACTGGCTGAAGCCGGGCGACGTCTGCGAGGTCGAGATCGAGAAGATCGGCGTGCTGCGCAACCCGATCGTCCAGGGGGCCTGAGGCTCAGGGCGTCCCTCAGGGCGTCCCTCACTCAGGGCGTTCCTAACCGCAGGGATGCCAGCGACTGTATCTGCCGACCCTCGCGATCGAAGTTCTCCGGCGCCAGCCAGGCTTCGAACGCGAGGCTGAGGCCCGCCCAGTCGCTGTCGATCACCGAGAACCACGCCGTGTCGCGCGATCGCCGCTTGTAGATCGCGTGCTGGCGGAAGATGCCTTCGAACTGGAAGCCCAGCCGCAACGCCGCCGCCCGCGAGGCGGCGTTGAGCGCATGGCACTTCCATTCGTAGCGCCGGTATCCCGTCGCGAAGACCCGCGCCATCATCAGGTACATCGCCTCGGTCGCGATGGGCGAGCGCTGCAGGCGCGGGCTGTAGATCACGGCGCCGACCTCGATCGAGCCGGCGCCGGGATTGGGCCGCATGTAGCTCGCCACCCCGAGCAGGGCGCCGCTTCGCCCGTCGCGGATGGCGAAGGGCTGGTACTCGCGGGCAAAGTAGACGAGCAGCCGGCCGAGATCGTCGCGGTCATGAGGCCGTTCGAACGGCAGATAGGTCCAGAGCCGGCCGTCGTCGCCGTCGGTGAGCGCGGCAAAGAGCGGGCCGCAATCCTCGGCCGGATCGACCGGCGCCAGGCTGCAGAAGCGCCCTTCCATCGGTGCCTTCGACGGCAGGGCCACTGGACTCCAGTCACCGACTTCCGGTCCGATCGGCTGACCGAATTCGTTTTGTTCGGGTAGGGTCGACGACATGAGGCAGGCTCCTTCGAGAACGCGGCGCGCGAAGAAAGCGAAACCGAATGGTCGGCGACAGGTCCAATTGGTGGCAAGGGACCAGACCAATTTTGCCGACGGGTCGGAGCTGCTGTCGTTTTCGATCGATCGCGGCGCCCCGGAATCGATCTTTCGACAGCTCTATGGTGCGCTCAGGCGCCTGATCCTGGACGGCATCGCACCGGCGGGCAGCCGGCTGCCCGCCAGCCGTCTCGTCGCCGAGAGGCTCGGCGTGTCGCGGGCCTCCGTGGTCGGCGTCTACGAGCAGCTCCTGGCCGAGGGCTACCTGATCGGCCGGCAGGGCGCAGGGACCTTCGTCTCCCCCGACATGCTCGAGCCGCTGCAACGGCCGCCGCATCGCGCGCTCGCGCGGGCGCTGGCCCAGGCATCGGCGCCCAACCGGCGGCCGAAGCCGGCGGCGCGCTACGCGGCCCTGGCGCCGGATCCGGCGCAGTTCGAGGCCGTTCCGTTCAACACCGGCCGCTGTTCGCTCGACGAGCAGACGCTCGCGACCTGGCGCCGGTTGACGGCTGCGGCGCTGCGCCGGCCGGATGCCCTGTGGCTGGGCTATGGCGATCCGCGCGGCTCGCCGCGGCTGCGCGAGGCGCTGGCCCATTATCTGCGGGCGTCACGCGGCGTGCAGTGCGAGGCCGATCAGATCCTGATCCTGTCGGGGGTGCAGCAGGCGATCGATCTGGTACTGAAGATCCTGATCGAACCGCGCGATCCGGTATGGATCGAGGATCCGACCTATCCCGCCCTGCACGACGCCCTGAAGGCGGCGCGCGCCCGCATCGTTCCCGTCCCGGTCGACGATCAGGGGCTGGTGGTCGCCAACGGGGTGGCCGCGTCGCCGCTGGCGCGGGCCGCCTACGTGACGCCCTCGCATCAATCGCCTTCGGGTGTCGTCCTCTCGATGGCGCGGCGGCTGGAACTGCTGGCCTGGGCGCGCGAGGCCCGCGCATGGATCATCGAGGACGATTACGACAGCGAGTTCCGCTATGCCGGCCGACCGATCGCCTCACTGCAGGGCATCGATCGCGGCGAGCGGGTGATCTATCTCGGCACCTTCAGCAAGGTGGTCTTCCCCGGCCTGCGGCTGGGCTATGCCGTCGTTCCCCACGAGCTCCTCCAGGCAATGACGGCGGCACGCCATCTCACGGATCGCCAGGCGCCGGCCGTGACGGAAAGTGTTGTGGCCGATTTCATCGAGCAGGGGCACTTCGAGGCCCATGTGCGCCGCATGCGCGCGACCTATCGCGTGGCACGCGACCAGCTTGCGGCGGCGCTTCGCGCGAAGCTTGGCTGCGTCCTGGAGGTCGAGGTTCCCGACCAGGGCATGCGCCTCCTGGCGCGGCTGGCTCCGGGCTGGAGCGATACCGCTCTCGCAAAAGAGGCGGCCGCGCGTGGCCTGGTCCTGCGTCCGATGAGCAAGCTCTACCTGTCGGCGCCGCCGCTGCAGGCGCTCCTGCTCGGCTTCACCGGCTACAGCCTGCCGGCGCTGCGGGCCGGCGTCGATCGCCTCGCCGAGGTGATCGGCAGGCGCGTCAGGTGAAGTTTCAGCGCCGTGGCAGGCGGTGCAGGCCGCCGATCATCAGGCGCGTCGCGAACTCGGTCGCGGCTGCGGGGTCGACGGGGTCGCGGGTGACCATCACCATCGAGATCTCGAAGGCGACGCCTGCCATCGAGGCGCTGAGGTAGGAGACATCGACATTGGGCAGCACGCCCGAGGCGATGGCGGTGCGGATGTCATCGTTCAGTGCCTTGGCCAGCGCGCGAACGTCGGGCTTGTCGAGCAGGGTGCGGACGGCGGTGAAGCTCGACCGCGCCAGCGCCAGCAGCTCGGGATCCTCGGCCAGGAAGTTGAAGTAGGCCGCGTAGTGATGGTGCAGGAACTCCTCGGCCGACGTGGCCTGGGCGCGGCCCTGGCGGTGGCGCTGCAGCAGGATGCCGGTGAGCTCGCCCACCACCGCCTCGAAGATCTCGTCCTTGTCCTTGAAGTAATTGTAGAAGGTGCCCGAGGCGAGATCGGTGCGACGCACGATGTCGCGCACGCTCGCCGCGCCGTAGCCCATCTCCGCAAACACCGCGCGGGCGGCCTTCAGAAGGGCGGTGCGGTTCTCCGCCTTGTTCTGTTCGCGCCGGCCGCCGCGTTCGGTCCGTGTATCTGTCGGCCGCGATTCCGTGGGCGTCGTCTGTTCGTTCATACTCGCTGTCCCGTCACCTTCCCAATTGCGCGAGCTCGTGGCGCAAGCCCGCGACCATGTCGTCCATGGCACGGGCGGCCGCGTGCAGGGCGCCGCGCATGCCGATAAAACCGTGGATCAGCGTATCGAATTCGCGATGGATGGTCTTCACCCCGGCGGCGGTGAGCCGGTCGGCATAGGCCTCGCCCTCGTCGCGCAGCGGGTCGAAGCCCGCGGTGAAGACCAGCGCCGGGGCCACGCCGGTGAGGTCGGCGGCCCTGAGGGGCGAGGCGCGGGGATCGTCGATCTCGGCGGGTGAATTGAGATAGTGGCCGCGAAACCACTCCATGTCGGCGGCCGTCAGCAGGAAACCCTCACCGCAGCTCTTGTGCGAGGCCGTGCCGCCGGCAAGGTCGGTCGCCGGATAGATCAGCCATTGCAGGCAAGGCGGGTGCGGCTCGCCGCGCAGCTCCTGGGCGGCGACCGCGGCGATGGTGCCACCGGCCGAATCACCCGCCAGCACGATGCGGCTGGGGTCGAGGCCGAGCTGGGCCGCTTCGGCCGACAGCCAGCGGAACGCCGCAACGCCGTCGTCGATGGCCGCGGGGAACTTGTGCTCCGGCGCCAGCCGGTAATCGACCGAAACCACGGCGCAGCCCGAGCGGGCGCAGAAATAGCGACAGGCCAGGTCGTAGCCTTCGAGGCTGCCGATCACGAAGCCGCCGCCGTGGAAATAGAGGATGGTCGGCAGCAGCCGGGCAACGCTGTGGGCCGGACGGTAGATACGAATGCGCAGGGACCCTGTAGATCCGTTGGCAGTTCGGTCGACGATCTCGCCAACCGGTGCCGGCCGGCCGCTCATCAGCTGCATGAAAGTGTCGAAGTCCGTACGGGCTTCGGCGACGCTCAGCTGATGCAGGGCGGGCTGGCGGCTGCGTGCCAGGAGCTGGAGAAACCACTGGGTACGGCCATCGAGCGTGCGGCCGTCGACGGCGGCCGGCGGCCCCGTGATGATATTGACCCAGGAAATCGGCATGCGAAGGGCCAGATGGGCGGCCTTGCCCTGGAATTCCCGCGCGATCTCCTTCAACGCCATGGACCGTTCCTAGCACTGCCTCCCGCCGTTGTGGAGCCTAACGCTCCTCGGGTAGCATGAGGAGATGCCAGAAGCGGAGGTGCCCGACACCTATTCCGACGCGCTTCGCCGCGAAATCATGCGCAGCGAACAGCAGCGGATGAAGGTGATCATCTGGGTGCTGGCCATCATCCTGGCTCTGGCGCTGGTCGTGCTGAACCTCGTTCCACAGATCGACGAGCGCCTGTTCGACAAAAAAGTGCCGGGCTGGGTGCCGCTGGTGAGCGTGGCGCCTTATCTGGTCTACGAGTTCGCCTCGCTCAACATCCTGCGGTGGCGTGCCTCCAAGGACCGCGACTTCCCGCGGATCGGACGTTTTGCCAATGCCCTGGTCGAAACGTCGGTGCCCGCGACAGCGACCTACCTGCTGAGCGACTACATGTCGCCGGAGCTCGTGCTGTCCTTCTGGCCGCCGTTCCTGTTTTTCGTCTTTATTCTGCTGTCGACCCTGCGCCTCGATTTCTGGCTGTCGGTGTGGACGGGCGTCGTCGCGGCGGTGCTGCAGATGGTCCTGGCGCTGGTGCTGCTGCCGGTCGATCCGGCGAACAGCACGGCCGAGAGCCTGCCGATGTTTTATGCCGGCCGCAGCATTGTGCTGCTGGGCAGCGGCGTCGTCGCCGGGCTGGTCGCCATGAGCCTGCGGCGGCAGTTCGAAAGTTCCGCCCGGGCCGGCGCGGCCCGCGATCGCGTGACCAGCCTGTTCGGCCAGCATGTCTCGCCAGCCGTCGTCGAGCAGTTGCTTGCCGCGCAGGCCGAGCCCCCGAGCGAGCTGCGCACCGTCTGCGTGCTGTTTCTCGATATCCGCGGCTTCACGGCGATGACCTTGCGGCGTTCCGCCGGCGAAACGGTGGAGCTGCTCAACGCCTTCTTTGCCGACATGATCGAGGTCGTCGACCGGCACAACGGCATCATCAACAAGTTCCTGGGCGACGGCTTCCTCGCGCTGTTCGGCGCGCCGCTCGCCGATCCGTCGGCGGCGAAGAACGCCCTGGCGGCCGCGCGGGCGATGATCGAGGCCGTCGAGGCCTGGAACAAGGAGAGGCCGGCACAGGCCTTGCGCGTCGGCATCGGCATTCACATGGGCGAGGCGGTGACGGGTACTGTGGGCTCGCCGCGGCGCAAGGAGTACACGGTGATCGGCGAGACGGTGAACCTTGCCGCTCGGCTCGAGCAGCTCACCAAGGAAACCGGCGCGCAGGTGCTGGTGTCCGGCTCGGTGCATGCCGCCGTCGCGGGCGACGGTGCAATCGATCTCGGGCCGCTGCCGATCCGCGGCTACGACGACAAGGTCCATGTATGGAAGGTGCTGTGAACTGGTACTTCGCCTATGGCTCCAACATGGACGCCGACAGACTGTTCGCGAAAAGGCTGCAGCCCGACGGCGTCGCCGCGGGCGAACGCATTGCCGGACGGCTCGACGGCTGGCGGCTGGTCTTCAACAAGGTCGCGCGGACGCCCGAGGGAGCAGGCGTCGGTAACATCGTCCTTGTGGCCGGCGGTGCGGTGCACGGCACCCTGAACGCCCTGCCGGCCGAGGGCCTGGCGATCCTGGACCGCTTCGAGGGCGTCGCGACCGGCCATTACGAGCGCCGTACGGTGCAGGTCGTGCGGGCCGACACCAATGTCCCGGTCGAAGCCGTGACCTACGTGGCGCTGAAGGTCGCCGACGGGCTGCGGCCCACCCGGGAGTATCTCGGCTATCTCCTGGCCGGCCGCGACCTCCTGCCGGCACGCTACGTCGACTGGCTGGCTGCCACACCCACGCTCGACTGACGCGAGGTCCCTGGATCCTGGCGTCGGGGCGCAATGTTCCCTCAATCCAGCCGTCGCACCTTGTCGCCGAGATCTTCTGTTTTCGGTGTAGGTGTCCATGGTCAAGGTTTTCCGCTCGTTTTCGATAGGGCTCGCGTCAATTCTCGCGACCGCCGGCACCGACTTTCCCGCGTGGGCCGGACCCTCGTCTCTTGACCTCGCTTCGCCTCCTGTCGCGTTCGTCCTGCCGGTCAGGGAGAGCACCAATCCCTGCACCGATGGGCGCTATAGCGACGGCCGGCCGCGGACCTGCGCAGAACTCCTGGACGAACTCGATCGTCGTTGGGCGCCGCGCTGGGAACGCGCGGACCGTCCTCATCCCTGCACCGACGGGCGCTACAGCGACGGCCGGCCGCGCAGCTGCGCCGAGCTGCTCGACTATCTCGACCGTCGCTACGACAGGCGCCGTTGACCTTGAATTGGCGCCTCAGGGCCGAAAGAGCGCGCGCACGCCGGCGGCCGTGAAAGGCTGCAGCAACTGCCGCAGGAAGCCACGGGCGACGTGCCCGCGGATGCCGATGTCGGCGGGCGGCCGCCGCGGCGGATTGAAGTAGGTGCCGAGCAGTAGATCCCACAGCACCAGGTTCTCGCCGTAATTGCTGTTGCCTTCGCGCAGCACTTTCGAATGGTGCCAACGATGTAGGCCCGGCGTGTTGAAGATGCGATCGATCGGGCCGGTGCGCAGGTCGATGTTGCAATGGGTCAACAAGCCGATGAAAGCCGTCACGGCGCTGATCCACAGGAA
>MKRV01000167.1 GCA_001897995.1 Alphaproteobacteria bacterium 65-37 | reverse complement strand
ACGCATTGCAGGTCGAGGGTCACCGCATCGAGCGGGTCCTGGGCGCCCCACATGCTCCACATCAGCCGGCGGTTCACTGCGGCGGCGACGGCTGACGAGCTGCTCGCGGCAAACTTGCGCGCCAGCGCCTGCGCCGCCGGCAGCAGATCCTCGGGCGCATGAACGGAGCGGACGAGGCCGCCTCTCAGCGCCTCGTCCGCGCCGAACAGTTCGGCCGTCATCACCCATTCCTGGGCCTGCTGCATGCCGACCAGACGCGGCAGGAACCAGCAGCTGCCGGCTTCCATGGCCATGCCGCGCTTGTTGAAGACGAAGCCGATACGCGCGCTGCTCGACATCAGGCGGATATCCATCGGCAGGCACATGGTGATGCCGACACCGACGGCCGCGCCGTTGATCGCCGCCACGATCGGCTTCAGGCAGTTGAAGATGGCGAGCGTGATCGAATCGGTCGCTTCGCGCTTCTGCGGTGCCTTGCCATCGTTCCAGACCTTGAAGGCGTCACTGCCGCCCGAGATGTCGGCCCCGGCGCAGAAGGCGCGTCCGGCGCCGGTCACGACGATGGCGCGCACTTGGTCCATGGCATTGACGCGTTGGAAGAAGTCTATGAGATCCCGGCTCATGGCGGTCGAGAACGCATTCAGTTTCTCGGGTCGGTTGAGAGTCACTGTCATCACGCCATCTGCGAGATCGGTCAGCAGGGTTTCGTATTCCATGGCTCGAACGCTCCTCGAATTCGGTTCCGCCCAGCAAGACGGAATGTCGTTGCGCGACTCATCTGTTTGGGAAACATTCGCCCCAACCCTGACGAATCGCAATCTCGGAGGAAGTCGATGTCCCAGCTGATCAAGACGGTCGAAGACGGCGTGATGAAGATCGTGCTGAACCGGCCCGACGCCATGAACGCGCTGAGCCGCGACATGATGAACGACCTGACGGCCGCGCTCGAAGAGGCGGCCGGCACCCGGGCGATCGGCTGCGTCGTGGTGCGCGGTGCCGGCGACAAGGCCTTCTGCGCCGGCGGCGACGTCAAGTCGATGGCGGCCGGCCGCGATCAGGACAAGACCTACGAGGACAAGGTGCACGATATCCGCGTCCGCATGCGGGTTTCGGAACTGCTGCACGAAATGGGCAAGCCGACCATCGCCATGGTGAACGGCGTCGCGGCGGGCGCGGGATTGTCGCTGGCGCTGGCTGCCGACATGCGCTTCGCGGGCAAGAGCGCACGCATGACCACGGCCTTCGCCAAGGTCGGCTTCTCCGGTGATTTCGGCTCGCACTTCTTCCTGCACAAGCTGGTCGGCACGGCCAAGGCACGCGAGCTCTATTTCACGGCCGAGATCCTGAACGCCGACCAGATCGAGAAGCTCGGCCTCGCCAACCGTGTCGTCGACGACGCCAACCTCGACAGCGAGACCATGGCATTCGCCAAGAAGCTGGCCGCCGGTCCGCGTGTCGCCTGGTGGCACGTGAAGAAGAACATGAAGGTGGCGGAGGAGGGCACGCTCTCCGAGGCCCTCGACAGCGAAGCCGCGCGCATGATCCGCACCGGCGAGACCGAGGATCACAAGGAAGCGGCCCGCGCCTTCGTCGAGAAGCGCGCGCCCATCTTCAAGGGCGTCTGAGTCCGAGACGAACAGCAAGACGGGCGGCGAGGTGGGCCAGGAGGCCCGCCACGCCGTTCGGCATGGCGACCACCGCCACGATCAGCAGGGCGGCATAGAGCAGCGCCGACAGGCCCTTGCCCAGCCAGGCGGTGACGTCGGGGAAGAACTGCAGGAAGATGCCGCCCAGCACGGCGCCGCCCAACGAGTGCATGCCGCCCACGACCAGGCCGAACAGCATCTGCACCGAGAGCGCGAAGTTGTAGCTCATCGGCCCGACATATCCGTATTGGAAGGCCGACAGGCAGCCGGCCAGAGCGAGATAAGCTCCGGCGATCCCGGAAGCCAGTGCGCGCGTCGGGCCGACCTTGATGCCCTGTGCTGAAGCGGCGAGTTCCTGGTCGCGCGCCGCCTTCATCGCGCGGCCGGTCCGGCTGTCGATCAGATTGCGCGCGAGCCAGAAGCCGGCCGCCAGCACGGCAAGCGCCATCAGGAAGGCCCAGCGATCGTTGCTCAAGAGATCGGAAGGCGGCGTCGGGAAGTCGAGATAGAGGCCCTGGACGCCGCCGGTCCAGTGCTCGATCGGCCGCCAGCGCAGGAGCTGCGGAAAGGCGACGGCGAAGGCGTAGGTGACCAGGGCCTGGGTCCATAGGCTGTGCGGCCCGGCAACGCGACCCAGGCCGTAGCCGGCTGCGAAACCCAGTGCAGGTGCCACCGCCAAACCCCAGTAGCCGGAGAGCGACAGGTGCGTGCCGAGGATCGCTGCGCCGTAGCCGCCGATGCCGAACAAGGCGGCCTGAGCAAAAGAGAACTGTCCGCTGATGCCGCACAGCAGCACCAGCCCCATCAGCGCGATCGACCAGATCACCGCCTGGGTGAAACGAAAGACGACAAAATCCGGCAGGCAAAAGGAGAGGGCGGCTGCCGCCACGAAGCCCATGCTCCACAAATCCATAGTCCGCATGGGCCGCATGGCCCTACGATAACGGCAATCGATGGGAAAAGGGAGCGACGCCATGAAGCTGAGACAGTGCGTCTTCGTCTGCAAGGACCTCGAAAGCTCGCGCGAGGAGCTGTGCGACATTCTGGGAATCGATGTGGCCTACCGCGATCCCGGCGTCGCCAAGTGGGGCCTGGTGAATGTCGTCTGCCCGACGGGACACGACTTCCTCGAGATCGTCACACCGTTCCAGCCGGGTACCTCGGCCGGTCGCTACATCGACCGGCGCCACGGCGATGGCGGCTACATGGTGATCCTGCAGGTGCCCGATGCGGCGGCGGAACGGCGCCGCGTCACCGGCCTCGGTGTTCGTGCCGTGGCACAGAAGGACCTGCCCGAATACCAGTACACGCACTTCCATCCCTCCGACACGATGGGCGTGCTGCTGTCGCTCGACACGACCTTCGCGCCCACGGGAACCGACCCGGCCTTGTGGTGGCCGCCGGCCGAAAAGAACTGGCTGAAGCAGGCCCGGTCGGACGTGACGAACGGGCTGGCCGGCGTCGAGATCCAGCACGACGATCCCGACAAGGCCGCCGCGGCCTGGTCGAGGATTCTGGGACGGCTGGCCAAGAACAACGTGATCGCACTCGATGGCAGCGAGATCCGTTTCGTGCCGGTGGCCGACGGTCGCGGACCGGGCGTGTCGGCCTACGACATCAAGGCGGTCGATCGCGACCGTGTGCTGGCGGCGGCCGAGAAGCGCGGCCGCAAGCGCGGGCCCGACCAGGTCGAGGTCTGCGGCTGTCGCATCAACCTGGTGTGAGGGCGAAGCGGCGCGGACCGCGCTGGCGCAGCACCAGGAAAAAGAGCACGCCGAGATTGAGCGCGTTGAAGACCATGCCGATCGAGAAAGCCGACATGTAGCTCGCAAAGCGGTCGTAGAGCAGGCCGGCGCCCCAGCCGCCTGCGGCCATGCCGAGCAGACCGGCGAACAACACAGTCGGGATGCGCCAGTTCGCCTCCTCGATGGAATAGTATTCGCGTATCGCGATGACATAGGCCGGCAGAAGACCGGAAAGGCCGAAGCCGAACGCGGCGGAAACGGCGAACAGGGCGGCCTGGTCTCGGGTGATCAGGAAGCCGATCAACGCCGTGGCCTGGGCAAGCGAGCTCCAGAGCAGGGTTTGCACGCCGCCGATGCGGTCCGCCAGCCAGCCCCAGAACAGGCGGGCGAGAAAGGCGCTGCCCAGCAGGACCGACAGCATGGCGGCGCCGTACTGCGAGGCGAAGCCGAGGTCGCCGCAGATCGCCACGATGTGCTGCATCGGTACGGCCATCGGCACGCAGCAGCAGAAGACCGCGACCATCAGCAGGACCATGACCGTGTTGGGCGAGAGACCGAGGCTTGCCGTGCTGCGTCGGGCCGTCGCCGAGGCAGCGTTCGGGCCCGCAGCGTCGGGCGGGCTGTGGAGGAAGGTGATCGTCAGCGCAACGACCGCAACGACAACCAGCCCGCCAAACAGAACCATCGTCCAGCGCCAGCCAAACCGATCGATGCCCAGTTGCAGGAGGGGCGGCCAGATCGCACCAGCAACCGACTGTCCCGAGGAGATCAGCGCCACGGCCGCTCCTCGGCGGCGCTCGAACCAGCGGCTGACGTAGGTGATGAGCGGCGCGAACATGCAGGAGGTGCCGAACAGGCCCATCAGCACGCCGTGCCCAGCATAGAGGTGAAAGAGCCCACCCGACGCCGAGACGGCGAGGCCCGCCGCCATCATGACCGCGCCGAACAGAACAATGCGCCGAATGCCTAGTCGACCGGACAGCCAGCCCGCGACGATGCCGCCGAAAGCGGCACCCAGGTAGGTGAGGGCGCCTGCAGCGGCCGGACCAGAGCGCGGCGCTGCGAGTTCGGCGGCCATGGGCTTCAGTGCCACGACCGAGACGAGCGGCGCGCCGTAGCACAGCGTCAGGATCGCGAGGGCAGCCCAGGCAACCACCCAGGCTTTGCGGCTGTCGATGTCTGCGTGCGGTGTCATGTCAGTGGTCGCTCGAAAGTGTCTCGGTCTGTCGCGCAAGCCGGCGCACCAGGTCGGTCGAAATCATCTGCTCCAGCTCGTTGTGCGCCTTCCGCCAGGCCGCGAGGGCGGCCTCGAGACGGCGTGCGCCTTTCTCCGTCAGCCAGACGAGCTTGCGCCGCTGGTCGGTGTCGGCGACCGCGATCTCGACCAGGCCCTCGGCCTCGAGGGTCCGCAAAGTGCGCGACAAGGTCGACTGATCGAGGCCCATGCGGGCCGCCAGCGCCGAGATCGAATCGTCGGTAGCGGCGGCGATCTCGGCCATCAGACCGAACTGGGTGAAGGACACATCTGCACCCTGTATCCGGTCTTCGAGGAACTGGGTGATCCGACGGGCAGCGGAGCGGACGTTCCAACCGGCGCACCTCTCCACCGCCTGGCGGGCATCGCTTTGCAGGGTCTTCGGCGCTTGTGCTTTTCTGGACATGATTGTATGTATATACATTAGTTGTAGATACATGGAAATAGCCATGACTGCCTATCGCTATGGGCTCGCCGGGCCCGCGCAGGTTGCCGGCAAGACGGGCCGAGAAATCCTCCAGTCGATCGTCGATGGCGACCTACCGCAGGCGCCTATCTCCGAGGCGCTGAGCTTCTGGCTGGTCGAGGTCGGCGACGGGTTTGCCGCATTCGAAGGCGAGCCCGGCCGCCATCTGCTCAATCCCATGGGCACCGTGCACGGCGGCTGGGCGCTGACCCTGATCGACAGCGTGGCAGGCTGCGCCGGCCATTCGCTGTTGCCGGCCGGCGCGGGTTACACGACGGTCGAGACCAAGGGGAATTTCGCGCGCCCCATCACCCGGGAGACCGGCCGCGTGCGCGCCGAAGCGCGGGCGGTGGCGCAGGGACGGCAGATCATTTCCTCGGAGGCGCGCATATTGTCAGCTGACGGAAAGGTGCTGGCGCATGGCACCTCGACCATTCTCGTGCTGAGCGGAGCGCGCTGATGCCTACTCTCGATCTGCCCGTCGGCAGAAAGATCGCCTATCGCGAAGAAGGCGACGGGCCGCCGTTGTTGCTGGTCCATGGCTCGCCGGGCGACAGCCGTTCCTGGGGGCGGGTCGTGCCGCATCTCAAGGATCGCTTCCGCGTGCTGGCTGTCGACCTGCCGGGCTATGGCGGGTCGGACCGGGTGCCGGACGAGCCGGTCGGCCGCGCCGCCGCGATGGGCGCTGCCGTCGCGCGACTGGCCGAGCAGTGCGGGCAACCGGTTCGGCTAGCTGGGCACTCCTATGGCGGAGTGGTCGCGATCCAGTCGGCATTGCAGGCGAGGCCCGGCACGATCGACGAACTGGTCCTTTTCGAGCCGGTGTTCTTTCGCGCCCTGCAGCTTACCGACGACCGCACCGCGCTCGATCCGGCGGCGGCTCACTTCGAGGGCTATGCCCATCGTGCCGCCGCGGGCGAACCCGGTGTCGTTCGCCTGATGATCGACTACTGGTTCGGGGAAGGGGCGTTTGCCCGCATGCCCGAGCCGGTGCGCGGCTATCTCGAGGCGAATGCCCCGCGCAATGCGCTCGATGTCCGCAGCAGCTTCAACGACACGGCCACGGCGGAGCAGCTCCGGGCCTTCGATCGCCCGGTCACCGTAGTCTATGGCGATCGCAGCCCGCCGATCGTCCAGGCCATCGGACGCGGTCTTCTCAAGCTCGTGCCGAACGCGTGCCTGGAATCGCTTGCCGGAGCCAACCACGGCATGCTGGATAGTCATCCGGAAGCGGTCGCGCACCTGATCGTCTCATGAGGACATGCTGCGAATTCACTCTTTTGTCATGGGCCATCTCGTCAGCGCTGTCCTGGTCGGCGGCGCGGCGGGCACCCTGTTTCTCGACGCCCGGGCAGGGCTGATCTGCGCTGCCGCGTTGCTCGCCGGCGCTTTCGTCAGCTCGTATGTCTGCCAATGGCGGCCGGGTCTCGAAGCGTCGGCCTGGAAGCTGTGGCCGATTGCCGTGCTGGCAAACCCGATCCTGCTTTTCCTGCTGGGCTACCTGGCGACCGAAAGCCAGTGCCTTGTCGGCACTCGGCGCGGCTGGGACTGCATCGCTACCGCGCTCGCCTTGATGGGGACGGTCCTTTGCCTGCTGCCGCCGATCGGCGGTCTGGTGTGGCGCTGGTGGAAGCGCCGCGTCGTGCCTCCACCAGCTGCCTGACCAGGTCGTCCTCAGGCCGCGACGGCCTGGGCGAGCTTGCCGCGGATCATCGCTTCGGCCTCGCCGACGATGCGCTCGACCAGCTCCTTGCAGGTCGGGATGTCGTTGATCAGGCCCATGCAGGTGCCGGCCGACCAGATGCCGTGCTCGAGGTCACCGGTCTCGTAGACCACCTTGCCCTTGGCGCCGGCGACGAAGGGACCGATCTCCTTGATGGTCTTGCCTTCGCCCTCCATCTCGATCGCCTTCAGGGCGACGGAGTTGCCGTAGACGCGGCTGGTGTTGCGCATGGTGCGCAGGATCAGCGCGGTGTTGCGTTCGTCTGAGGAGACGATCTTCTCCTTAACGTTCTGATGGATGGGCGCTTCCTTGGTCGCCATGAAGCGCGTGCCCATGTTGACGCCCTCGCAGCCCAGCGCCAGCGCCGCCACCAGGCCGCGCGCATCGGCGAAGCCGCCGGAGGCGATCATCGGGATCTTGATGACGTTCGCCGCGGCCGGCAGCAGCACGAGGTTCGGCACGTCGTCCTCGCCGGGATGACCGGCGCACTCGAAGCCGTCCATCGAGATCGCGTCGACGCCCACCTTCTCGGCCGAGATGCCGTGACGCACGGATGTGCACTTGTGGATCACCTTGATGCCGGCGGCCTTCATCTTGGGCAGGAAGGGCTTGGGGTTGTTGCCGGCGGTCTCGACGATCTTGATGCCCGAATCGATGATGGCGTCGATGTACTCGTCGTAGGGGCGCGGCACCAGGGTCGGCAGGATGGTGAGGTTCACACCGAACGGCTGATCCGTCATGTCGCGGCAGCGCTTGATCTCCTTGCGCAGATCGTCGGGCGTCGGTTGCGTAAGGCCGGTGAGGAAGCCCAGCGCGCCGGCATTGGCGACCGCCGAGGTGAGTTCGGCGCGGCCGACCCATTGCATGCCACCCTGTACGATCGGGTGCTTGATGCCGAACATTTCCGTGAAGCGCGTCTTGATCATCGTGCCGTTTTCCCCAGTGGGTATCGTTGCTCAAGCATTAGCGAAGCCGTGGCCTGGCCGCCAGCCCACCGACCGTATGGCAGATCACCCTTCCGCAAAGCGGATCAGGAATTGCCGGCGATTCGGCGCACGTGCTCGGCCAGGGCAAGCGAGGCAGTGAGGCCGGGCGATTCGATGCCGAAGAGATTGATCAGGCCCGCCACGCCATGCTCGGCCGGACCCTGGAGCGTGAAGTCCTGGGCCGGCGCACCTTGCGGCACGATCTTGGGCCGGATGCCGGCATAGCCGGGCTGCAGGGTGCCATCCTTGAGGCCGGGCCAATAGCGACGAACCGCGGCGTAGAACTTGTCGGCGCGGTGCGGATCGACCGTGTAGTCGATGTCGTCGATCCATTCGACATCCGGGCCAAATTTCGCCTGGCCGCCCATGTCGACGGTGATATGGACGCCGAGGCCGCCCGGCACCGGCACCGGATAGATCAGCCGCGAGAACGGCGAACGGCCAGCCAGGGTGAAGTAGTTGCCCTTGGCGTAGTAGGGGGTCGGGACGCGATCGGCCGGCATGCCGACGATCTTGCGGGCGAGAGCAGGCGCATGGAGGCCAGCCGAGTTCACCACCAGCCGGCAGCGGAGATTCATCGGCTCGGCGCCACCGACCTCGATGTCGATGCCGTCGTCGGTCACCCGGCCCCTTTCCACCGGGCTATGGAAGGCGAGCATGGTGCCGTGCGCTTCGGCGTCACCCTGGAGGGCCAGCATGTAGGAATGGCTGTCGACGATGCCCGTCGTGGGCGAGAACAGGGCGGCGGTGCATTGAAGGTTGGGCTCCAGGGCCATCGCCTCGGCGGCGCCGAGCAGGCGCATGCCTTCTACACCGTTGGCTTCGGCACGGCCCTTGATCTCGCCGAGCCTGGCGCTTTCCGCCGCGTCGGTGGCGACGATCAGCTTGCCGCAGTTGATGTGGGGCACGCCATGTTCGGCGCAGTAGGCGTAGAGCAGGCGCCGGCCGGCGACGCAGGTCTCGGCCATCAGGCTGCCTTTGGGATAATAGATGCCGGCGTGAATGACCTCGGAGTTTCGCGAGCTCGTCCCGGTGCCGATTCCCTCCGCGGCTTCGATGACGATGACCTCACGGCCAGAAAGGGCAAGGGCGCGGGCGACAGCGAGGCCTACGACGCCTGCGCCGATCACAACGCAGTCGACGGTTTCGAACGGGGACGAAGTCATGAGCCCATGCTAGAACCCAGCGGTTTGCCAGTCACCAAGGGCGGGTGTCGCAGTATGAAAGGCGCGTTGGTCACGGGGGCGGGATTGCGGATCGGCCGCGCGCTGGCCGAAGCGCTGGCGGCCGACGGCTATTTCGCGTTCGTGCACTACAACCACTCGGCCGACGAGGCGCGGGCCACCGTGGCGGCGATCCGGGCGGCCGGCGGCCAGGCCAAGGCCGTGCGCGCCAATCTCGCTTCGGCCCGCCAGGCCGAAGCGCTGATCGGCAAGTGCACGGCATCCGGCGTTCAGCTCGTCGCACTGGTCAACAATGCCTCGCTGTTCAAGCTCGACCGGGCGCCCACGGCGACGGCCGACGATTTCGATCTCCACATGGCCATCAACCTCCGAGCGCCCTTGCTGCTCTCGCAGGCGCTGGCGCGGCAACTGCCGGCCAGCGAGAAGGGGCTGATCGTCAATGTGCTCGACCAGAAGCTCTACAACCTCAATCCCGACTTCCTGAGCTACACCTTGTCGAAGGTCGGCCTGCAGGGATTGACGACGTTGCTGGCGCAGTCCTTCGCGCCGCGGATCAGGGTGGCTGGCATCGCGCCCGGCCTGACCCTGCGCAGCGGCAGCCAGACCGATACCCGATTCGCCGAGCAGCACGCCGCCAACCCCCTCGAGGTCGGTGTGACCACCGACGATCTCGTGCGCGCCTTGCGCTTTATCGTGGCGACGCCGAGCTTCACCGGCGACACGCTGATCGTCGACAGCGGCGAGCACCTGATCGGCCGGCCCCGCGACATCGCCTTCGACAAGCACAAGAAGAAATGACCTCGCCTGCGCTCCCTGCATCGCCGTCGGACCGGCGCATCTTCATCCGCGATCTCCGCCTGGTGGTCTCGATCGGCATCTATGATTTCGAGCTGGCCAAGCCACAGGCGGTCGTCGTGAATGTCGACCTGTTCCTGGCGTCACCCGAAAGGGCGACCGAGGACAATATCGACAACGTCCTGAACTACGACGTCATCCACGACGGTATCATCGGGCTGGCGACGAGCCGCCATTTCAACCTGCAGGAGACGCTGGTCGACGCCATTCTCGATCTCTGCCTGGCGCAGCGACAGGTCGTCGAAGCCCGCGTGTCCACGGAAAAGCCCGACGTCTACAAGGATTGCCGCGTCGGCTACGAGGCGGTCCGCCGCCGCGCCGCCACCTGACACGGCCGCGGCGATGGGCCCGACCGCCGGCGCGCTGCGACGCGCCACGATCGTCCTGCTGCTGTCGGCGATCATCTGGGGCTCGATGATCCCCGTGCTCGGCGCCCTTGCCGAGCAGTACGACATCTGGCTGCTGTCCGGGGCGCGCTACCTGCTCGGCCTGCCCATCTTGTGGCTGGCGGTGCATGTGAGCCGGCCGCCGGCGGCCGCTCCCGGCAAGCTGAATTGGAGCCGCCTGCTGCGTCTTGGTGCGGCGATGGCGGGCTTCTCGGTCTTCTACACTTTCGGCGTTGCCCACACCCATCCGGCGACTGCGGCGATCGTGCTGATGTGCGCGCCGATCTGGGCCACTCTGTTGTCGCGCGTGATGCTGGGGGCGACGACTCCTCCGGGTTTCTTCGCCACGCTGGTGCTGGTGGTCGTGGGCGGTGTCATCGTCGTGCTGGGCGCGCCGGGCCGTCGCGCCGGAAGCTTTGGGCTGGAAGGCGGCGAGATCTTTCTGGTGATCGCTCAGCTCTCTTGGAGCTGGTACTCGATCCGCGCCCAGCAATGGTTGTCCGATCGCGGCCAGATTGCTCTCTCGGCGCTGACCTCGACGGTGGCAAGCGTCGTCCTGGCGGTCGTATGTCTTGTGGTCTGGGGAGCAGGCGGCGTCGTCCTGCCGCAACGACCGCCGACCTTGGCGGAAGGGGCGATGATCGCCTGGGTGGGTGTTTTCGGAGTGGCTGTCGCGGTGTTGCTCTGGAACACCGGCGTCTCGCTGGTCGGTGTGCCGGTCGCCTCGCTGTTCGGCAATTCCGCGCCGATCTTTGCCATCGGGATCGCGACCCTGTTCGGCCACGAGCCGACAGGACTGCAGCTCCTGGGCGGCGTGATCGTGCTGGGCGGCATCGCCGGGCTTCAGTTGCGCCAGATGCGACGGGCTCGCTTGCGGTCGACAACGCCATGACCGGGCGGGAGCGCGGTCACCTCCTGGGGGCCTTCGCGGCCATGGTGTTCGTCGGTGCGAGCTGGGGCGGCAACGTGCCGGTCAGCAAGGTCATGCTGGCCCATTTCGACTTGATCCCGTTGTCGGCGATCCGCACGACCATGGCGACGGCGGCGCTGGTCCTGCTGCTCCTCGCCGTCGAGGGCCTACGGGCGCTGCGGATCGACGTCGGACTCCGCCGCTTCCTGCTGCTCGGGCTGATGATGGGCGGCTTCTTCCTGATCTACACGCTCGGCATTCAGTTCAGCAATCCGATCTCCGCCGCGGCGGTTCAGGTGGCCGGCCCGCTGGTGGCGGCGGTGACGGTGCGGGTTGCGACCGGCTTGCGCTTCGATCCCGGCTTCGGCGTCGCCCTCGCGCTGACCGTGCTGGGCGGTCTGATCCTGGGAGCAGGAAGCATTTTCGGACGTGGCCAGGTTACATTGGGCGGCGGGGAGATCGTCGTTCTTCTGTCGAACACGCTCTGGACCTTCTACAGCCTCAAGGCCCAGGCCTGGTTCGACCGTGAAAGCCAACTGCATCGCACCTATGTCGCCTCGCTCTCGGCCATGGCGTGGTCGATCCTGCTGGCCTTGATCCTGGTTGCGGCCGGATGGGCCTCCTCACCGTTCCTCGAGACCGATCCGTGGATCTGGTCGCAGCTTCTCCTGGTGGCCGTGTTCGCCAGCGGGCTGGGCGGCTATTTCTGGAATGTCGGTGCCAGCCGGCTCGGCGTCGCCGTCGCGTCGCTTTGGGTCAACCTGGTGCCCTTTTTCGCCGTATTGTGGTCAATGGCCTATGGCTTCGTGCCAAACCTGTATCAAATCGCCGGCGGCCTCGTGGCGTTGAGCGGTGTGGTCTATATGCAATGGCGGAAGCTGCAGACCATGCGGCACTGAAGGGACACAGGTTGAATCTTCCCATCATGACGGACCCCGAACTCAAGACACAGAATTGCCACTGGCTGTCGATCCCCGGGGTCGCCGATGCGCGCGGCCAGGTCAATTTCCTGGCCTTCGATGAAAAAGTGGGCTTCATGCCGCGGCGGCTTTTCTGGCTGCACAAGATCGCTCCCGGACAATGGCGCGGCCGGCACGGCCATCGCGAATCGCACCTCGTCACTCTGGTGATGAACGGTTCCTGCCTGGTGCATCTCGACGATGGGCGAACGAAGCAGACCGTGACGCTCGACGACCCCGGTCGGGCGCTCCATATCGGTCCCTATGTCTGGCACGAGCTCACCGACTTCGCGCCACAGACCGCCATCCTGGTCATTGCGTCCACTCTCTATGACGAAGCCGAGTATCTGCGCGACTACGAAACCTTCAAGCGCGAGGCGGCGGCGAGGCTGACATGATTCCCTTTCTCGACATGAAGTCGGTCTACGCCGAACTGAAGCCGGAGCTCGATGCCGCCTATCACCGGGTGATGGAGTCGGGCTGGTTTGTCCTCGGCAAGGAGGTCGAGGCGTTCGAGGCCGAGTACGCCGCCTTCTGCGGGACGAAGCACTGCGTCGGCCTGGCCAATGGGCTCGAAGCGCTCGAGCTGGTGCTGCGCGCCTGGGACCTGGGTCCCGGCGACGAAGTCATCGTGCCGTCCAACACCTATATCGCGACCTGGCTCGCGATCTCGGCAGTTGGTGCCACGATCGTCCCCGTCGAACCGACGCCGGGCGGACCGAACATCGATCCCGACCGCATCGCGGCCGCGATCACGCGGCGCACCAAGGCGATCATGCCGGTACATCTCTACGGCGAGCCGGCCGACATGGAGGCGATCGGTGCGCTCGCCGCCCGTCACGGCTTGAAGGTCGTCGAGGATGTCGCGCAGGCGCAAGGGGCGAAGGTCCGCGGCCGCCGCACTGGGGCGCTGGGCGATGCCGGCGCGCACAGTTTCTTTCCCAGCAAGAACATAGGCGCGTTCGGCGACGGCGGCGCGGTGACCACCGACGACGACGCCCTGGCCGAACGGCTGCGCGTGCTGCGGAACTACGGCAGCCGCGTGAAGTACGTGAATCTGGAGCGCGGCTACAATTCACGCCTCGACGAGATGCAGGCGGCCTTCTTGCGCGTCAGGCTGGCCAAGCTCGACGAATGGAACGAACGTCGTCGCCTGGTGGCGGCACGCTACGACGACAAGCTCGCCGGCATTGCGGGTCTCGGCTTGCCGCGGGTGCCGCAATGGGCCGAACCGGTCTGGCATCTCTACGTCGTGCGCACTAAGCGGCGCGCCGACCTCGTAAAGGCCCTGGAAAAGCGCGGCATCGGCTCGCTGATCCACTATCCGATCCCGCCGCATCTGCAGCAGGCCTATGCCGAGCTGGGGCTTCCCAAGGGCAGCTATCCGCTGGCCGAGGAACTGGCCGAAGCGGTGCTCAGCCTCCCCATGGGGCCGCATATGCCCCTCGACGCGGTCGACGAGGTGGCGAACGTCATACGCGAAACGCTGACGGGCTGAAGGCTACATTTCCGGGCCGGGGTGAATGCCCTTGTAGTTGCGTTGATAGTCCCAGTAGGAACTGTAGCCGTTCCGCTGCGGGTAAGTGTAGTTGTAGTAGGTCTGCTGATACGGCGCCGGCGAGCGCTGGTAGTAGTAACCGTCCGACGCATAGTAGCCGTGGTTGTAGTTGCTGCGCGCGTAGTAGGGATCGCTTGCGCAGGCTGCGACGGAAGCGGCCAATGCCGTCGCCGCAATCATACCGAGAACAGGTCTCATGGCGGTCTCCTTCGCTGTCAGGGAGACAACTCGCCCTTCGCCGGCCGGTTGCGGCGGTAATGTCGGCTTCTCAGTTCCGCCACAATGACGTCGGTGGCAGCAGAACACCGCCATGCGGCTCGCGGGACCGCGGATCTCCAGATCCGCTCATGCTTTTCACCATCGCGCATGAGCGTGAAGCGGGCCTGGAGGCCCGCGATCCGATGATGTCTGTGTTTTCTGTCAGTGGTGCGCTCGCAGCGAAAGCCAATCGCTCAACGTCGCAGCGACGAGCTACTAGCCGGTCAGGCCGAGCCTTTCGCCGCGATAGGCGCCGCTCATGACCCGTTCCCACCAGCCGCGATTCTCCAGGAACCAGCGCACCGTGTCGCGCAATCCGGCGTCGAAGTCGTGGCGCGGCCGCCATCCCAACTCGTCTCTGATCTTGCTGGCGTCGATGGCATAGCGGGCATCATGGCCGGGCCGGTCGGTCACGAACTGGATCAGCCGTTCGTGCGGGCGGTTGGCGTTGTTGGGCAGCATCTCGTCGAGCAGCCGGCAGATGCCGCGGACGACATCGATGTTTCGCCGTTCGCTGTCGCCGCCGACATTGTAGGTCTCGCCCGGTCGGCCCTTGCGCAGGACCAGGGTCAACGCCTCGGCATGATCCTCGACATGCAGCCAATCGCGCACGTTCTCGCCCTGGCCGTAGACCGGCAGGCTTTCGCCGCGCAGGGCACGGATGATGACCAGAGGGATCAGCTTCTCGGGGAAATGATACGGCCCGTAATTGTTCGAGCAGTTGGTGGCGAGCGTTGGCAGCCCGTAAGTGTGATGCCAGGCCCGCACGAGATGGTCGGACGCCGCCTTGCTCGCGGAGTAGGGCGAGTTGGGCGCGTAGGGGGTGGCTTCCGTGAAGCGCCCCGTCGGGCCCAGCGAGCCGAACACTTCGTCCGTCGAAATGTGCTGAAAGCGGAAGCGGGCACGGGCGGTCTCGTCGAGCGTGCGCCAGTAAGCGAGTGCGGCCTCCAGCAGCACATAGGTGCCGCCGACATTGGTCTCGATGAAGGGCGCGGCGCCGTCGATCGAGCGGTCGACATGGCTTTCCGCCGCCAGATGCAGCACGGCGTCGGGGCGGACCTCGGCAAAGATCGCGTCGAGCGAGGGGCGGTCGCGGATGTCGGTCTTGTAATGGCGATGCCGGTTGCTCGACAGCGCCTCTGCAAGCGATTCGAGATTGCCCGCGTAGGTGAGCCTGTCGACGTTGGCGACCGACCAGTCGGTGGTGCGGATGATGTGGCGGACGACGGCGGAGCCGATGAAGCCGGCGCCGCCCGTGACGAGGAGCTTCATGAGGCCGTCTTCCTAGCAACCGATCGGGGCGGCGCCAAGGCGGCGCCGGGCCTCAGTGATGCAGGATCTGGCCGAGGAAGAGCTTGGTGCGCTCGTTACGCGGATTGGCGAAGAACTCCTGCGGTTCGTTCTGTTCCACGATCTCGCCGCGGTCCATGAAGATCACGCGGTCGGCGACGGCCCGGGCAAAGCCCATCTCGTGGGTGACGCAGAGCATGGTCATGCCCTCGCGCGCCAGCTCGATCATGACGTCGAGCACTTCCTTGACCATTTCGGGGTCGAGCGCGGAGGTCGGCTCGTCGAACAGCATGATCTTGGGCCGCATGCAGAGCGCCCGGGCAATGGCGACGCGCTGTTGCTGGCCGCCCGAGAGCTGGCCGGGATACTTCAGCGCCTGCTCGGGGATGCGCACGCGCTTCAGCAGCCCCATCGCGATTTCCTCGGCGTCCTTCTTGGGCATCTTCTTCACCCAGATCGGCGCCAGGGTGAGGTTCTCGAGGATCGTGAGGTGGGGGAAGAGGTTGAACGACTGGAACACCATGCCGACCTCGCGGCGGATCGCCTCGATGTTCTTCACGTCGTTCGAGAGCGTGACGCCGTGCACGACGATGTCACCCTGCTGATGCTCTTCCAGGCGGTTGATGCATCGGATCAGGGTCGACTTGCCCGAGCCCGACGGCCCGCAGATGACGATCTTCTCGCCTTCCTTCACGTCGAGATTGATGTCGGAGAGGACGTGGAACTGCCCGAACCACTTATTCACGCCCTTGAGCTGGATGACCGAGGACACTGACGACAGATCACGTGCGGCTGTTGCGGCCATGAAGTGCTCCCTGACAGCGCCTAGCGGCGCATTCCTTTATTGAGCTCGACCTCGAGGTACTTGCTGTATCGCGACATCGAGAAGCAGAAGATGAAATAGACGAAGGCGGCGAAGAGGTAGACCTCGCCCGGGAAGCCGGCCCAGTTGGGATCGACCAGCGCCTGGTTGGCGGTGTTGAGGAAGTCGAAGATGCCGATGATCAGCACCAGCGAGGTATCCTTGAAGAAGCCGATGAAGGTGTTGATCAAAGGCGGGATCACCACCCGCAGCGCCTGCGGCAGG
>MKRV01000166.1 GCA_001897995.1 Alphaproteobacteria bacterium 65-37 | reverse complement strand
GCCAGGCGGTGCGGTCCTCGGGCACCAGCCGGTAGGCCGTGCCGTCTTCGGCGAGGACGTAGTGCGAGCTCACGCGCAGCTCGCGGGCATCGTCGCGCAGGATGTCGAGCGACTCCTGCAGCGGCAGCTCGGTGTAGTGCAGCACCAGGACATCGACGGCCGTTCCTGCAGGACGCGGCGCGTGATTGGGCGACGGCAGATCGAGAAGCTTCACGATGGGACAGCGACGGTCAGGCGGCGACGTTCAAGCGGCAACGAGGCCGCGCTCCCGGCGCAGGCGATCGTAGGCGTCGTTGATCAAGGCGAGCTTGCGGTTGGCCATGGCGATGGCCTCCTCCGGCAGGCCCTGCGCCATCAGCCGGTCGGGGTGGTTGGCGCGCACCTGGCGCAGCCAGGCGTCACGGATCTGCTCGTCGGTCGCCAGCGGATCGATGCCCAGCACGATGCAGGGCTCGCACTCGACCACGCCGAGTGCCGCCGCCTTGGCGCGCTCGAAGCGGCCGCTCTCCAGGCCGAACAGGCGCGCCACCTTGGCGAGATAGTCGGCTTCCCGCGCATCGATCTCGCCGTCGGCCTGGGCGATGCTGAACAGGCCCTCGATCACGTTCTCGAGAATTTCCGGCGCGTCGGGAAAGAGTGCGGCGACCTGCCGGGCATAGGTCTCGAAGCCGCCGGCGTCGCGCTTGGCGAGGTCGAAGAAACGCTGGACGTTGGCTTCTTCTCCCGGCGGCACCTGGAAGAAGGCGCGGAAGGCGGCGACCTCGGCCTCCGACACATCGCCATCGACCCGCGCCATCTTGGCGCCGAGCGCAATGACGCCGATCGTGAAGCCGATCTGGCGCAAACCGGGATGGCCGCCATCGTCGGCCGGCGGCGAGGACAGGCCGAGCAGCTCGGCGATGCCGAGGCCGTTCATGCCTTCCACGATCTTGTCCCAGATCCTCATGTCGAGCCTTATAGCAGCAGGGAGCCCACAGCGACGCACACCAACAACAGCAACGCCAGACGCCGGTAGAAACTTTCACTGGCCAGCGGGAACAGACGCTCGCCGATCAGGCCGCCCACGATGACGGCCGGCGCCAGGAACAGGCCGTAGACGCCGGTATCCCATCCGATCAGATCGCGTGACGCGAAGGCCGTGATGGCAAACAGGTCGACGAATACGAAGTAGGTCGTGAGGTTGGCCCGCACCCTCGCCGCCTGATCCTCACTGGCGAGATAATAGAACGCGATCGGCGGTCCCGCCATGCCCGAGAGGCCGTTCAGGAAGCCGCTCATCGCACCCGCCGTGAGCGTAGTGGCCGTTCCGGGCCGGCCTTGAAATCGCCAGCCTGTCGCCAACAAAATGACAGCTCCGAGAACGATGGCCGAAATCGCCCAGCGCATCGGTTCGGGATCGGTCCAAGTGAGGGTCAGGTTACCGAACGGCACGCCGATCACCGCCGCAATCAGCAGCAGGGCGATATGGCGCCAGTCGACCAGGCGCACCACCGCCGGCAGCAGCGGCAGCGCCACGACGATCTCCAGCAGCAGGCAGAGGGCGATGCCGGCCGCCGGCCCGTAGAGGGCGGAAAACACCGGCGTCATCACCATGGCGGCGCCGAAGCCCGCGAAGCCGCGCACCATGCCTGCAATGCATGCAACGACGGCGGAAATCAGAAACGGAGCGGTCAACAGGTCGGGCATAACGGGGGCGGAAGCTTGGAACTTTTTGCGGCTCTTGTTTTGCCCTCATCCTGAGGAGCGGCCGCAGGCCGCGTCTCGCCCTTCGAGACGCTCGCTACGCTCACTCCTCAGGGTGAGGTTTTCTTGTCTTATCCTCATCCTGAGGAGCGGCCGCAGGCCGCGTCTCGAAGGATGGGCCTCAGGCGTGGTGCCCGTTGCCCACCCTTCGAGACGGCCGCTGCGCGGCCTCCTCAGGGTGAGGTTTTCTTTAGGAAACCTCTGCGAGGCACTACTAGCATTGCCGGACCGTCCTCCGCGCATCATATAATGCAGGCCATGCCCTCAAAGAATCTCGCAGTGTCGGCGACCCCGCTCCACATGCCGTACATCCAGCGGCGGCCTGTGCTCGAGGGCGTGACGCCGAAGCCCTTCAAGCTGGTGTCGGACTACACGCCGGCCGGCGACCAGCCCACCGCGATCAAGCAGTTGATCGAAGGCGTGTCGGGCGGCGAGCGCGACCAGGTGCTGCTGGGCGTCACCGGCTCGGGCAAGACCTTCACCATGGCCAACGTCATCGCCTCGCAGACGCGGCCTGCCCTGGTGATGGCGCCCAACAAGACCCTGGCGGCGCAGCTCTACGGCGAGATGAAGGGCTTCTTTCCCGACAATGCGGTCGAGTACTTCGTGTCGTACTACGACTACTACCAGCCCGAGGCCTACGTGCCGCGGACCGACACCTACATCGAGAAGGATTCGTCGATCAACGAGCAGATCGACCGCATGCGCCATTCCGCGACGCGCGCCCTGATGGAACGCGACGACGTGATCATCGTGGCCTCGGTCTCGTGCATCTACGGCATCGGTCCGCTGGAGAACTACCAGGCGATGACCTTCCGCCTGCACAAGGGCCAGAAGACCGACCGCAGCACCTTGCTGCGCCGCTTCGTCGAGCAGCAGTACAAGCGCAACGACAACGCCTTCCAGCGCGGCACCTTCCGGGTGCGCGGCGATACGATCGATCTTTTCCCCGCCCACTACGAGGACAAGGCCTGGCGCTTCGAGATGTTCGGCGACGAGATCGAATCGATCACCGAGTTCGATCCGCTGACCGGCGAAAGGACGGCGTCGCTCGGCGACATCATCGTCTACGCCAACAGCCACTACGTGACGCCCAAGCCCACGATGCAAAAGGCGATCGACCAGATCAAGACCGACCTCAAGCAGCGGCTCGACGAATTCAACCGCGCCGGCCGGCTGCTCGAAGCGCAGCGCCTGGAGCAGCGCACCCTGTTCGACATCGAGATGCTGGAAACCACCGGCGCCTGCGCCGGTATCGAGAACTATTCACGCTACCTGACCGGCCGCAAGCCGGGTGAACCGCCGCCCAGCCTGTTCGAATACTTCCCCGAGAACTCCCTGCTGATCTGCGACGAGAGCCACGTCACGGTGCCGCAGATCGGCGGCATGTTCCGCGGCGACTTCAACCGCAAGAGCGTGCTGGCCGAGTTCGGCTTCCGCCTGCCCTCGGCGATCGACAACCGGCCGCTCAAGTTCGAGGAATGGGACGCGCTGCGCCCGCAGACGACCTATGTCAGCGCCACCCCCGGCGACTGGGAGATGGAACGCACGCAGGGCACCTTCATCGAGCAGGTGATCAGGCCGACCGGCCTGATCGACCCGACGGTGCTGATCCGGCCGGTCGAGAAGCAGGTCGACGACCTGCTCGCCGAATGCCGCGACTGCGCCAAGAAGGGACAGCGCGTGCTGGTCACGGTGCTGACCAAGCGCATGGCCGAGGATCTCGTGGAGTACATGCACGAGGCCGGGATCCGCTGCCGCTACCTGCATTCCGACATCGACACCTTGGAGCGCATCGAGATCATCCGCGACCTCAGGCTCGGCGCCTTCGACGTGCTGGTCGGCATCAACCTGCTGCGCGAGGGCCTCGACATCCCCGAATGCGCCCTGGTCGCCATCCTCGACGCCGACAAGGAAGGCTTCCTGCGCTCGCCGACCTCGCTGGTGCAGACGATCGGCCGCGCCGCTCGCAACGTCGAAGGCCGCGTCATCCTCTATGCCGACAAGATGACGGACTCGATCAAGTACGCCATGGCCGAGACCGACCGGCGCCGCGCCAAGCAGATGGCCTACAACAAGGAGCACGGCATCACGCCGGCCTCGGTGAAGAAGAACATCGCCGAGATCCTGCAGTCGACCGCCGAGCGCGACCACTACACGGTCGATACCGGCGTGTCGGGCGACGTGCATCTGGTCGGCCACAACCTGCGTGCCCACATCGCCGAGCTCGAGAAGCGCATGCGGGCCGCCGCCGCCGATCTCGAGTTCGAGGAAGCCGGCCGCCTGCGCGACGAAATCCGCCGCCTCGAGGCCCATGAGCTCGAGCTGCCGGGCCAGGCGGCGAGCGCCAATGTCGGCGTGCATCTCGGCAAGATGCAGCATTCCCGCGTCTTCCGCGGCGTGCGCACCGGCTCCGGCTCGCGCGGCAAGCCGGCCCGGCGCAGCGGGCGCTAGGCACTTCATTCTCCTCTCCGCGCCAGCTTCTTTGCTGTCGCGGCCAGGGGGCGGCCTCTCAGCCGCTGCCGCCGGCGCCACCGTCGCGCAGGACCACGGCCAAGCCGGTCGCGAGGAAGCCGATCAGTTCCGATTGCCGGTTGGTGCCGGTCTTGAGGAACAAGGCCTTGAGCTGGGTGCGCAGCGTCTCGCGGCTGAGCCGGCGCGCCTCGGCGATTTCCAGAAGCGAGCGGTCGGCCAGCAGGTCGGCGGCCAGTCGCGCCTCGCCGGGGGTCAGACGATAGAGCTCGCGCAACAGGGCCGGCACAGGCCTCGGCTTCGCCTCGGGATCGCGCAGGAAAACCATGGCGACGGCGCGATGGGAGGTGTCATCGCGACCACGCGCCCCGAGCGGCGCCACGAGGACCTCGAACGGCCGCTTGCCCGAGGGCCTGGTCAGTCGAGCGACGCCGCCGCCGCCGGCCGGCACGGTGCATTCGTCGATCAGGCGGCGCAGCGCGGCCGTTTCACCGGGCTTCGCGGCAGCGAACAGGCCTTTGGCGTCGAGGGAAACGCCGTCCTTTTTCCCGAGAAGGGCCCATGCCGCCTGGTTGGCATGGACGAGGCGCGCCTCGCGCGTCACGAGCGCCACGCCGTGCGCGACCATGTCCAGCACCGAGAGCATCGTGGCGCGATCAGCTTCGGCTTGCCTCAGGCGTATTCGCATCCTCATCGCGCGCGCAAGATGCGGCACCAGGAGTTGAACTGCCTCCGCATGACGCTTCTGGAAAGGTCCCGCCGCTCTAGGATTCTGGAAGCCGAACGACCCTACATGGCCCTCGACTTGCAGGACGGCGCCGACAAAGTGGAACGCGCCGTCGTTGTAGGGTTTGCCAAGCTCGTTGTAGATCTCGCTCCGGGCAAACTCCTCGTCGGAACATAGGTCGGCACTGCGCAGGGCCGTCATCGGTCTCGCAAGCGCCCGCTGCGCCCAGAGATCATGCTTATGATAGTACTCCCCATAGAGCGCCACCGCCTGTGGGTTGAAGTTGTGCATGCCGAGCAGGTCGACCTCACCGGTCCGAGTGTCCTGCATCGCCGCCAGGGCGGTGTGGCTGCCGAGAACACGGGCTGCCGACGCCTGCCAGCCCGGCCACAAGCCAGGCTGCAAGGCCGCGTCGTACAATCCTGCGATCACGCGCTCGAGCTCGTCGGCGCTTGGCTCCCGAAGCGACATAGCCCAATGCCCCTCCCCCACGACGCCTCTGCCCGGATGGTATCGGAGCACGCCATGCTTGCAAGCTTTGGCTGCGCTACTGCCAATCGGTTGCAACCTCCCTCACCTTCCCGGCGGCCTCCGACTTCGGATGCAAGCGGCACGCCCGTCCCCCGAACGGGTGATGTGCATTGCCACGCCGTTGGCCAGTCTTGAAGGACGGCCCGGACGGCTGGTTGGTCTCCGGCGCGGGCCGACCACAGGAGACAGCGATGGAAAGAACGATCGGCCTGATGTCCGTCGGCGCCACCCTTTTTGCCGCGAGCGCGGCCCTGGCTCAGGCGAAAGCCGATATCACCCTCGCCGCCAGCGGCAAGAACCCGAGCTTCTGTATGCAAGGCGACAGCTCCTTTGCGAAGAAGTGGTCGGTCGCTGTGGCTGGCGACCAGGCGACGGTGAGCGGCGGCAATACGCTCACTCTGAAGAAAGTCGCCGACAGCAAATACGAGACCGAGACCACGCTGGGCGGCGGCAAGTTGATCTGGACGGTTGTCGCCGGCCCGTCCCTGTCGTTTACGGTGAGGTCGACCCAAGGCTGCATCTGGGAAGGACGATCCTGACCCTCCGAGGCTCGGCGGCGTTCTCGGCCGACAAACAAAGACGGCAGTGTCCCCTGAATGGGGGATGCCCTGCTGAGGCGAAGGCCTACACTCGAGGCCGCCACACGCCGTCCCATCTCGCGTCGGTCGCAAGTCCCACCACCCACTACGTTGCGACCGTCCGCCCACCCTCCCATCCCATAGGGTGGGCGGAGTGGCGGATTTTTAGGTCGCGGCGTCACGCGGCATATAGATGGGCTTCCGTCATTTCGGTTCGCCGGCGGCGAGGCGCACGCCCTCGATGCGCAGCGCCATGTCCTGCGGCCGCGTCCATGGCATGTTCTGAAACCGGGGGCTGAAAGGTACAAGGGACAGGTGATCGCGCGCCTCGTCGAGGCGCCCCAGATAAGCAAGGGATGCCGCAATCATCCCATGGCACTGGGCAGCCCGCGGGTGCAGACGAACGACCTCGCGCAGCGTTTTCACGGCGGCCTCGAATTGCCGCGAGTAGAACTGCACGCAGCCGGTCCATAGAGTCCAAAGCCATGTCAGGGGATCGTTCGGACTGGCGCGCATCGCCTGCCGCAGCCGTTCGATCGCTTCTTCGTGATAGCCGCCAAACCCCAGCACGCACCCCAGCATGCTGATCACGAAGGAACTGTTGGGATTGAGCCCGAGTGCGGTCCGGGCTTCGGCGATGGCCGCCTCCCAGTCGCCGCGCCACATCAACATGTGCGCCAGGACAGCGTGCGCCGTCGCGTCCTTGTCGTCGAGCGAGACCGCAAGGCGCGCTTCCTCGAAGGGCGTCCCTCGAACCTCCGAGAACGGGCGTTCCGAGAACAGCCAGATCTCCCATTGGAGGGCCAGCGCATATCCGTGGTGACCGGGCGCGAAATTCGGATCGAGCGCCATAGCGCGGCGAAAGAAGGTCTGCGCGACCTGGTTTTCGTCGGACCCGTACTTGTTGAAGTGCCAAAGCCCCCGTTGGTATGCCTCCCAGGCATCGAGCCGCTCCGGCGGCTTGCGCAAGACCCGCTGCTGCTCGGCGTCGGACAGGACCGGCTCGATGACCCCTGCAACACTCGCCGTTATCTCGTCCTGCACGGCGAAGATATCGACCAGATCGCGGTCGTAGCGCTCGGCCCAGATCTGGCTGCCGGAGATCGCATCGACCAACTGCGCGGTGAGGCGCATCTGGTTGCCGCTCCGACGCACCGAGCCTTCGAGGATGTAACGGACGCCCAGGTCGCGGGCCACCTGCCTCACATCCACGGTCTGGCCCCTATAGAGCGAGGTCGAGTTGCGGGCGATCACGAACAGCCAGCGGATGCGGCTGAATTCGGTGGTCAAGTCCTCGACCATGCCATCGGCGAAGAATTCCTGCTCGGGATCGCCGCCCTTGTAGTGGAACGGAAGAATGGCAATCGACGGCTTGTCGGGCAGCGCGAGGGCGGGCTCCGTCCCTGCGTCGAGCCTGACGCTGCCGACGAAACGATATCCCTTGCGGGAGCTGGTCCGGATCAGGCGCTGCGCACGGCCGTCATCACCGATCGCCCTGCGCGCCGCGTTGATGGCGCCGGTCAAGGCGGAGTCCGAAACGATCCGGCCTCCCCAGACCCCGGCGATCAGATCGTCCTTGGTGACGACGCGATCGCGGTTCGTGACCAGATAGACCAGCAGATCGAACACTTTCGGCTCGACCGCGACCACGGCCCCATCCCGGGACAGCTCTCGTCGCATCGGGTCAAGCGCTTGATTTTCAAAGAAGAACGGCAAGAGGCGAGCCCCGGCGATCAAAGCTTCGACGAGCAATTCCCAAGAATAAGACAAGAATTCCGACAAGTCTTTTGCCCGTTGCAGGGCGAGTGTCTTGCCGCGTGGACCAAGCAATACGATCCGTGAGGGCAGCTTGGCCGATCGCGCACAGGGAGGTTGCCGTGACGTCGATCACAGAGGTTCCGACCGTGCTGCAGCTGCCCCCCGCACACGCCGCGATGTCGCCGATCCGGATGGATATCGAACGGGCATGGATGACGGTGTCGGTCCTCCAGATGCTGAAATTGCCGGCCGCCGTGCTGACGGCAAACGGTCGTGCCGTGGCGTCGAATCCAGCCTTCGATGCGTGCGCGCCGCAGATCTGCCTCGGCTCTTGCCATCGGATCCAGTTCGCCGCCCTCTCTGCCCAGGCGAGGTACGACGACGCACGGGCCAGCGCCCGCGCCGATCTGCTGTCACAGAGGGATCGTTCTTTCGCCGTGCCGGGCGATGGAACGTCGCTCCCGATGGTCGCCCATTTGCGGCCTCTCCCCGACATCGAGCGCAACCTCTCGCCGAGTGCCGCGCTGCTTCTGTTCTTCACGTCGGTCGTGCCCCAGCGCGCGCCGGACGAGCGCCTTCTCGTGGCCCTTTTCGATCTCACGGCCGCCGAAGCCCGGGTGGCGAGCCGGCTGGTGGAGGGCCAGTCGGTGACCGCAATCGCCCGCGCCTTCGGCGTTGCGACAAGCACCGTGCGGTCGCAGCTCAAGAGCATCTTCGGAAAGACGGGGACCCGGAGGCAGGCAGAGATCGTAAGCCTCCTGGCGACACCACATTGCGTCTGAGCCGCACCAGAACGCCGACGGGTTACAACCCGGCTTCGCCTATGCCTCGATCAGGCCGAGGATCGCGCAGCGAATCGCCGCCTGCAAGCGCGTGGCGACGCGAAGCTTTCGGATCACGTTGTTGACGTGAAAGTTGACCGTCCGTTCGCTGACCTTCATGAGCACGGCGATGTCGGCCGACGACTTTCCCTTGGCAACCCAGGTCAGCGCCTCGATCTCCCGATCGGTCAAGGCAAAGTCGATCGGCGCATGATCGGTGCGCTGCGTGAGGCGGCTGCGCACGATCTCCACCAGCAACTCGAAATCCAGCGGCTTGGCGATGAAATCGTCGCATCCCAGCCGTCGGGCTTGGAGATGGCTCTCGCGACTGCCGTAGGCAGTGATGAACAGGAAGGGGACGGTACGCAGCTTGCCCGCCGACCGGCGAAGCTCGCCGAGAACGCCAAAGCCGCTCATATGCGGCATGTCGACGTCGCACAGGATCAGGTCCGGTCGTTCCGCGAACTTCCGGACCCCTTCGATACCATCGGCCGCCACGATGGTTTCGAACCCCTCGTCCTCCAGCACTTCGACCAACAATTCGACCGTCGCGGGATCGTCCTCGATGCAGAGGATCTTTGAGCGAGCTTTCATGCCGTACCGGACTCTTTGCTTTGCGGAAGCTCGATGACGACGCTGGTCCCTTCGCCGGGCTCGCTTTCGATGCCGATCGTCCCGCCGTGCGCTTCCACTATGCGTTCGACGAAATAGAGACCGAGGCCCGCTCCACTTGTTCCTTTGCTGCTCGCCCCCCGATAGTAGGGTTGGCGAACACGGGACAGGTCAGATGCGGCGATTCCCTGACCTCGATCGGCTATCGTAACGCGAACGACGCCGCTTCGTTCCACGGTGTCGATCAAGACCGGGCTGTCCTCCGCCGAATACTTCACGCTGTTCATCACGACGTTTTCGAGCGCCTGGCGAAGCAGGATTTCGTCTCCCCTCACGAGCCGCGATTGGGCTTGCAGCTTCAGTTCGATCGATCGGCCCCGCTGCTCCTCCCTCAGCTGATCGGTCAGCGCTTGCAGCATGGCATTGACGTCGATCGCATCGTGTCCGATCGGAATGGTGCCGTCTCCCAGCGACGAGGCGAACTGTACCCGGTCGAGAATGGTTTCGATCCGCTCCGCCGCATTACGGATCTTCTCCGCGCGCACCCTGAGATCGCCCGGCGACAGCTGGCCCGACAGCTTCATCAGGCGATAGGCCTGGCCGGTAATTGCCGTCAGCGCAGTGCCGATCTCGTGCGAGAGAATGTCGACAAAGCGATGCTGCAGCTCGGCGACCCACTGTATTTCGACATGACGCCGATACTGCGCCTTGACCAGCATGGCGGCGAGCCACTGCGTGGCAATCGCGATAATTCGATTGCCGAGAATCGCGACGATGGGCAGCTCGCTCGATGGTTCTATGAACGAGCCGACTATCGACAGCAAGGTCGCCGCCGCAGCGTAGAGCAACGGCCGTGGCCTTGCCTCGAAGAGGCTCATGAAGATGGGGATCGTATAGGCGAAGCAAGCCGAGACGTTTTCCGGGTGGGTCCATACGTCGAACAGGAAGATCGCCGCCAGCTGGACCCAAATGGCAACGCTCACCCACCGGCTGCCGACAAATAGATGCAGCCTCTTGGCGCGCTTTGGCTTCGTTTTCATCCCATGAGCGTCGAACGTAGGCGGCATTGATTGCAACCAGGACGGTCCTTCGACACCTGCCAAGGTTGACAGGTAGGAAATCGCGCCGCGACGGGCCAATCTCAGGGACGTTATGGAAGACTGGATCGATCGAGGCAATCACGCACGACAAGACAAACAGGGAGCGCTTGTCGCGAGACGTGGGCAACACCGTCAACCGATTTGGCGCAGAGCGACGCAACCCCTTCTTCATGGCTCTTATCAAGAACAGTGAACAGGGTGACACAATGATCGAAACTTACATCCTTCGGCGGAACATCGAGAGATTCAGGCAAATGCTCGCCGATGAAACGGACGAATCGAACCGGCACACGATCGAGAGGATGATCCGGGAATTCGAAGGCATGCTGTCGTTACCGGAGCCCGAGCGGCGTCCGGGAAAGGAAAACCAGCGATCTTCCGACCGCGTCGAGAAGGGTTAGGAAATGCGGCGCGTCGCGAAGTCGCTTGGGCCCTTCGGCGTCCGGCCCCGCCCACATTGAACAGAGCAGACGGAGGGACCTACCATGAGGAGCCTGAACATGACCGAGCCGTTCAATGCCATGCAGCTCCTGTTCTCGCCGCCGTTCGCCGTTTCGGAGGCGATGTCGAGGAACGCCGGCGTTCTTCGGGAGAATCAGGCAAAGAGTCTCGATGCCATGCAGCGTTTCGCCAACGGCTGGTTCGAGCGGCGCCATGCCGGGATCCGCGCAACGGCGGAAGCCGCGGAACGAATGTCCAGGGCCGCAACGCCAATCGACCTCCTGCGCGAATACCAGAATTGGGCAAGCGGCGTTCTTCAGCGGGCGATGGTCGACGGCCTGGCCTGTCAGCAGCAAATCGTGACTGCCGCCGGCACTGCGGTCATGCCGCGCCTGGCCGATGGGAAAGAGGGGGCATCGTCGCAAACGGAGACGAGACCTGCCGTCTTTGTCGCGACGGCTCGAGCAGAACAGAACTGAGCGCGCCAACGGTCATGGCACGCTCGGGGAGGCTGGCAAGGGAGGCGCCAGCCGCGAGGTCCCTCTCGCCCCCCGCGGGAGGGTCACGGACGGTGGCCGCGAGCAACGACACCGTCCAACGGGCCAGCGCCTCATTCTCCCCGCAGGCGCTGGCCCGTCCGTATCCTCGCCGCACCAGCCGCAGGCTGCTTTCGGCATTGGAGAAGATCTCGCCTACACCAACCAGCCTTGACCCGATGCGCTGGTGAAGTCGAGCTGGACGACGAGGTCGTTGAAGTCGTGGTCATGGCCGCCCTTGGTATCTTCCCAGCCCCAGACGTTCAGCCCGTAATTCCAGATATGGCCGACCGGCTGGCCGTTCACCGTTTCGTTGGCTTGCGAGAAGGCCCAGAACGTATGGCCGGTCGTGACGTTGGTAAGCGTCATGGCGATCAGGTCGCCGGCATCGACGCTCTGCAGCATCGACTGGCCATAGTTGCCGTAGCCCGGTCCCGACAGCGACGTGCCCCCAGTGGCGAGCTGGTAGGCGCGGCCCTGCGCGGCGGCGGCATAGCCCGCCTCGCCGGGCTGCAGGCCGGCGATCGTGCCGGCATAGTCGTCAACCCGGTAGAAGGTGACGGCGAGCGAATCCTCGCCGTTCTGGCGCACCCGCACCACGGCCTGCTGGCCGTCGGCGCCGCCCGCCGTCTCCGCGATGGCGACAGGGCGCGCCACCCGCACCACCGCGTCGCTCGAGGCCATGTCGATGAAGCCGAAGAGGTCGGTGAGGTTCGATTGCGGCGCTACGGTGCCCTGGCCGTCGATCGCCAGCGAGAACGCCTCGCCGGCGTCGAACGTGTGCTGCAGCAACGTCCCCTGCCCTTGCTTGTCGAACAAGCGCACGAGGTTGGGATCGAAATCCGGGTTGAGCGACTGCATCGCCAAGCGGCTGGTCCAGGCATAGGCGGACGAGGCGCCGCTCGTATAGTCGAAGCCGCCGCCGCTCGAGGTGACATCGACGGTGGCACCGTCGGCCGACATGGTCTGGAACAGGAGGTTCTGCAGCGCGCCGCTGGTCCAGCTTCCCTCCGCACCGGCGGTCGCCAGGGCGGGCTGGTCGCCGAAATACATCTGCGCATGTGCGACGGCGCTCAGGGCGCGCGCCAGCACCAGGCCGTTGGGCGAGCCGAGGCCCGAGACGAGATCGTAGCCCGGCAGCGCTTCGTAGCCGTAGCCCGTCACCGCGATCGTGGCGCCGCTGGCATTGACGTAGGGGCCGGCGCCCCCCGGGTCCAGGGCCCAGGACGAGACGTTGCTGCCGTAGGTGATGTCGTTGAACGAGGCCGGCACGACCGCGGCGGCAAGGTAGAGAAGGTCGTTCACGTAGCCCATGTTGGGCAGGCCCTGGTCGGCAAAGACGGTGTCGATCTGCGCCATCAGCGCGCCCCACATCGGCGCCGCCGCGCTGGTGCCCTCGTCGCCGCCGTGCCCTGGCGCCATGTCGGGCTGCGGTACGATGTAGGTCATGTTGCCGCCAGCATCGGCGGTGACGTCGGGCGCGCCGCGGCCCGTGCCGCTAGCCGGGCCGCCGGCGGGATTGGCGCTGGTCGGCGTCAGGCCGAAGTCGGTCTGATACGACGGCGTCGGCTGCGTCGTGTCGACGCCGCCATCACCCGCGCCGAAGCCCGTGCCGCTCCAGGTCGAGCCCGTCAGGGTGAACTGGTTCCAGGTCGCTTCGAGGAACGTGGCCTGGCCGGCATTGGCAACGTCGGCGGGCAGCACGGTCAGGCCGCCCGCGACGAGCCCCCAGAGCGCGGCGAGATTGTTCGCCGACGCCGACGCGTAGAGGGCGGCCACGGTGGGATCGTAAGCGGCGGCCTGCTGGGTGGTGAGCGACGTGCCGCCGACCACGACGACATAGGGCGAGCTGGCGTTGACGTTCTGGTTGGCCAAACCGTTGCGGAAGCCCCAGCTCGACCCGAAGTCGTTGTCGGCCTTCAGCACCGTGATGTTGCGCAGGGCGGCGTCGACAAACAGTTCCTGCGCCGCCATCCAGAACGGCGAGCCAGGTGCCGTCTGCTGGGTCATCGAGGTCGAGGCGGAGATGACGGGCGGGTTGTTGGCGAGATCCCAGAAAGCGCCCTGGAACGCCGTGAAGACGTTGGAATAGGCGTTCGCGGTGGGACCGCCACCCGCCACCAGCGTGCTCGAAAAGCCCGACCCGGCATAGAGCCCGATCGGGCTGCCCGGACTGGCCGTGGCGATGATGCCGACATCGAGCGAGCGTTCGCCGGGGTCGGTCAGCGCGCCGCTCGCATCGTAGTACTTCCCGTTATTGGCGACGTTGTAGTAGGTGCCCGTCCCCGCCAGGCCTGCAGCCTGCTGGTACTGCTGCAGAAGCGTCAGGAAATCACCCGACGGTACCGCGTCGGCACTGCCGGGCTCGATGAGGCCGACCGTGGCCGTCGGCACCGTCGCGAACTTGGCCAGCGGGAAATTGTAGAACCAGTCAGCCATGTCGCCTGGATAGACCGGCGAGCGATGCCCCGTCGTCGCCGCATTGCCGATGCTTTGTGCGCCCGGCTGCAGGGTGACGCTGTCACCATTCGAGAGGTCGGAGAAGGCCGGCTCCGGCCCGCGCTGCAGAAAGTCGAACCACACGCCGACGCCCATGCTGGCCAGCTCGGTCGGCAGCGACAGCGGCCCGTTCCAGTAGTACAGGCCGCCTTCGCTGAGCGGCACCATCTGGCCATCGCTTCGCTGCTGGTTGGGCGTCTGGCCGAACAGCGTCGTGAATTCCGCCGGACTGAGCTGCAGCCAGATGGTGCGGGAAGCGGCCGAGCTGACATAGCCGTCGCTGGCGTTGGCATCGCCCAGCATGGTGAGGCCGAGCTGGCCGGGCCCGGTGCCCGTCAGCAGCGCGACGGCGTTGTCGTAGTTGGTCTGGTCGGCGCCGTAGGTCGACCACAGCGTACCGTCGGCATTGAGCTGCTGCAGCGCCTGCTGGCGGCTCGCCCAGTTGGCCGCCAGTAGCTCGGTCGGATCGTTGGCCCGCGGCAGGACGATGGCGACATTGACCGACTCGGTGGCGGGGAGCGGCGCCCCAGTCGAGCCGTAGTAGGCGTCCTGCACCTGCGTCGAGGCGGTGTAGGTCGTCATGTTGTAGCTGGTGAAGTCGAGGAACAGTGAATTGGCGAGCTCGGTGGTGGCCATTGAACAGCGCGCTCCTTCTTCCACCGGGCCTCGTCGTGCCGGGCGAATCGTGAGGGATCCTAGCAGTCCCGCCGCGAGACGCCCGGGTTTTTGCCGTTTCCCCGATGGCGCCGTCTTCTTGCCTGGCTCTAAAGTCGTCAGGTTGCAGGAGAGATAAGATGCGCCGCTGTGTCCTGACTGCCCTGCTCGCCTTCCTGTTCGTCTGGCCGGCGGCCGCGCAGGAGCGCGAGCAGATCGTGCGTATCCCCGGCCCCGGCGGCGCGAACCTGATCGCCACCGTGTTGCGTCCGCCGGGAGAGACCCGCCAGCCGCTGGTGGTCATCAATCATGGATCGCCAGCCGACGGCTCCAAGCGCGCCACCATGGAACGACCGCGCTATGCCGCCCTCTCCTCCTGGTTCCTGAAGCGCGGCTATGTGGTCGCGCTGCCGCTCCGACGCGGCTATGGCGACAGCGGCGGCAGCTGGGCGGAGGGCTACGGCACCTGCAATGCGCCGGACTATTTCAGGGCCGGCCTGCAAAGCGCCGACGACATCCAGGCGACGATCGACTATATGCGCGGCCAGCCCTATGTCGCGGCCGATCGCACGATCGTGGTCGGCCAGTCGGCCGGCGGCTGGGCAACCATCGCCCTGTCGAGCCGCAATCCCCCTGGCGTATCGGGCCTGGTGAATTTCGCCGGCGGCCGCGGCGGGCATCAGAAGCTTCCCGGCGGCGAGATCGGCAACTGCACGCCGACCGCCCTGGTCGACGCTGCCGCGAGGTACGGCGCAACGGCGCGCGTGCCCATGCTGTGGATCTACGCCGAGAACGATTCCTTCTTCGAGCCCGCCCTCGCCAAGCGCATGGTCGAGGCCTATGACCGCGCCGGCGGCCAGGCGACCTTCAAGCCGCTCGGTGCTTTCGGCCGCGACGGCCACGGCCTGGCCGGTGCCGCCAACGGCGCCGCGACCTGGTCACCGCTGATCGAAGGTTTTCTCGGCAGGCTCAACTAGAACGAAGGACGACGCTTCATCCTCCTCTGCCGCCGCCGCGAGCGCGTCGATCAGCCACCTCGCTCCATCGCGAGCTCTCCCTGGAGACTTGCGAGGTCGCGATAGATCGAAGCAAGGGCCAAGATGCGGCCGTTTTGACGGTATTCGACGAGACAGTCCCGATTTTCGATGCTGCCGTCGACCCTGATCTCATCCCATTTCTCGGCATGGCCGACGTAGTTGATCGGCACATCGTAGTGCTGGCTCCAGAAAAACGGCACCGCATCGAAGCGCTCGTGGCGGCCGAGCATGTTGCGTGCCGCCGTTTGGCCCTGACGTTGGGCGACGACCCAGTGCTCGACCCTGATATTCGAGCCGCTACGACCGTCGGGCCAGCGCGCGATGTCACCAGCAGCGAAGATGTCCGGCGCTGAGGTCTGGAGGAACGCATCGACTGCGACGCCACGGTCGATGGCAAGCCCTGCTTGTTCGGCCAGCGACAGACGCGGCCGCACGCCGACCCCAAGAACGACCATATCGGTTTCGATCGTCCCGCCGCTCTTGAGAGCGGCCCGCTTGTCCGCCATCGCCGTCACCGTGTCCTGAAGGTGGAAGACGACACCATGTTCTTCATGCAGCGCACGCACGAAGTCCCCCATGCGGGCTCCCAGGGTGCGCTCCATCGGCCGCGACTCCGGCGCCACGACATGGACCTCGAGCTTCCGAGCGCGCAACGCACCCGCCACCTCGAGACCAATGAAGCTTGCCCCGATGATCAACACCCTTTTGGCGCTGGTCGCCGCTTCAATGATCGCGCGACTGTCGGCCAGCGTCCGCAGCGTATGGAGACGCTGCGGGGCCGCCCCGGGGATTTGCAGCCGAACGGGCTCCGCGCCTGTCGCGAGCAGCAAGCGATCGAACGGCAGCGCGGTGCCATCGGCGAGTTGCACGCTGCGCCCTTTCGGATCGACGGACACGACCGGCGTGCCGAGACGGAGGTCGATGCCGGCTTCGCGGTAGAAATCATCCGGCCGCAACGGCATCCAATCCTCGGGCGCTTGCCCCGCGAGATAATCCTTGGACAGGTTGGGGCGATCGACAGGCGCGGCGGCGTCGTCGCTGAGCATGGTCACGGCGCCGGCATATCCTTCGCGCCGCAGCATCTCGGCGGCGGCAAAGCCCGCCGCGCCGCCGCCCACGATCACGATCCTGCCGGGGGCCACGTCTCCCGCCGCAGCCGCCACGCGCGGCGCCGCGGTGTGCGGCGCTTCCGATCTGTGCTGCACGACGATCTTGTCGCCATCCCGCTCCGTTCGCCAAACCGCAAGCCGGCCGAACGCGGGCGATCGTATCGCTTCCCCTGTCCGCAACGAGAAGCAGGCATGATGCCAAGGACAACGGATGGTGTCGTCGACCACCAACCCGTCCGCGAGCGGACCGTGATAGTGACTGCAGTGAGGGTCGATCGCGAGCACCTCCGCACCGACCTGCACCAGCAGCACTTCGTCGTCGGCGACATGCCCCAGCAGCTTGCCTTCGGAGAAATCGGCGAGCGACACGCCTTGTGTCAGATCGGGTCCAGCCGGCTTCGTTTTCTCGCTCATGACGGCGTCTCCTTTCGGCACACTCTCCTGTGACCGTGACCAAGTGAAGATTACGGGCGAAGCAATGCGGGCAAATCAAGGCAGACCATCGGCGAGGCCGGCGGAGAAAAGAAGCGGAGTTCCGCCACAACAAGCGGGTCTGGTCACCGCTGGTCGGAACTTTTCTCATCGGCTTGAGGTAGAACGCGGCCCGCACGCTATAGTCGCGGCGCAATGTCTTCAGCGCCGCCGACCGACTTCCGCCGTTACCTGATCGCTCTCGTCTCCCTCGCCCTGGTCCAGGTCGTTTCGACCATGGGCTTCAACCAGGCGTCCGTACTGGCACCGGCCGCCGCGCCGGCGCTGGGGGTCGCCGCCGCCGACGTCGCCTACTACGTGTCGCTGGTCTATCTCGCGGCGATGATCTCGACCCTGGGCGGCGGCGCGGTCAATCGCCGGCTGGGGCCGATCCGGTTCATCCAGACCGGCCTCACGGTGGCGGCGATCGGCTCCTTCGTCTTTGCCGTCGGGGGCGTGGCCATGGCGGCCGTCTCGGCCCTGATCGTGGGTCTCGGCTCGGGGCCGCTGACCATCGCCAGCTCGCACATCCTGGCACGCGTCTCGCCGCCGCGGCTGGCCAACGTGACCTTCTCGCTGAAGCAAAGCGGCGTGCCGATAGGCTTTGCGATCTGCGGCGCCGTGCTGCCGACCCTGGCGCTCGATTTCGGCTGGCGCTGGGCAGCCGCCAGCATCGGCTTCCTCTCGATCGTGACCGTGATCGCCGTCCAGCCGCTACGCCGCCTCTACGACGAGGAACAGACCACCCCGGGCGCAGCGCCGCGACGGCTGCTGCCGACCGCCGCCGAGATCTTCGAGCCGCTGTGGCTCGCCTGGCGCGATCCGATCCTGCGGCCGATGTGCTTCATCGGCATGCTGTTCTCCGCCACCCAGGCAATCGTGGTGAACTTCACCGTCGTCTACGCCGTCGACGGCCTCAAGATGTCCTACATTCTGGCCGGCACGCTGCTCTCGGCCGCGACGGTGGCCGGCGCGTTCGGCCGCGTCTTCTGGGGGGCGCTGGCCGACCTGCTGCGCAAGCCGACAGCCGTGCTGGCGGGCATCGGCGGCATCGTGGCGATCGCCGCCGCAACCATGTCCTTCACGACCCCGAGCTGGCCGACCACGGCGGTCTACGCCATCTGCATCGTGCTGGGCGGCACGGCGGTGGGCTGGAACGGCGTCTTCATCGCCGAGAGCGCCTACCGGGCGCCGCCGGGACGCGCCGCCGAATTCACCGGCGCCACGCAGCTTTTCGTCTTCTCGGGTGCGCTGATCTCGCCGCTGCTGTTCCGCGCCGTGCTGGCAATCACCCATTCCTACGAGGTCGGCTATCTGCTGCTGGCGATGGG
>MKRV01000165.1 GCA_001897995.1 Alphaproteobacteria bacterium 65-37 | reverse complement strand
GCGCTCATGGCCGTTCTTCAGACAGGGTTCGATCCACTTGGGATCCATGAGGCTGTCCACATGGGTGATGCCGGGCAGCAGGCCCACCACCTTCAGCATGACCTTGCTGCCGCCGGCTTGCAGGGCCTTCACTTCGTCCTGCAGAGTGTTCGGCAGGCCGGAGGTGCGGAGCCCGATCTTCACCGCGTCGGAACTCCCGTCTGTCAGCGAGACGATGAGCGCCTTCTTGACACCGGCGACCACGTCGCTGTGGGTGCTGGTCTGGCAGATGCCGCCATCCATGCACAGCCGCTCCTTGAGCCATGTCGGCCCCATCGAGCCCGGCAGCGATGAGCTTGCCGCGCAGGCTTCGTTGATCGGGATATTCGCCGCCTGGGAGACGATCACCCGCTGGCCCGTGTAGCAATCGATCGCGGTGGTGTGGAGCTTGGGAGACGGCCATTTCTCCTCGCCGATCAGTCGCCTGACCGTGGTGAAATAGTCGGATGGCCCTGCCGGGTTGCGCGCCGCCATGGCCGCGCGTCCGATGGATTGGATCACCTCGGGGCTCGCCTGGCTTGCCGTATTTGCGATGTGCCGCGCGCGCACCTGGCTGGGATTGGGCGCCATGGTGGGGATGAGCAGGGCGAAGAGCTTCGGAAACTCGCCCAGAATGTCCAACTCGCTCCGCAAGCGCCACAGACGACCGCCCATCAGCGCGGCGCCGACCACGGAACCCGCCGAGGTGCCGACCGCGATGTCGGCTTGCGCGACATCCACTCCCTTGGATTTCAGCGCCGTGAAGTACCCGACCATCCAGGAGGCAAGGTAGGCGCCGCCGCCGCCGAGCACCAAGCCGCGCTCCTTGCCGGCGCCCTGAGGCGGCTCGTAGGGAATCGGATGGGCCAGGCCATCGTTCCAATCGTTCTGCGCCGGCGCACCGGCGGGCGCCGGCGCCTGTGCCAGGCTGACAGAGGGCAGACCAGCCAGTGCGGAAACGGCTCCCGCAGCCAGCAAATCACGACGCTTGACCATACCGCCCCCAAACTCTCCTCGATGCCGCTCCGGTACACGCGCCGGATGGCCGGCCGCTCGCCATTTTGCGCAAAAATTGCAAGACATGGGGAAGATGAAGAAACCCTCGCGGGTCGGCAAATGGTTCGTGTCTACTGACCCTTCTTTGTCGACGGCCGTCATCATAACGCCACTAAGTGTGCGCAACGTTACCGACGAACACGGCTGAATAGCAGTAGGGAAGTGTTACTCGGCGTGGTCGCGTCGCTTTGCGGGAAGTGACAATCGGCGAACCAAACAAGGTGAATCAGCCTGCGCGACGGTCCGGTCGCGGTTGGAGCGTCTGCGCGGTCTCCACCCATGATGGAGGTACCCATGACCAGGATTATTCGCCGTCGTACCGCGCTTGCTCTCGGACTTGCAGCGGGCGCCTTCGCGGCGCCGATGTTCACTCGCCACAGCGAGGCGCAAAGCGTCAATCGTGCCGGCAAGACGATGCGCATGGTCGTGCCGTTCGCCGCCGGCGGCACGAGTGACCTGCTGGCTCGCATCGTCGGGCAAATTCTCGCGGACTCGACGACCTCGACCTGTGTGGTCGACAACCGGCCGGGCGACGGCGGCAATGTCAGTGCGGAGATCGTGGCCAGGGCACCGCCCGACGGCTTGACGCTATTGCTCGGCACGCTCGGTACGGCGGTCACCAACCAGTATCTCTACAAATACCTGCCCTACGATATCGAAGGGAGCTTCGCGCCCGTGGCGCTGGTCGGTGAAGTGACGAATGTCCTGGTCGTGCATCCGAGCTTTGCCGCCAAGACGTTCAAGGAGTTCATCGATTACTGCAAGTGGCAGGGCCCCAACAACGTGACTTACAGCTCGCCCGGGGTCGGCAGCGCGGGGCACCTGTCGATGGAGTACCTGCAGATCCGGGCCGGCATCAAGCTTGCGCATGTCGTCTATCGCAGCAGAGCCGCGATGACCAAGGCTCTGCTCGCGGGTCACGTCCCGATCGCCATGGACAACCTGCCGCCCTATCTGCAGGACGTCCAGTCCGGTGCGCTCAGCGCGCTGGGTGTGAGCTCATCGAAGCGCTGGTTCGCCGCTCCCGATTTGCCGACCATAGCGGAGCAGGGCTACCCGAACTTCGAAGCCGCGTACTGGTGGTACGTCGCGGCACCTGCGGGCACGCGGCCCGACGTCGTGACCAAGCTGTCCGACGAGATCGTAAAGGGCATCAAATGCGAATCGACCATCAAGAAGATTCGCGATGCCGGCGCCCTGGAACTACCAGGTAGTGCCGAAGATCTCGCAAGGCACATCGCGGCCGAGAACAAGAAATGGAAGCAGGTGATCGCTGCAGCGAACATCAAGCCGCAGTAACGGTCGATTGGAGCGCGAGCGTTCGAGCTGCCGTTGGGCCTACCGATCTTCCGGTAGCGGCGATCGGGCGCTCCCTGCCGATCGTCCGCGTCCCGAGGATTGACGCGCAGCGGGCGTGGGGCGTTCACGTCGCTGCACGTCAACTCGGCAGCGGCTCACTCGGGCTCGACGCCGGCGCGCTTCACGGCCTCGCCCCAGGCGGGGCAGCCCGTCTTCATGATCTCGGTCATCTCGGCCGGCGTCGTGCCGGTGGCGAACAGGCCCATGTCGAGGAGCTTCTCCTTGCCCTCGGGCGTCTGCACGACCTTGCGCAGCTCGGCGCTGACCCGCTCGACGATCTCCTTGGGCGTGCCGGCCGGCGCCATGATGCCGTTCCAGCCGACCAGGTTCATCTTGTAGCCGAGCTCCTCGAAGGTGGGCACATCCGGCAGGCGCGGCCAGCGCACGGTCGACGTGACGGCAAGCGGCGTGAGCTTGCCGCCCGAGATTGCCGGACCGCTGGCAGCGAGATCCTGGATGGTCACTGGAATGTGGCCCGCCACCGTATCCTGGATCGCCGGGCCCGCGCCCTTGTAGGGCACGTGCGTCATGTCGAGCTTTTCGGCCTGGTTCAGCATCTCGCCCCAGATGTGCGACGAGGAGCCGGTGCCGAACGAGGCGTAGTTGACCTTGCCCCTGTTCTGGTTGGCCCAGGCGATGAACTCCTTCACCGACTTCAGGCCGAGCGACGGCGGCGTCACCATGGCGAGCGGGGCGAGACCGTGCTGGGTGACCGGCGCGAAATCCTTCAGGCCGTCATAGGGCAGCTTCTTGTAGACGTAGGGATTGATGCACATCATCGACGAGTTCACGTACACGAACGTGTAACCGTCGGGCGGGGCGTTCTTGACGATCTCGGCACCGACCATGCCTTGGGCACCGGCCTTGTTGTCGACGATGACCTGCTGGCCGAGCGCCGCCGTGAGCTTCTCGGCGAAATAGCGCGAAACGACGTCGGTCTGGCCGCCGGGAGGATAGGGCGCCACGAGCCTGATCGGCTTGTTGGGCCAGGCCTGGGCGAAGGCATCTGGGGCAACGGCAGTGGTGGCGAGCAACAGCAGCGCGCCGGCAAGTGCGGCGGCGGTTTTCTTGATCATTGGTTTCCTCCCGAGAGAAAGCTACAGCGGCTTTCGTTCAATTGGAACCGCGCAGCGGTTCCAATTGAACGGAAACGCGTTGTCGCGGGTATCTCCGCCTTCGGCATCATGCCTTCGACTGATTCCAGTCGAAGGCATGATGCTGTGGCCCGACGACACAGGCTTGCCAACTTTTGCCAGGCGATGCTGCTTCGACTCAGCGCTGCAGGGCCTGCCAGATCTTGTGCGGCGTCAACGGCATGTCGAGATGACGAATGCCCAGCGGACGCAGCGCGTCGAGCACGGCATTGGCCAGAGCAGCCGGTGCGCCGTTGGTCGGCAGTTCGCCGACGCCTTTGAGCCCCATGAAGTTGTTGGGCGACGCGGTGGCGATGGTTTCGACGCCGAGCGACGGCACGTCCTCGGCGCGGGGCAGGGCATAGTCCATCAACGTGCCGGTCAGCAGCTGCCCGGTTTCCTCGTCGTAGATCGCCTCTTCCATCAGTGCATTGCCGAGGCCATGCACGATGCCGCCGTGAATCTGGCCGGCGAGCAGGCGCGGATTCACCACGGTGCCGCAATCCGCGACAGCCAGCAGCCGGTCGATGCGCGTGGCGCCAGTCTCGGGATCGACCTCGACCTCGCAGACCATGACGCCGGTGGGAAAGGACTCGATCTTGTCGGCGAACAGCGCGTCGCCGTCGAACGGCTTCCAGGCCGCCAGCTCGAACAGGCCGATCCGCCGGTCGGTGCCCACGATCTCGAAGGCGCCGTCGCGGTAAGCGATATCGGCGGCAGACGTCTCCAGCCGCTCGGCGGCGAGATCGCGGCCGCGCTGGATCACGACGTCGGCGGCGCGCTGCAGGGTCGTGCCGCTGATGATGGTCGAGGAGGAGCCGCCCGTTCCGCCGCCATGCGGGATGGCGCGCGTGTCGCCCTGCTGCACTTCGATGCGCTCCATCGGCACGCCGAGTGCCGCCGAGAGGATCTGCGCGAAGACCGTCTGATGGCCCTGGCCCTGGCTCTGGGTGCCGACCTTGGCGATCAGCCGATCGGGCTGGACCTGCACCACGGCATGCTCGTCGGCGATGCCGCCGGTGCCGTGGAGGTGACAGGAGAGGCCGAGGCCGCGCCGCTTGCCCTGGGCTTCGCTGGCAGCCTGTCGTGCCGCAAATCCGGCCTCGTCGGCCGCCTGCAGGGCCGTGTCGAACAGGCGCAGACAGTCGGCGGCATCGTAGGTGTAGCCGCTGGCGGCGGCATAGGGCATCTCGTCGGCGCGCAGCAGGTTGAGCCGGCGCAACTCGGCCGGCGTGCGCCCGGTTTCGTGGGCGGCCAGGTCGACCAGGCGTTCCAGCAGGAACAGGGCTTCGGGCTTGCCGGCGCCGCGGATGGCGTCGACCGGCACGGTGTTGCTGAAGGCGCAGTCGAAATCGACGCGGATCGCCGGAATGCGATAGAGGCCGGAAATGACCTTGGCGAGGCCCGTGGTCGGAATGCTCGGGGCGAACATCGAGACATAGGCGCCGTAGTTGGCCTCGGCTTTGACACGCACGGCAAGGAACCGTCCGTCGCGATCGAGCGCGAGGTCGGCTGTTGCCACCAGGTCGCGGGCATGGCTGTCGGCCAGGGACAGTTCCGAGCGCTCGCAGGTCCAGCGCAAGCCGCGGCGGAGCTTGCGCGTCGCCCAGGCGATCAGGGTCGATTCGGCATAGATCGGATATTTCGGTCCGAAGCCGCCGCCGACATCCTCGGTGACCAGGCGGAGCTTGTCCTTGGCGACGTTGAGCACACGCTCGCACATCAGCCGGTGCGGGATCTGGACACCCTGCGAGGAGAAGGTGACGGTGACGAGGTCGTCCGCCGGATCGTAGGCCGACCAGGCAGCACGCGTTTCCAGATAGTGGACGATCTGGCGCGGCGAGCGGATGGACAGGGTCGAGACGTGAGCGGCGCGCGCAAAGGCGGCCTCGGTCGCGGCGCGATCGCCCTTGCCCCAGCGGCACATCAGGTTTCCCGGCACGTCGTCATGCACCAAAGGCGCACCGGCGGCCAGGGCCTGTGCGGCCGTTACTACCGCCGGCAGTTCTTCGTAGTCGACGACGAGGGTTTCGGCGGCATCGCGCGCCTGGTCGATCGTCGCAGCGGCGATCATGGCCACGATGTCCCCGACATGGCGGACCTTGCCGGCCGGCATCGGCAGATGCGACGGCTCGCGATGGCGGTTGCCCGCCTCGTCTTTGATCTCGCTGATCGCCGGCAGATGGCCGACGCCGTCGGCGACCAGATCGTCGGCCGTATAGATCGCCACGACGCCCGGCACGGCGAGGGCCGCTTTGCGATCGATCCCGGCGAGGCGCGCATGCGCGTGCGGCGAGCGCACGAACAGCACGGCGAGCGCGTCGGCGGGCGCGGTGTTGTCGGCATAGCGCCCGCGGCCTGTCAGGAACCGCTGGTCCTCGCGTCGCGTGATCGGCTGGCCGAGCTGGGCCGGGGCATTCATGTCGCGGGCTCCATATCGTGTGTCAGGTCGCGGTGCTTGGGCATCCAGCCGAGTTCGCGGCAGGCCCTGGCACCGCTCAGGCGTTGGTTGCAGGCGTAGCCGCGGGCCCAGTCGCCGAACTCCCGGGCGGCGGCGTCTTCGGAAATGGTTTCGATAGTGGGCGTGGCAACGCCCTGGTGACGGGCCACCGTCCGGGCGATCTCGCCGACCGGCATACCCTCGATGGCGACGCCGAGATAGCTCGTTCCTGGAAGGGCGCGTTCGAGGGCAAGCCCGTAGAGCTCGGCAAGGTCGTCGCAATGGACCAGAGGCCAGCGCACGGCCTCGCTGCCGACCACGCGCATGGTCCGGCGGTCGCGGGCTTCCTGGGCGAAGCGGCGCAGCACGCCGCCGCCGCCGTCCTTCAAATTGCCGCCGTACACCATGCCGGGGTGGATCACGATGCCGTCGATGTCGTTGTTGCCCAGAACGTCCTGAAGGTGAGGGACCATCCAGGCGAAGGCGGGAAGGGGGGCAAAGGGACTGCTCTCATCGGCCGCGGTGTCGCCCGTCGGGCCGAACAGCCAGCAGCCGCCCGTGTAGATGAATCGGATCGGTCGCGGCAACGCTACGAGTTGGGGCAGCAGCCCGTCGAGCAGGCGTCGCTCGACCGGTGCCATCGCCTCGTTGAAGTCGCAGGCCATCTGGATCACGGCATCGACCTGCGGCAGGTCGGCCAACCATTCGGCCGGCAGGCCCATGTCACCGCGCAGGACGGTGGCGCCGGCTCGCGCCAGCCGCTCGGCCGAAGCCTGCGACCGCGCAAGCGCGACGATCTCGTAGCCGCGCGCCTGAAGCGCGCGGTGCACCGCCTGGCCGATCGTTCCCGTTGCGCCGAGAAGGAATGCCCGCAATGGAATGCCCGCGTCAGGCCGCCAGCGCGTCGCTGATGGCCTTGAGTGCGGTATCGATGTCGGCGCGATTGACGTCGAGATGGGTGACGGCGCGAATGCGCGTCGCGGTGTTGGCGCCCAGCCCCACGCCACGCTCCTTGCAGGCTTCGACCAGCCGGGCAGGCGTCCAGCCGGGCTTCGTCACCTCGAAGAAGACCAGGTTGGTCTCCATGCGCGGCACGTCGATCTCCAGCCCCTTGATATTGGCGATACCTTCGGAGAGGTACCGGGCATTGTCGTGATCCTCGGCGAGGCGATCCCAGTTGTGCTCCAGCGCATAAAGTGCGGCGGCGGCGATCACGCCCGACTGGCGCATCGAGCCGCCCATCATCTGCTTGTGGCGCCAGGCTTCCTTGATGAACTCCTTGGAGCCCGCGAGGCTCGCGCCGACCGGGGCGCCCAGACCCTTGGTGTAGTCGAGCCAGAGCGAATCCACGCAGGCGGCATAGTCGCGGGCCTTGGTGCCGGACTTCACGCAGGCATTGGCCAGGCGGGCGCCGTCCATATGCAGGCTGAGGCCGGCACCGCGCGCCGTCTTGGCCACGCCCTGCATGGTCGCGAGCGGCCAGACCGTCCCGAAGCCGCTGTTGGACGTATTCTCGAGCGAGACCAGACGCTGGCGGGCGGCGTAGCGGTAGTTCTGGTCGCGCAGGACCGCCTGCAGCTGCTCGCCGGTGAAGACACCGTTGGGACCATCGAGCGAGCGGATCATCACGCCGGCATTGGCGCCCGGGCCGCCGCCTTCGGAATTGATGATGTGCGCCGTCTTGTCGGCAATCACTTCTTCACCGGGCCGGCAATGGACGCGGATCGCGATCTGGTTGGCCATCGTGCCGCTCGGCAGGAAGAGCGCATCCTCCGTGCCCAGCAGCTCGCAGATGCGTTCGCGAAGCCGGTTGACGGTGGGATCTTCCATCTTCTGTTCGTCGCCCACCTCGGCTTCGGCCATTGCCTTTCGCATGCCGGCCGACGGCTTGGTTTTGGTATCGCTGAAAAGGTCGATGAAACGGTTTTGCATGGCGCGTTCGGATCTCCTGCGCCACCATAGCGGCATTCGACGGAGGGAGGAAACATGAGCCAGTTTGCGGCCCAGCCCACAGCTTCGGTAATGCCTGAGGAGCTGCTCTATGCCGTCGACGGCGCCGTCGCGACGATCACCCTCAATGCGCCGCAGCGCATGAACACGATCTCCGGCCCGATGCTGAAGCAGCTCACCGACGCGCTGGTGAAGGCCAACGAGGACCGCGCCGTCCGGGTCGTGATCCTGACAGGGACGGGACGCGCCTTCTGCGCCGGCCTCAATCTGGAAGCCCAGAACAAGGGGACGGACAATCTCAGCGTCGGTTCGGGCGCAACGCCGACCAACATCGATCTGCGCAACACGCCGCCGCCGGTCCTGCACGCCATGGACAAGCCGGTGATCGCCGCCCTGAACGGGTCGGCCGCCGGCTACGGCCTCGACCTGGCGCTGGGCGCGGATATCCGCGTGATGGCGCAGTCGGCCAAACTCGCCGCCTCCTATGCCAAGCGCGGCGTGCTGCCGGAATCGGGGGGCACCTGGTACCTGCCGCGCATGCTGGGCTGGGCGAAGGCAGCGGAGCTGATCTTCACCGGGCGCACCCTGAACGCGGCACAGTCGCTGGAGATCGGCTTGGTGAACCGGGTCGTGCCCGATGCCGACGTGCTGGGCGTCGCGCGCGAGCTTGCGCTCGAGATCGCGGCCAATGCACCGCTCGCCATCCAGGCGGCCAAGCGCATGATGCGCATGGCCTGGAACGAGCCCTTCAACGAGCACGTCCACCACGTCTTCCTGCAACTGCTGCCGCTGATGCAGACCGAGGACATGAAGGAAGGCATCAAGGCCTTCCTGGAGAAGCGCGAACCGCAATTCACTGGACGTTGATTGGGGACATTGATCGGGGACGCTGATCCCTCACCCTCCGGAGCACGACCGGACAGGAGAAGCCGATGAAGTTCACCTGGTTCCATCTGATGCCTTGGCCGCACATGCCGGACGATTTCCGGCAGAAGCACCGGTCAGTCTGGGTGGATTTGCCGAGCAAGATGTACGAGCCCGAACGCGGGCACGGCATCTACCATCAGTATCTCGATCAGCTCGAATTCGCCGAAAGCGTGGGCTTCGACGGCATCGGCGTGAACGAGCACCATGCCAATGCCTACGGGCTGATGCCGTCACCCAACATCATGGCCGCGACCTTGACACGCCGCACCTCGAAGGCGGCGCTGGTCGTGCTGGGCAATTCGATCGCGCTCTACAATCCGCCGCTGCGGGTGGCGGAGGAATTCGCCATGCTCGACGTGCTGTCGGGCGGCCGGCTGGTGGCCGGCTTTCCGGTCGGCACATCGATGGACACCAATTACGCCTACGGCACCGTGCCGGCGCTGACCCGCGAGAAGTATGCCGAGGCGCACGATCTCATCCGCAAGGCCTGGGCGGCGGACGAGCCGTTCGCCTTCAACGGCCGTTACACCAAGCTGCGCTACGTGAACTGCTGGCCCAAGCCCATCCAGCGGCCGGCGCCGCCGATCTTCATTCCCGGCGGCGGATCGGTCGAGACCTACGATTTCTGCCTCGACAACACCTACTCCTATTCCTACCTCAGCTACTCGGGCTATCTGCGCGCCAAGCTGCTGATGGAGGGCTACTGGAAGCGGGTGGCCGAACGGAAGGCCGACGAATCACCTTATCGGGCAGGCTTCGCCCAGGTGATCTGCGTCGCCGACACCGACGCCGAAGCCGAGCGGCTATACGGGCCGCACGTGAACTATTTCTACAATCGCTGCCTGCATGTCTATCCGGGTTTCGCCGATGCGCCGGGCTACCGGACCATCAAGACCATCCAGACCGGCGCCCTGTCGCAGTTCACGCAGGCCGCGGCGCGCGACTATCCCAACATGACCTGGAAGGACCTGGTCGATGGCCGATACATCATCGCAGGTTCCCCTGAAACCGTGCGCCAGCAGATGGAAGAGCTGATCAAGAGCCTGCGTGTCGGCAACGTGTTCTGCCTGCTGCATATCGGCGACATGCCCGACGACAAGGTCCGGCATTCGACGCGGCTGTTTGCCGAGAAGGTGATGCCGCATCTGCGCAACCTGTGGCCGGATTGGAACAACCACGACGACCGTTTCTGGATCCATCCCATGAATGAGCGCGTTTCCCTGAAGGTGGCTGCGGAATGAAGTCGCGTTTTCTGGCGTTCAAGCCTTCGGGTACGCGTGTCCAGGTCGTCGAAGCCGGCAAGGGTCGCGATCTCCTCTATCTTCACGGGGCGGGCGGCCACATGCCGAACGATCCGCTGATCGCCGCGCTGGCGACCAGGTACCGGGTAGTGGCACCGCTGCTGCCGGGGTACGGCCAGTCGACCGGCGAGGATGGGTTGCGCGACATGCTCGACGTGACCTTGCATGCGCTGGACGTCCTGGAGGCGCTCGACCTCAAGAAGCCGATCGTGGTCGGCCATTCGATGGGCGGCATGATCGCGGCGGAGATGGCCGCCATCGCGCGAACCGAGGTGACGAAGCTCTGCCTGCTGGCGCCGGCGGGGCTGTGGCTGGACGACCATCCGGTCGCCGACATCTTCTCCAAGCTTCCCTACGAGCTGCCGGGATTGCTTTTTCATGACGGCGAGGCCGGCGGGAAGCTGCTGACGCCAGGTGGCAACATGGACGACCCGGAATTCCTCAAGGAATTCCTGGTCATGAACGCGCGGCGTCTCGGCATGGCGGGCAAGCTGCTGTTCCCGATCCCCGATCGTGGCCTTGCGCAACGTCTGCACCGGGTCAGCGCGAAGACCCTGGTCGTCTGGGGACGGGAGGATGTCCTGATCCCCCCTGTGTATGGCGATGCCTTCAAAAGGGCGATTTCCAAATCGAAATTGGTTAGGATTGCCAAGGCGGGCCACGCCGTCGGGCAGGAAAAGCCGGCGGCGGTGCTCAAGGCGATCAAGGATTTCTTCTAGCCGGAGTCGACGATGCTCAGGGTCATTGCGGGTGCTGTTGCGTTTCTTCTCGTTGCCGGCGCCGCCCAGGCCGAACCGGTCGTCTATTCCTGGACCGGCTTCGGCGAGAACGTGCCGGGCAGCTCGAAGTGCGCGACCTATAAGATGACGATCAACGTCACCGTCGACGGTGACAGTGTGAAGGGCAAGTTCCAGCAGGAGGGGCGGCCGGAACGCTCCTTCGAGACGACGCTGGGCAAGAACGGTGCCATCAAGACGGCCGCCATGGTGGGCGGCGGCGGCATGATGGACGTCATCGGCCAGATCAAGGACGGCGAGTCCAAGATCAAGCTCGACGGCTATTGCCGCTTCGAAGGGCCGCTGACGAAGAAGTAGCGCAGCCGGAGTTCGATCGATCCCGTCGTGACGACCAGGGACAATTGGGGCTGGCGAGCCCGTGTCGGTGTTTTCATCGTCGGCAACGAAGCCGTTCCGGAAGCGGAATGGTGGGCGATGGCGCCGGCCGGCGTCTCCGTCCATGCCGCGCGCGTGACGGCCTCGGCGCCCTGGGCGCGCTGGCACGAGAAAGAGGAGAGCGTCGAGCTCGCAGAGGACCTGGCGCGCGGTGCCCGGCAATTCGCCGCGATGCGGCTAGCCGCTGTCACGGTGGGCCACAGCTCGAGCAGCTTCGTGGGCGGCAAGGGCTGGGACGAAGCCGTCGTCGCGGGTCTTTCCGGCATGCTGGGCCCGGGTCTGTTCGTCACGACCAATGGTCTCGACACCCAGGCGGCGCTCAGGGCGTCGAATATCCGGCGGCCGTTCCTGGTGATGCCGGCCTGGTTCAACGACAAGCTGGTGGCGTCGGGCCTCGACTACTACAGAGAGCGCGGCTTCGATCCCGCCGGTCACCTCCGTTACGATCCCGGGCGCAAATGGCGCGACCTGCCGCCGGGCGATCTCTACGGCCACGGCATGGGCTTCGAGCAGGAAGTCGAGCCGCTCTATTCCCAGATTCGGGCGGCCTGTCCTGCCTCGGCAGATGGCGTGCTGATCGCCGGGACGGGCTTTCGCTGCGTGGCGATCCTCGAGGCCCTGGAACAGGACCTCAAGCGGCCCGTCCTCTCGGCCAATCAGGCGAGCCTGTGGCATTGCCTGCGATCGGTCGGCATGGGCGGTGCCGTCGACGGTTATGGAAGCCTGCTGAAGCTCTAGGTATCGAGCAGCGCGTCGTAGCCGCGCGGGCTGAACTGGAGCAGGCAGAAGCCGTGGCCGAACGGGTCGGCGAGCATGGCGATCCGTCCATAGGGGGCATCTGCCGCGGCGGCCTCCAGCTTGGCGCCGGCGCCGACGGCGCGCGCGACGGCAAGGTCGACGTCATCCACGACGACGTCGATATGGATCGGCGACCAGTGCCTTTCGTAGCGTCGCTTGTCGCCTCCGGCACCGATCGTGCCGGCCTTCTTCGTCAGGAGGTAAACGTTCGCCGGCCAGCCCAGCAGCTCCACGAAGTCGCTGCCGAACCGGCGACCGACCTTCAGGTCGAAGGCTTCTGTATAGAAGCGGGTGGCGGCCTCGACATCCGGGACGTCGATATTGAGCAGGAAGGTCATCGCGGGCCTCGCGGGTCGGGGTGGATCGCGTTAGCGATCCACCGGTTCCAAGCCGCGCACCCTCCCATGCCTGGGCGCGATACGCTCGCGGTTTTCGGCTCCGGTCAGGTCTCCATGACGACCGCGACGCGGCCGGTGACGGAGCGCTCCAGCAACGCGCGCATCGCCTGAGGAGCTTCGACGAGCCGGTAGGTGCGGTCGACATGGGGCCGGCAAAGGCCCTGCTCGCACCAGTCGCGGATGCGCTCCATCAGGGCGAAGGTGCGGTCCGCCTCCTCGAAGCGGGCGTCGTGCGGACTCCAGCCGACATAGTAGCCGTAGTTGAAGCCCATCACGGCGATGGTCTTTACCAGCAGGATGTTGGCGGGGACCTGCGGGATGGTGCCGCTGGCAAAGCCGATGGGGCAGATGCGGCCGCCGACCGCCATGCAGCGCAGCGACTGGTCGAAGATCTCGCCGCCCACCGGATCGTAGACGCGATCGACGCCGCGACCGCCCGTGAGCTTCAGGACCTCGTCGCGAAAATCAGCGGCGCGATAGTCGATCACGTGATCGGCGCCGTGCGCCTTGGCGAACTCGGTCTTGCGCGCGCCACCGGCCGTCGCGATCACCGTGGCCCCGAGGATCTTGCCGATCTCGACCGCCGCCATGCCGACGCCGCCGGCGGCGGCATGGACCAGCAGGGTATGTCCGCTGCGGACGTCGAGCGTTTCGGGCCAGGTCAGGGCACCGGCCGATGTCGGGTAGGAGATGGCGAGCTGAATGGCCTCGACGAAGCCCAGGTTCTTCGGCTTCCGGAAGACATTGACCTCATGGGCGACCGCTTCTTCGGCAAGTCCGCCCCAGTCCAGTACGGCCACGACCTCGTCGCCGACCTCGAGGCGCCGGCAGGCGGGATCGACCTCGGTGACGGTGCCGGCAACCTCGGTCCCCGGGGCGAAGGGGAAGGGCGGTCGGCGTTGATATTTACCGGCGATGACCAACGTGGTCGCAAAGCTCACGCCCGCCGCATGAACCTTGATCCGGACCTGGCCGGACTTGAGAGGCTGCGACTCGACTTCTTCCAGACGCAAATCTTCAGGGCCGCCCCATTGGCGGCAAATCATCGCCCGCATGAATCTCCTTAAGAGAGCTGAACAGGTAGCGCTTTCACGCCACGCAAGATCAGCGAATCGTGCCATTCCGGCTCGCCGCCGCATAGTCTGATATGCGGCAGCCGCTCCGCAAGGCGGACGACGGCAATCTGCGCTTCCAGGCGGGCAAGCGGCGCGCCCAGGCAGAAGTGAATGCCGTGACCGAAGGTCATGTGCGGGTTCTGCGCCCGGCCGATGTCGAAGCGCTCGGGGTCGTCGAAGGCCTCGGGGTCGCGGTTGGCGGAGTTCATGAAGGCGAAGACACGCTGGCCCTCGCGGATGACCTTGCCGCCCATGTCGATATCGGCGGCCGCGACGCGGGCAAAGGCGCCCGACGGCCCGTCATAGCGCAGATACTCCTCGACCGCGCTCTCGGCGAGGCCGGGCGCGTCGACCAGCCGTTGCCACTGCTCGCGATGCTTCATCGAATAGAGGAAGCCGTTGCCGATCAGGTTCGTCGTGGTTTCGTGCCCGGCGAACAACAGCAGGATGCAGGTGCCGATGATCTCGTCGGTCGAGAGCGCATCGCGATCGTCGCGCGCCAGCACGAGCTGGCTGATCATGTCGCTGGTGGGATGGGCGGTGCGGTCCTCCACCAGCCCGCGGAAATAGTCGGACATCGCCTTGGCGCCGGCTTCGGCGCGCAGATACTTGTTGCCGGCCACCTGGGCGGTGCCGATGAAGAGGGCAATGTCGTCGGACCAGATCTTGACCCGCGCGAGGTCGGCGCGCGGCACGCCCAGCAGGTCCATGATCACCGAGGCCGGCAGCGGGTAGGCGAAGTCGGCAATGTAGTCGACGGTCTCGCCGCGCGCCGCCTTGGCCAGCATGCCGTCGATCAGGTGGCCGACGATATCCTCGATATTGGGCCGCAGATTGGAAACGGCCGTCGGCGTGAAGGCCTTGGTGAACAGGCGCCGTAGCCGCGTATGGTCGGGCGGATCGCGAAACACCATCCAGTGATTGAGGTAGCGCACCAGGCTCTGGATCGAGCCGCTCTGATACTCGGGGTTGCTCTTGAAGAAGGGCGTCAGGCGGTCGGCGGAGATCTGCCGGTTGTTCAGCGCGACCTGCTTCACGTCGGCATAGCGGGTGATGATCCAGGCTTTCATGACCGGCGACCAATGCACCGGATCCTCGGCGCGCAGCCGCGCAAATTCGGGGAAGGGGTTGGCGTTGGTGGCGGGATTGCCGAGGTCGAAAACGTAGGTCATGGCCGGAAGGCTAGCGCTACGCGGTTTACCAAACAAGTGTTTGTTTGGTAGGATAGGTCATGTCTCGTGAGACCCTGATGGCCGTGTCGGCGCGGCTTTTTGCCAAGGGCGGCTTCGATGCGACGTCGATGCGCGATATTGCCCGCGACGCCGGCATGCTTGCGGGCTCGATGTACTATCATTTCCCTTCGAAGAACGACCTGATCGCAGCGGTCTACGAGGAGGGTGTGGCCGAGATCTCGGCGGCCGTGGATGCCGCCGTGGCGGCGGCGCCGGCGGCCGATTCTTGGGCGCGCCTGGAAGCGGCGTGCGTGGCCCACCTCCAGTCGCTGCTGTCGGACTCGGCCCATGCCGTCGTCATGACGGCGGATCTCAGCCGCCTCGACCCGCGGCTGCGGCGCCGCCTGGTGACCTTGCGCGACGGCTACGAACGGCGCTTCGTCGAGCTGGTTGCGGCGTTGCCGCTGCCGGCAGCCGTGGACCGCACCCTGTGGCGCCTGCAGCTCCTGGGGGCTCTCAACTGGACGCCGACATGGTATCGGCCCGGCCGCAAGTCTCCGGCCGCAATCGGCCGGGCCCTCGTGGAGAGCCTGAAGTGAGTATCGATATCCGCCATGTCCGGCCCGGAGACGAACCGCTGTTTCGTCGCATCGCCGCGGAGGTGTTCGACCATCGGGTCGTTCCGAAGAATCTCTTCGAGTATCTCGCGACGCCGGGACACCATCTAGTCGTGGCCATCAGCGGCGGCGAGGTCGTGGGACAGGTGGCCGCCGTAGTGCACCGCCACCCCGATGGATCGCGACAGGAGATCTTCATCGACGAGGTCGCGGTAACGCCTGCGCTGCAGCGTCAGGGTATTGCCGGGCGCATGCTCGACAGGATGATTGCGCTTGGCCGCGAGCTGGGATGCCAGGAGGCGTGGCTCGGAACGGAGCCGGACAACGTGCCGGCCCGGGAGCTCTACGCGCGGCGAGGCAGCGAGGCCGAGCCGGTCGTGATGTACACGTTCAAGCTCTGACCTTCCGGCATCCCGGTGCCTTGCAAAGCCAAGACGACCGGTCATATGAAGAACCATGGCAAGAGCCGATGTTCGCGGCAGGCTGCTCACCGCCGGGTTGGAGACGCTGCACAAGCGGGGCTTCAACGCGACTGGGGTGCAGGACATCACCGATGCCGCCAAGGTGCCCAAGGGCTCCTTCTACAATCACTTCGAGAGCAAGGATGCGCTCGGCGTCGAGGTCGTGAACCAGTACGGCGCGAAGGCCGTAGAGCGTCGGCGGCCGCTGCTCGAGGGCACGGAGCCGCCGCTCGTCAGGCTGCGAGATTATTTCCGGCAGCTCAACCAGCTCGGGCCGGCGACCGGCTTCAGCCGGGGCTGCCTGCTGGGCAATTTCGGCACCGAGCTTCCGAGCCAGAGTCCGGCGATCCGAGCCGCCTTGAAGACGGCTTTCGATGACTGGGCCCAGGCGATCGCCCAGGTGATCGAGGAGGCGCAGCAGGCGGGAGACGTTTCCAGGGACATGCCCGCCGAAACGCTCGCCAACTTTCTGCTGAATGCCTGGGAGGGCGCGGTAATGCGCTCCAAGGTCGAGAAAGGGCCGGCGGCACTCGACGCCTTCCTGTCGGTCACCTTCAACAAAATTCTCACCTGAGAAAGGAAAGCTCGCTTTACCGCAGCGCCATCACTCCCAATTTTAAGACGACCGGTCATCTTAGACCCTGAAAGGATCGTCATGAAAATCCAGGATTCCGTTGCTCTCGTGACCGGCGCCAATCGCGGCCTCGGACTGGCGTTCACGCGGGCACTGCTCGCCGGAGGGGCCCGCAAGGTCTACGCCGCGGCCCGCGATCCGGCGTCGGTGAAGCAGGCTGGCGCTCAGGCCATTCGTCTCGACGTGACCAAGCCGGGCGAAGTCGACGCCGCGGCACGCGAATTGGGCGACGTCAATTTGCTGGTCAACAATGCCGGCATCATCCGCGGCTCCGGATTCCTGGGGCCGCAGGGTGTCGACGCGGTGAGGGCCGAACTCGAAACCAATTTCTTCGGCCCCCTGATCCTGGCCCGGGCCTTTGCCCCGGTCCTGGCGCGCAACGGCGGCGGTGCAATCGTCAACGTGCTGTCGGTGCTGAGCTGGGTGAGCTTTCCCACCAGCTCGACCTATTCCGCCTCCAAGGCCGCGGCGTGGTCGCTCAGCAACGGACTGCGCAACGAACTGAGCGCCCAGGGCACCCAGGTGCTGTCGTTGCATGTCGGCTTCATGGACACCGACATGGTTCGCCACGTGGCGGCGCCCAAGTCGCAGCCTGACGACGTCGTGAGGCAGGTTCTCGTCGCTCTCGAAGCCGGCAAGGCGGAAATCCTCGCCGACGAGATCAGCCGGCAGGTCAAGAAAGGCCTATCGGCGGACGCCGGCATCTACCTGTCGGCGCCGGCATCACCGACGCCGTAGCGCCTTCGCTGGCGCTAGCTTCCGTCGGGCTTGAGGCCGAGCTGCTCGATCAGCCGGCCCAGCCGCAGGTGCTCGCGTCCGAGCAGGTCGGCCAGCTCGGACGGCCGCATCGGCAGCGGCTGGATGTAGGCCGCCTCGAGGCGGCGCAGCGCCTCCGGGTCGGCGAGGGCGGCGACCATGGCGGCGTTGGCGCGCTCGACGATCCCGTCCGGCAAGCTCTTGTGTCCGTAGAGCGGCAGCGACGTCCGGATTTCGCAGTCGCCGGCGCCCTGTTCGGTCATGGTCGCCACGTCCGGCAGCTCGGGCAGACGCTGCGGGGCGACGACGGCGAGCGCCTTGAGGCGGCCGGCCTTGACGTGGTGCACCACCAGGGGCGCACTCACCACGGCGACGTCGAGTCGGTCGCCCAGCAGATCCTGCACGCCGGGCGGCAGTCCCTTGTAGTAGATCGACGTGACATCGAGCCCGTACTTCATCTTCAGCAGTTCGGGCACGAGATGCGAGCCCGTGCCGTTGCCCGAGTTGAGGTAGTTGAGCTTGCCCGGATGGGCTTTCGCATGGGCGACGAACTCCGCGACGGTGCTGGCCGGCGAACTCGGCGGCACGCAGAGCAGCGCCGTGCTGACGCCGATCATGGCAATCGGCTTGAAGTCGGCCATGACGTCGAACGGCACCTTCATCAGGAACGGCAGGGCCACGTGCGCCGAAACGGTGAGATAGAGCGTGTGGCCGTCGGCCGGTGCGGCGAGGAACGTCTGGGCGGCCAGGAGACCGTTGGCGCCGGGCCGCGGATCGATCAGCACCGGCTGGCCGAGTTCCTTGTGCAGGGCGTCGCTCACCGACCGCGCGCCGATATCGACCAGGCCGCCGACGGTGCCCGGCAGGATCACGCGGACCGGCTTGTTCGGCCAGGCTTGGGCGCCGGCAGGCCCGGCCAGGACCGAGGAGAGAGACAGAGCCGGGAGCGTGCCCAGCAGCAGGCGTCGCGTCAGCATGGCTCAGCTGCCGCGATGGAAGGGCTTGTCGCCGCAGACGGTGACGCGATGGCCGTAGCGACGGTGCGGGAAGTAATCGAACATCGCGTGATGCTGGGCCGAGCGGTTGTCCCAGAAGGCCACCGACCCCGGTTGCCACGCGTAGCGGCACTGGAACTCCGGCGTCTCGATATGCCGGTAGAGCATTTCCAGCAAGGCGTCGCTCTCGTGCGGGCGGAGCTGGGGGATGCGGACGGTGAAGCCGCGGTTGACGTACAGCGCCTGGCGGCCGGTCACCGGATGGGTTCGCACGATCGGATGCTCGGCCTGCGGGAACGCGACATCCGGCCGGTCAGTCGCACCGACCCGATAGCGGTGCGCCTTGCCGCTGTCGTGCACTGCGGTGAGCCCGTCCAGCAGGTGGCGCATCGGCTCCGACAGCGTCTCGTAGGCGCGGTACATGTTGGCGAACAGCGTGTCGCCGCCGCCGTCGGGCGGCACCGTGGTGAGATGGAGGATCGAGCCCATCGGCGGCTCGGCGTCGCACGACACGTCGGAGTGCCACACTTCGCCCGCCACCCGCGTCGACGTTTCGTCGGCCTTGATGACCAGGATTTCCGGATGCTCCGGAAAGGCGATCGGCGCATTGGGATGGACATGCAGCGTCCCGAAGCGGCGGCCGAACGCCTTGTGCTGCTCGATCGACATGTCCTGGTTGCGAAAGAAGATCACCAGGTTGTCCATCAGCGCATCATGCACCTCCTGGAACTGCTGGTTGCCGAGCGGCCGGGCGAGGTCGACACCGACGATTTCAGCGCCGATGGTGGGCGTAAGCTTGCGCACGTCGATCGTCTGATAGGCCATCGCCGTTCCTCCGATTTGTTGTTGGCCGCAGGATAGGTGAGGCCCGGGAAGAGGCCCGGGCTAAATCGACAAAGTCCACTCAGTGGACTAACGTCCAAGCCATGGCCGGCACCGTCATCGAAGCCGTTCGCCGCAGCTTCGCCGTCCTGGAGGCGCTCGGCCGACGGCGCAACTCGACCGTCGCGGAGTTGACTCGTGAGACCGGATTGCCGCGGCCGACCCTCATCCGGCTGCTGCACACGTTGATCGCACTGGGCTACGCGCAGCGGATTTCGCGTCAGCTTGGCTATCGGCCGGCCGATCGCGTGCTGAACCTGGCCGGTGCCATCCGTTTCGTCGACCATCTCGTGGATGCGGCGATCCCG
>MKRV01000164.1 GCA_001897995.1 Alphaproteobacteria bacterium 65-37 | reverse complement strand
TCGGCAATAGCGCGGTGATCCGGGCGGGCGAGGTGCAGCGTATGAGCGCCGGCACGGGCATTCGCCATAGCGAGCGCAATCCCAGCCCCGACGAGCGGACCCACTTGCTCCAGATATGGATTATTCCCGCCGAGACCGGCGGCGCGCCTTCCTACGAGCAGAAGTCCTTCGCGTCCGACGAGGCGCGCAACCGCTGGATCATCATCGCGAGCAGCGACGGGCGAGACGGATCGTTGACGCTGCGGCAGGATGCGTCGATGGAGCTGGCGCGGCTCGACGAGGGCGTCTCCCTCGAGCGCAGCCTCCAGCGGGGCCGCGGCTATTGGGTTCAAATCGTCGCGGGCATCATTGGCCTCAACGGAACCGAAATGCGCGAAGGCGATGGCGCCGCGATAACGTCGGAGGAAAGGCTCTCAATCGAGGCGGACAGCGACGCAGAGATATTGTTGATCGACTTGCCCTGACGAGTCTCGCTTCGTCGCGAACGCCTAGGCTCCGAAGAGCCGGTTCGCATACCTTGCTTTCCGACCTCCGCCGCGCGCGTGCTTTGATTGCGCAGCAGGTTGTCGCGGCCGCCACTCCCTCAGGGCAAGCCTGCGCGTCGCCATCCTGTTACGGCGTTTCACCGAGCAGCGCAGGCAGCGTGGCCGCCACCAAGCTTGCGATCATCGAGTTTCCACGCGCGTTCATGTGGGTGTGTGCGTAATGACGGTGTGGAGCCGGTTCGACGGCAAGCCGGGAATAGGTATCAATCGTGGCCAGGCCGCTGGCTGCAGCGCAGTCGAGAACGCATTGAGTTGCACGGCGTAGTCGTCTGGCCTCCGACTGATTAAGCCAAATCACTGGCGGATGCTGCGCCATAACCACCACTTTGATGCCGCGAGTTCTCTGCAGCTCCGCCAGCCGCCTGATGAGCAATTTGGCGATTTCCAGTCCGGCTCCGACCGGATGTACCCTGACGCAATAACCAAGAAGGTGCTGCAGGCGCGACGGGAGAGCTTCCACGAACTTGTTCTCAACAAGTTGTGCGCGGGCTCTCTGCGGTGGCGGGAGCTTGTGAAACCAGTGCCCCAGGTACGAATGGAATCGGCGCGGCAGCTTCGCCCAGGACGGTTCACCGGCCGGCTTGTAAGCCAATTGGCCGCCTTCGATCGCGAACCAGGGTTTGTCCCGCCACCACAGGGTACCCATTTCGGCTCGCCTCAGATTGTCTTCAATGAAGCTCACGATGATCGTGGAGGGGGAGAGTCTATCAGCCAGCTGCTCGGCACGGAGCACGGTCTGGTCGAAGCCATATCCGGTTACGCCCCCATTCAACACCCGACGGCCCGTCAGGCGTTGCAGATAGGCCGGCCAAGTCTGGTCGTCATTGACCTCCTCACCATAAGTATAGGAGTCGCCTACAGCCAAGATCGTCCGCTCGCTCAGGGGCGACGCCTCGCCGTTCCATCGCAGGCCATCGTTGTCGATCGTTTGCAGGGACTTTCCATGGCGCGCTTGGAAACCCGGATTCGGTACGTGACCAAGAAGCTCGTCGTGGACGTAAAGAGAAATGCTACCCTCCTGGAGCACTTCGGAGGAAGTAGCACGTTCTTACTCCAATGTCGGTGGACATCAATCTCGGCTCGTCCGTCGTCCAGAAGTTGGCGCTCATTTCCGGAACGGGAAGTGCAAACAGCAGGCCGCCGATCGCGGCGGCGGCTGCGAGGAAGCCGACCGCGACGCCGCAGGACATGAAAACCCCATCGCCTCGGGCCACCTCCGATGGTCCGCGTCCATGGTCGCCCAGCTTCACGGAGTCGACAAGGGTGCGTCCTGGAGACTCCAGCCCTTGCATTGCCGACAAGATGCAGCGGGCCGCAGAGGGGCGTGACAGTATCCTGTGATGACAGCAAGGGGACGTTCTTGACTTCAACTGCTGGGAGCGCGGGAACGCCCTCAGGATCCGGCACATGCGATCGACGCTAGAGGCGCAAGAAATTGCCGACGTGGGATAGGGCCTTCACTGCCACGTCCATCGGATACGCGTGATGTGTCAGGAAGATCACCTTCGTCCGGCGGGCGAGATTGCCCAGGACTTCAAACCGCGCCGCCGCGCTCGTCATCGAAATTCACGAACGGGTCGTCGACGGTGAACGGCAGGGGACGGGAGGTGGATAGATACTCCTCCAGGGCCGCTATTCGGAGCGCCTGGAACAACTGGTGGGCCGTGCCCGTGCTCGGCCCACCAGGGGCATTTCCTCGTCATTGTGCCGGACGGCCAGCAGCACCGGGTGGTCAGCCTGGCCGTAGTCGATACGCAGCGCCTTGAAGATTCGGAGCGCCGACTTCACGAAAATCTGCTCCACGGCCTTCAGGATCAGGCGGCTCGTGAAAGGCGCCGATCTGCTGTTCGGTGAAGCGCCCGATCGCCGCGCGAGCCGGCGCGGGATGTCGCTCGGCTAGTTCGACCAACTGCGCCGCGACCGCAGTCAGCTCCATCTCGTCCGATGGCGCGGTTTCAAAGTTGCTGACGAAGGCGCTGATCGACTTGCCATAGAGCTTACTTTGCTCGGCGGTCATCGCGCCCGCGACCCGCGTGAGGGCCGCGGTAGTCATCCCGCGGTCTCCTGCCGCGGGATCGTGGGAGACCACCAAGACGTCGATACCGAAGGGCTTCAGCTCGGCGCGGTACTGTGGCGAAGGCGCCACAAGCGTCGAGACCGCTTCAAACCGGAGATGCGGTTGCCATGGCGCGGCGGGCCTCCTCTATCCATCCCGTGGCCTTCATCTCTTCGAAGAGACGAAGTGCACGCTCAAGCAATGCCCGGTCTTCTTGGGCATTGTCACCCTTGCGAAAGCGGCCGTAGGCTAACAACGATTGCGCAAGCTCGGGAGGGCATTGGATTGTGTCGAGGGCCTCGAGGCTGCGGCGGAAGGCGGCGTCGGCCTCGGCCCGATCGCCCATCGCTTCGTGGACTTGCCCGAGAACTCGATGGGCCGCGACTTCTTCGAGACGAAAAGAATAGCGCGTTGCGGTGGTAAGCGCTTGGTGAACAGTGTGGAGGGCCTCACTGTGGTTACCTGCGGTCAGATAGATCTGGGCACGTGCTATCTGAGCATAAGGGATGGCCATCGACCGCGACTTGATAATGCGCGCTGGCACTTCATTAAAAACACGATCGAGAATCCTCCGGGCGTTGTCCGACTGTCCAAGTTTCGCATAGGCCATGGACAGCCAAGCGGAGGAGAAAATTACCACGGGCCACTCGCCGATTTCCCACGCGACCGGCAACGAGCCCTCGGCAGCCAGGACGGCTTCGGACCACAGCCCACGGTAGTAGTATGGCTCTGCGTTCATTGAGCACCACGCCCGCAGCTCGGCATTGCCGAGAGCATCCGCGGCTTCACGCACTCGATTGGCAAAGAAGAGAGCCTGATCGATCTTGCCGGCTCGGGCATTGTAACAGCGTCCGCCGCTTGACATGATCAGCGCCTGGCGCAATTGGTCGCCCTGCGTCCCGAGAATTTCGACTGCTCGCGCGAAATGCTCGAGCGACGCCTCGAATTGCCCATGCACTCCGAGATTGTCGCCGTAGAAGTGGGCGCAAAAGGCTATGGCGGACTTGTCTCCGGAACTCTTGGCGCGTGCAATCGCGCTCTCGAAGAGAGCCCTATCATCGCGAATTGCGCCCTTTATTGCCTCCAGATTGGCCAATCTCGCGGTTTCTCCCGCCTCGATGGCATTCCTCATCGCCCGATCAAGATGGTGAACCAAGTCGGATTGCGATCCTTCATCTCGCCGCCAGCCCGGAAGCAGGACCATCGACATGAGGACGTCGCAGTGGATGTGACTGCGTTCGGACGTGACCGGCAGGCGCGCCAGCAGGGCAAGCGCTTGCCAGTAGTGGTTGATCGCCTCGGGACGAGCAAAGAGCGTCCGTGCCCGCTCCGCGGCCTCCAGCGTGTACTTGAGGGCTCTTTCCCACTCCTCGGCCCTGAGCCAGTGATGCGCCAGTAACGCCGAGCGTTCGCCGACCGCCTTGTTCTGACTGGGGTGCAGCGAGACCAGTTCTTCGAGCGCATTCGCGATCTTGGCATGAAGCTCCTGGCGCCGGCTGCGCAGCAAAGTGCCATAGGCCGCGTCTTGTACGAGGGCGTGCTTGAAAGCGAAAGATGTCTGCTGCGGACCGCCGCGGCTGAATATCAATCCCGCTTCGATCAGTTGGTCCAACTCGGCTCTCAACCGATCGTCGGGGCGGCTGGTGACCGACTTCAGGATGTCAAAAGTGAATTCACGCCCGATGGCGGCGCCGACCTGCGTAACTTCCTTCACGGGGCCCAGCCGATCGAGTCGGGCCATCAGCGAATCGTGGAGGCTCGACGGGACCGCAAGCGATGGCATTGGACCGGAGAGGATGAATTGCCTGCTCTCTTCCCGGAGGAAGTCGCTCTCCAGCAGTGCCCTGGTCAGCTCCTCGATACAGAGTGGGATGCCGTCGGTGTGTTCAATGATCCGATCAAGAATCTCGTCAGGAAGCGATTTCCCGCCGGCCACGCTTCCAGCCAATGCCAATGTCTCCCGCTGGCTAAGGCGGTTCAACATCACCGACGTCACTTGGGCCTGGCCGGCCCACACCGGCTCGAATTCCGGACGGAATGTCACAATCATGAGGACACGCAGCTTGCGTATGCGCTCGGCGAACCGATCCAGCAGATCGAGCGAGGTGGAATCACTCCAGTGCGCGTCCTCGAACAGCAGGAGCACAGGCCGTTGACGCGACAGATCCTCCAGCTGGCGGACAAGCGCCGAGAAGATCCTCTCGCGCCTTTCTCGAGGATCACTGGGCAATGGCGGATAGCGATCGCTCGCCGGCAGCGCCAGAAGGTCGACGAAAGCGGCCTCGAGGTCCGAGATGCCATTGCCCGGCTGAGACAGTAGGGCCGCCAGCTTGTCGCACTTCTCTGAGGGCGTGTCATCGCGTGTAAAGCCGGCCGCGCGTTCGAGCTGGGCAATAATAGGGAAGAGAACGCTGTCGCGTCGGTTCGGCGAGCAGAAATAGCGCAGCCTGATAGGCCGCTCGACTTGGAGCCGCTCCTGCAGCGCCACGGCAATGCGAGACTTGCCAATGCCGGCTTCTCCAGAAACCAGCACGATCTGACCCTCGCCGCGCTTGGCCTGGGTCCACCGTCGCATCAGCAATTGGACTTCCTCGTCACGCCCGATGAGCGGACTCATCATTGCCGAACGGAGCGCCTCGAAGCGGCTTTCGATCATGCTCTCGCCGATTACCTCGAAGGCCACTACCTTTTCGGTCAGTCCCTTGAGTGCGATAGCGCCGAGATCGCGGTAATCGAACAGATCGCCAACCAGCCGCCGCGTACTCTCTGCGATCAGTACCGCGTTGGCGGATGCCATCTCTTGGAGACGGGCTGCGAGGTTTGGTGTCTCGCCGACAACCCCGCGCTCCTGCGCTTCCCCTGATCCGATAAGATCGCCAACGACAACGAGGCCAGTGGCAATGCCGACCCGGCTCGCCAACGCGGTCCCATTGTTCTGAAGTCGCCCCACTCGGCGGACTAGTGCAAGTCCCGCCCGTATTGCCTGCTCAGCGTCATGCTCATGTGCCTGCGGATAGCCAAAATACGCGAGAATTCCATCACCCATATACTTGGCCACATAGCCGCCGCACTCAGCAACGGCACCGGCAGCAGCGGCGCGATAAGCCTCAAGGATCTCCCGCAGATCCTCCGGGTCGAGCATGGACGCCAGTGCAGTTGATCCGACAAGATCGCAAAACACGACAGTTAGCTGCCGACGTTCGGCGGAGCTTGAAAGGCGGCTGCCGTCTTCGCCTTGCCGCACGGGCTCGGCGGACAGGCATGGTACAGCTGAGTCACCGCCGTCCCTCAATGCTGCGATTGCGGTCAGCAACTTTCGCCGATGGCCAATCGACGTAACGCCGAGGCCAACAAGATCTTCAACGGTAATCTTGAGTAGTATTTCGGAATCTACATCATTGGCGATAAACGCCGAGACGTACCGCTCGAGTCCTAGTTCGCGGAGCCAGCGAGCAATGTCGATCGACATCGCTGATGATCCCGGCTACCGCTCAAAACGGCACCGCCAATGGCGGTCCCGCGCGTCGGCTTCGATCGCGTTGTTTAAGGTCAAGGACCGCCTGGAAAACACCATGCGAACTCCCCTCAACCTTTGAAGTATAGCGTGGAACATCCGTTGTATGAAATGGAACCGGGGCAAACTGATGGCCGCGCGTGTTGGTGATTGCGCTCGAGGCGGCATCGGTGCCCCGCATCTGGCGCAGGCGGGTCTTTGCGTCCTCGAGGTCCTCGCCGATGCGCCGCCGCTCGTTGCCGAGGTCGCCAAACGCGGTCTCGATTTCCTGGAGCCGGGGCGAGGCGCCTGTCCCTGTCTTGGCTGTCGGCCTCCGCCGCGAGTTCCGTCAAGGACAGGCCGTCCCCGTGCTCGAGAAGATCACGCTCCGTCCGGGCGACATCCGCTTTGAGAGCCCGGCATGAGCATTGGGCGTGGGGCTTCCGACACGCTCTCCCGGGCATAAGCTGCTTTAGAATCGATAGAATCCAGAGCACGCCCTTCCGCTTGGCTGATTCCGGTCGAGCGAAACGCGCTCTGGGCGCGATCCCCCTCGATTTTCTTGGAGAGGTGGCGCGGCGGGTTGAGCGCCCTGCAGCTGTGACGAGAGGGTATCGATGGCTTCGGTCGGCAGGGTGCTTGACCCACAAGGCCCACTGCGACGGACCGGGCGAGCCTTCCGATCTCCTTGGCGAGCTCTGGAGGGCGCGGGTCACGGCACCGATGCGGATGGTCTGAAATACCTCGCCGTCGTTACACGCACGAATACCTGTGATCGCACTTCCCTCGCCTTTAGGCGGCGTATCACAATTTTGTTTCGGTGCATGTCCGGATGCACTCGCTATGACTCCATCTCGCCAATGACACTCGATATGCACTTTGGGAAGAAGCGAGGGGGAGAAATGGAGCGCGACGGTTTGGCGACCACAGTGAGCCGCCTGTCCACACCGACATTTCGAACGACGCGCCAGCCGCGGCCGCACTGACCGGCGCTGGGCCCGTCGTTCAGGGCCAAACCGCCCCAGGTCAGGATCCCGATTCGACACCTCTGATGGACTAACGCTCATGCGATGCTTGTGGCTCACGCTTGCCGATCCGGAGCCGAAGAAGAACGGACAGCTGATCTATTCCGGCGGCCTCATCCAGTCGATGGCGACCGGCGGAACCAAGCTGCACGTCATCGGGCTCGATCGGCATGGTGAGAAGGACGGCCTGCCGCGCGCCTGCGCCAACATACGCTGGCAGCTTCATCGCCGGCATCACCGTCCGACCTGGCGTCGCCTGGCATCACCGTTGCCGAACCTCGCGTCGTTCGGCGCCTCGTCGGCAGGCCGGCAAGCCGTGGATCAGGCACTTGCGGCCGAGGTGTGGGATGCGGTCGTATTCGACAGCATCATGAGTGGATGGGCGCTCGGCAGCGTGCTCCGCCAGCGACATCGTGCGCGGAAACTCGTCTACCTCGCGCACAATTGCGAGACGATCGCCGCCCGGCGTATCGCCGATGACACGCGTGGGGTGCGATGGCTGGCCAGGCGCCTCGACGCCGCAAAGACGGCGGTGCTCGAGCGCCGGCTCCTCGGTGCGGCCGACTTCGTGACCGCCGATTCCCCCGATGACTGCGAAACGCTGGCCCCCTTCACCACAGCCAAGAAAGTCAGCTACGTACCGGCCGGTTATGACGGGCCGCGCGTTTCCCGCCGCACCATCACCGAACGCCTGCCCCGCCGGGCAATCATCGTCGGCAGCTTCGACTGGCTGGCCAAGCGGGAGAGCCTGGAGCGCTTCCTCGAGGCAGCGACCGCCCGGCTCACGGCCGCGAGGGTGGATCTGCAAGTCGTCGGATCCGCCGAGCCCCACTATCTCGACGGACTGCGACGACGGTATCCGTCCGTCGACTTCGTCGGTCCGGTCGCCGATGTACTTCCCTATATGGCGGCGGCGCGCATCGCCCTTGTCCCGGACCTGCTCGGCGGCTTCAAGCTGAAGGGGCTCGACTATGTGTTCAATCGCCTGCCGATCCTGTCGATGCGCGGCAGCCTGCCCGGCATGCCGCTCGAGGACCGCCGGAGCTACGGGCTGTTCGACACCCACGTCTCGCTGGTCGAAGGAATCCTGTCGCACATCGATTCGCTCGACACCCTGAATGCGTACCACCAGCGCGCTTTCGACGCTTGCGCCAAGACGTTCGATTGGTCTCAGATCGGCAGGCAGCTGATCGCCGACATCTTCCGCAGCTGATGCTTGACTGCGGGGGCTTCCGCCAATTGGCCGCCCTACGGGCAGTCTGCCGACCCGTAGGGGGAATCCTCGCCGATCTTGCGCGTTGCTTCGGGGTATCTGGCGATCGCTTCTTGATTGAAGCCTGCCCCTAAAGGTCGGGCGAACCCCGACGAAGTTGCTTTTGCTGAACGCACTGCTCGAAGTATCGTCTTTCAGCCGCCGAGCGATCGGTTCGAGTTTGCATTTCGTCGACCTGGGGGCGCGATACATCTCGAGGCGGATAAGGGAACCGCATCTCCGCTTGGCGCGATGCCTGCGTCCGACAGTCGGACAGATCGTCCGAGCTCGGACCGCCCGTTCCGCGAGTATTCGACGCGCTGCAGGCGGCCAAGCTGACGGCCAACAGCACGATGACTACACAGCGCGCGTGCCATAGCGGCATCAGTCACCTCGGCAATAGCCTTGCGAAGAAGGGTTCGCCTGTCGCCTCGGCGCCGGCAAGAGGATATTCAGTCATGATGTCGACCCCGGCCTGGCTGGACTACGGACACGATAGAAGGTGCTGGGATCGTCCTCGGAGCGAGCGTCCTGGCCGCGATTGGGAACGGCTGCGCTCGCGTTGACGTCAGAATGTGTGCTAGGCCAGATACCGGCTCGCAAATGCGACACGCTTTTGACAAGGTAGCCTCAGGAGCTGGCGAGGAGGGATACCAATCTGCCGGCCATCGTGCGAAGGATTGGACATGCCAGGATCATCCGAGGATCGACGTCGCGATAGAATGCAGGTCCTCGTGAAAGCCGCCACGATCGCGGTATGCGGATTGCTGGTGGCATGCTGCGCAAGCGAGTCCTATCAGTCGGCGGCGATGCAGGCCTCCGAAAGCGGCGACCAGAAAGCGGCAATTCGTCTTGCAAAGAAAGAGGTCGCGCGTTTTTCGGAGCCCGACCAATGCTCGCATGCTTCCAGGATCAACTGCGGGACGCTTGCGCTGGCTTACGGCACGTTGGCTGGGTACCAGGTCCTGGACGGTGACAGCTCGGCCGCAGAAAAGAGTTTTACGAGTGCGAAATGGGCGTTGAACCTGACTGAACCGGAGAACAGGGCAAGCGCCACGGCGATGGTTTATCGGGATGTCTCGGAGGCATTCTGGAAGGTCGGCAATCGTGCCCGCGCCACTTCCGTTCTGAACGAAGGTCGGGCCGCAGGGGCAGACAAGTGGCTGTACATGTCTTCCGCCGCACGGGCCGCCGATCGGCAGCCGGTTGATCCGCAACCGACTGAATTACACTAGCTGTTGAGACTCCACATCTAGACCGTCAACGGAACCGCAGACCGCATTGTCGCGAACAGGACGTAAGGGACCTGAATAGGGGCTGTCGTCAATAACGGCATGGTTGTGCAGACGACCTGAGCTTGTCGCGAGTATCGGTGCGAACGCCGCTCCGGCGCTCTCCCCCTGAAACGCCAATGCGGTCGTTGCCGAGATCGCCAAGTCAGCCTCCTTTTTTTGGGAGGTGATCGTGTTTCGGATACAATCGCTACTTGTTTCAGCCCGCGGGCGGAGTTGCCTGGGACCGGCTGGGCTGGGAAACATGGTAGGGTTTGCCGAGGAGTCCACGCAAGGTGGTCGTGAGAATTGTTATCGCGCTCATGCTGGCTTTCCAGTCGTCCGCAGCGATGGCCCAGATGCTTCGATCTGCGGACACACTTCCATTCGGCCATCCGACTGTGCAGAGCGTGGAAAGCATCGGCCAGTCCTTGCGGGAGCGAACCAACGGCCGTCTCTATATTGGCGACCTGGGGGCGGGTGCGGCGAGTTCCGAGAGCTTCCTGGTCGCTCAGGTCCGGTTGGGCAAGCTCGATATGGCGCGGGTCAATCTCAATGCCCTGAACAACATTGCGCCCCTGACCGTGGTCCCGACGCTCCCCTTCGTCTTCGAGTCGAAGGCACATCAACGGCGCGCCCTGGATGGGGCTTTGGGGCGGGATCTGCTCGCGTCGCTCGAACCCGCCGGGCTCGTCGGGTTGGCCCTCTACGACAGCGGCAGCTATTGCTTTTTCAGCCGTACCGGATTCGTCAACACCGTTGCGGACCTGAGGGGCAAGCGGATCCGCTTCCAGAAAGGCGATACGTCCGACGTCATGTTCCGAGCGCTCGGAGCGCAGCCGATGACCGTGCCGCATTCACAGCTCTTTGCAGCGCTGAAGAGCGGCGCGATCGATGTGGTCGAGGGCAGCCTGTCAGATTACCTGGCGCTCAACTTCTTCACCGTCGCGCCTTACTTTACGGTCAGCCAGCACGCAGAACCTCCGTCGATCCTCATCATGTCCCGGCGGAGATGGGAGTCATTGTCCAAGAACGACCAGGAGCTTGTTCGCCAAGCCGCAGAGGCCTCCGTCGAAAGCCAGCGTACCCTGATGGACGCGTACGAAGCGCAAGCGATGGCGCGGGCGTCCGAGATGGGGACCGGACTATCGTACGACTTCGACCGACAATCGTTCAGGGATGCTTTTGCATCGCTCTATTCCCTGGTCGTTCGCGAACCCCAGCAGCTCGCCCGGGTGAAGCAACTGGCCGTCGGCGAAGCCGAGCCGGCTCGACCGAAGGGCACGAAATAGGTTTATGCGACGACCGATCGCCGGGCGCTGCTCAGGCTTTCGTCAGCGTCAGATCGTAGCGAAAGCTGGACCCGACGATCTCGACCTTACCCGTAATTTGGTTCGGGGCAGTGCGCGTCATATTTGCCTGGAAGCCACCGGCGCTTGCCGACGCGAGTCTCAAGCCACTGGCGTCGGCCACGCAGGTGGTGATCGGGAACGTGTTGCCGTTTTCATTGTTTCGCCCGGTACAGGACAAGGCGCCATCGGACCGCCGGGTGACGATCAATGTGCCCTGCACGGGCCTCAACGACGCGCGGTCGCCTGAGTTCAGGCGAAACCCCGACCATTCGCCCACGGCCCAGTCGCTCTCCTGAACGTTGGACGGGGGTGCGGCGCTCGCAACCGTCGCTGCAGTCTGAGGGCGGCTGGAGTCCGTCGTCGGCGTGCAGGCCGCTGCAACCATCATGGCAATGCATGCCGACATCAGGAAACGGATTTTCAAGATCAGTCTCTCCCCTTGACGTTCTCTCACCATAAGCTCGAGCAAGTGGCGCCCTGTCATCCAATTGCGCGACAAAAAGCTGTGAATGTCGGCCGGATCATACGCTTCCAAGGAGGGCGGCCGTCCCGCAACTTTGCTTTGACCCGACGTCCTGGCGTTCTCGCCGCCGAGCTGCTGGCGCCGCGCAGGACCCGGCACAAGACCATTGCCATCCGGCCGCGGGGCCGCCAGATTTTGGCGATAATAATGCACGGCATCCTTCGTGGTGACCGTCGGTGGGGGAGGATGGCTACGCGTGACGAGAGCAGCCTGATCGGCGCCTTGTACGATGCGGCGCTCGGCTATCGATCGTGGAAGAGCGTCAGCGAGACTCTGATGACTTATGTGGGAGGGCAGACTTTGCTGCTCTCCACGCACAGTCGCCAAACGTCCACGGTAGACGTGCTCGGCTGGCTCGGCCTCAGTCCACAAGCCTTCCAGGAGTATGCCCAGTTCGCGCAGCACGATGTCTGGGTCAATGGCTTTTCGGAGCAGCGCCTGTTCGGCAGAGCCATCATCGGGTCGGATGTGGTCGACGAGCGGACGCTGGAGCGGAGCATCATCTACAACGAGTATCTGCGACCTCGGCGCATCGACATGTATCATCTGGTCGGATCCGTCATCCCCATGGATGACGGACATCAAGCCGTGCTTGGCATTCACCGCCCCCGAAGCTGCAAGGATTTCTCGGCCCGAGAAGCGAAGCTCGTCGGAAGGCTGCTGCCGCACATTCAGCGGGCACTGGAGATACGAGGCAGACTGCAGCAGGCCGACCAGGCGAGCCGGTCGCTCTACG
>MKRV01000163.1 GCA_001897995.1 Alphaproteobacteria bacterium 65-37 | reverse complement strand
AGCCGGTCTTCCACACCGATGAGACGATCGGTGGCCTGCTCTCCAAGAAGTGACATGACCCGCTCGGCTTTCCCGTCGCGCCGCGCCGTCCTGGCGGCGCTCGGTGCCGTTGCGGTTGCCCCCGCGCGGGCGCAGGCGGCGTGGCCCAGCCGTCCGGTGCGGCTGATCGTGCCGTTGGCGCCGGGCGGCACCGCCGACGGCACGGCGCGCCTGCTGGCCGACAAATTGAGCGGACTGTGGGGCCAGCAGGTGATCGTCGAGAACCGTGCCGGGGCCGCCGGCATCATCGGCATGGAGGCGATCGCCCGTGCCGAGCCCGACGGCTACACGCTGGGCATGGGCAACATCAACACGGTGGCGACCAACCACCTGCTGCGGCCCAAGCTCTCCTACGATCCGCTGAAGGATTTCACCGACATCGCCTGGCTGACCACCAGCCCCCTGTTCCTGATCGTGCATCCCGCGGTGCCGGCGGCGACGGCGGCCGAGTTCGTCGCCTACGCCAAGGCCAATCCCAACAAGCTTTCCTTCGCCTCGATCGGCAGCGGTTCCTCCATGCACCTCGCCATGGAGATGCTGCAGCAGCGCACGGGCATTCGCCTGCTGCACGTGCCTTACAAGGGCATGGGCGCTGCGGTGCAGGACCTGATCGCCGGCAACGTCTCCTCGACCTTGGACATCACCACCATGGCGATGGTGCATGCCGGCAAGCTGCGCGCATTGGCCGTTGCCAGCGACAAGCGCTATCCGCGTGAGCCCGACGTGCCGTCGTTCGGCGAGCAAGGTCTTTCCGGCCTGGAGCTCACCACCTGGCTCTCGCTGCACGCGCCGGCCGGGCTGTCGCCCGAGCTCACCGCCCGCATCAACACCGACGTCAATCGCGTGCTCGCGATGCCGGAGGTGAGGGCCGGCATCGAAAAGATGAATCTCGATCCGATCGGCGGAAGCCCCGCCGATCTGCAAGCCATGCTCGGCCGTGAGCGCAGCCGCTATGCCGAGCTGATCCGTCAGGCGGGCATCACCGTCGATTGAAGAATGCCGGCCGCGGCCGGAAGGAGACATGGTCATGAGTACTTTCGACATCGCCGACGTGCTGGCCAGGCTGCAGGTCGCGCCGGTCAATCCCGGCACCTTCAGCAAGGCGACGGGCTGGCGGGCCGCGCCGGACGCCAAGCGCTTTCCGGCAATCAACCCCTCGACCGAAGAGGCGACGGCCGAGATCGCAGCGTCGACGGCCGAGGATTACGAGGCGATCGTGCAGAGCGCCGTCGACACCTTCCGGAGCTGGCGCATGGTGCCGCCGCCGCGCCGCGGCGAGCTGGTCCATCGCATCGGCCAGCTGGTAGCCGAGAACCATGACGCGCTGGGCGCCATCGTCTCGATCGATACCGGCAAGTCGATCATGGAAGGCAAGGGCGAGGTCAAGGAAGTGATCGACATGGCGGTGATGGCCGCCGGCCAGTCGCGCATGCTCTACGGCTTCACGCAGCAGTCGCAGCGCGCCAAGCACCGCATGTACGATCACTGGCTGCCGCTCGGCGTCGCCGGGATCATCACGGCCTACAATTTCCCCGCCGCGGTCTGGGCGCAGAACGGTTTCCTGTCGGCGATCGGCGGCAACACCGTGATCTGGAAGCCCAGCCCCAAGGTGCCGCTGACGGCAATCGCGATGCAGCACCTCGCCAACCGGGCGATGAAGGAACTGAAGTGCGAGGGCGTGTTCTCGCTGTTCCTGCCCGAGGACAACCGCGTCGCCGAGCTGATGCTCGACGATCCGCGGGTGGCGCTGGTCTCCTTCACCGGCTCGACCGGTGTCGGCCACAAGGTGGCGGCCAAGGTCTCGGCCAATCTCGGTCGGCGCTATCTGCTCGAATGCTCGGGCAACAATGGCTGCATCGTCGACGAGACGGCCGATCTCGCGATGGCGGCCAAGGCAGTCACCTTCGGCGTGGTCGGCACGACCGGCCAGCGCTGCACCAGCACGCGTCGCGTCATCGTGGCGAAGAAGGTGGCGGCGAAGTTCACCGAACTGCTGACGCAGGCCTTCGCCCAGGTGAAGGTCGGCGATCCGCGCCAGCCGGACACACTGGTCGGTCCGCTGATCGACCGCGCCGCCGTGGGCCATTTCGAGGAGGCGATCAAGCAGGCGACGGCACTCGGCGGCAAGGTCGTGTTCGGCGGCCATCGCCTCAACCGGCCGGGCTATTTCGTGGAGCCCACGATCATCACCGGCGTGAAGGGCGAATGGCCCTGCGCCCAGCACGAGACCTTCGCGCCGATCGTCTACCTCATCGAGTACGAAACGCTCGACGAGGCGATCGGCATCCATAACAACGTGGCCCAGGGCCTCGCCGGCGGCATGCACAGCTCGAACGTGTCGAACATCGAGCGCTTCCTGTCGGCCGAGGGCAGCGACTGCGGCATCACCCGCGTCAACATGGGCACCACCGGCGCCGATGTCGGTGCTGCCTTCGGCGGCGAAAAGGAAACCGGCGGCGGTCGCACCGCCGGCTCCGATGCCTGGAAGGGCTACATGCGCCGCCAGAGCGTCTGCGTGAACTGGGGCACGGAAACGGCCTGGGACAACGTGATCAAGCTGGGGTAGGGGCGATGACGGAGCAACTTGGCCCCAAAGAATAGTGTCATCCCGAGCGCAGCGAGGGACCTTTACTGATCAACAAAGGTCCCTCGGCTTCGCCTCGGGATGACACGTTTTTTTGTGGCACGCACCCTCCGAGAGTTGATTCCGCTCTACCGCGCCCCCTGATTCGCCACGAGGTTCGTCACCGCGCCGCCGGTCGCCGTGCGGCCGCCGTCGACCACGAACTGGCCGCCGGTCGTGTTGCTGGCGAGGTCGGAGCAGAGGAACAGCACCATGTTGGCGATCTCCTCGACGGTGGTGTAGCGGCCGGTCGGCTGCGCCGCCTGGTAGCGCGCGCTCATGGCGGCGGCGTCGCCGGGTGCAAGCTGTTCCTCGAGGGCATGGATCATGCGGGTGTCGACGGGGCCGGGGCACACGGCATTCACGCGGATACCCTGCCGCGCGACTTCGCCGGCGGCGGTCTTGGTGAGGCCGATCACGGCATGCTTGGAGGCGACATAGGCCGGCATGCCGGGTGTGCCGACCAGGCCTGCGACCGAGGCGGTGTTCACCACTGCGCCGCCGCCCTGCCGGATCATTTCAGGCAGCACGTGGCGCAGGCCCAGGAACACGCCCTTCACGTTGACGCCGATCACCGCGTCGAACACCGCCTCGTCGTACTGGGCGGTCGGCGTCACCTTGCCCTCGATGCCGGCATTGTTGAAGAAGCAGTCGATCCGCCCGTAGGTCGCGAGCGCGGTCTTCACATAGGCCTGCACGTCGGCCGATTTGGTGACGTCGGCCGTCACGGCCACGGCCTCGCCACCGGCCTGGCGAATGATGCCGGTCGTGGCCTCGGCCGCCGAACCGTCGCGATCCACCACCACGACCTTGGCGCCGTGCTTGGCAAAGCCCACCGAGGCTGCGCGGCCAATGCCGTTGCCGCCGCCGGTGACCAGAGCGACTTTCCCCGTGAAATCCATGTGTTCCGTCCCTTGTTCCGTTGTTGGGCGAAAGTCTATCACCTCGCGGCGGCGGGACTACGCGGCGGGCTCGCCTGTCGAACGGCCGGCTGATCGCCGACAGGGTGGGCGTTGCTACTGCGGCATCTGCATCTGGATGTCGCGAGCGGCCTGCTGCAGGGGTCGCAGGAAACGCCGCTTGGCGGCGGCTTCGCTCAAGTTGCCTGAGATGGTGTTGACGCTGAGCGCAGCCACGACCTGGCCGTTCGGTCGCCGCACTGGTACGGCCATGCCGCAGATGGCGAGGTCGAGTTCGCCGTCGACCCAGGCATAACCCTGCTCGGCCACCCGGGTCAGCTCCTCGGCGAGTGCCCCGCGATCGACCACCGTGCGCGGTGTCAGTTTGGTGAATTCGATCTGATCCAGCAGGCGATCGCGATCCGGCGCCGGCGTGGCCGCAAGCAGTACCCGGCCCAGCGAGATGACATGGGCAGGCAGCCGGCTGCCGACGCCGAGATTGGCCGTGAGGATGCGGCGCGAGGGCAGGCGCTGCACATAGACGATCTCGGTCTCGTCGAGCACCGCCAGCGCGCAGGACTCCGACGTCTCGTCGCGCAAGGCTTCGACCGTGCGATGCGAGTTCGCCCAGAAGGGCAGGGAGTTCAGATAGGAGAGGCCGAGGCCCAGCGCGCGCGGGCGCAGCTGGAAGTAGCGGCCGTCGCTCGCGCAGTAGCGCATCGCCACCAGGGTCGCGAGGATCCGCCGCGCCGTGGCGCGCGTGACATTGGCGAGCCGTGCCACCTCGGAGAGGGTGTGACGCCCGGGCGGTCGCCCCAGCGCCTCGACGACGCCGAAACCGCGCGCGATCGCCCGCACGAAGCCGTCGCTTTCCTTCACCGCCGCCGGCTTGTCAGGGGGTCGCTTTGCTGCCATGGATGTTCGCCAGACACAAATAATGTACGCCTGGCGAACACTAAGGGAAGACACGAGATGGCGCAAGCGCAAAGCTTCGAAACCGACTTCTGGAAGGACGCCAACCTGCGCAAGAGCTGGGACGAGATCGTGCCCGGCGAACCGCGCAAGACCTTGCCGTACCTGCTGACGCAGGAGGCGATCGCGCTCTATTGCAAGGCGGTCGGCGAGACCAATCCCCTCTATCTCGACGAGAAGGCCGCCAAGGCGGGGCCGCATGGCGGGCTGGTGGCGCCGCCCTCGATCCATATCCTGCTGATGTTCTCCTGCACGCCGGCCGACGACTGGATGCGCAGCCCCGGCACGATCAATGCGGGCCAGTCGTGGAGCTACAACATCCATGCCCGGCCGGGCGACACGATCCGCCTCGAAGCGCGCGCCCTCGACAAGTTCATCAAGCGCCAGCGCCTGTTCGTCGTCCACGACAACGTCTTCTTCAACCAGCATGGCCAGGTGATCTGCTCCGGCCGAGGCCAGACCATCCGCCCGCTCTGAGGACCACAGCCATGACCAAAACCACGACCACCGATTTCGACACGCTCCGCGACGGCGACACGATCGACGGCCCCACCTTCGCCGTGTCGCGCGAGTCGATCCGCCTCTTCTGCGACGCCTCGCTCGACTACAACCCGCTGCATCTCGACGACGACTACATGAAGGGCGACTTCGGCCGCACCAACTTCGGCGGGATCATCATGCACGGCATGAACAATTTCGGCCTGATCTCGCGCATGATCACCGACTGGCTGCCGCCGGAAGGCGTACACCGCCGGCTCGAGACGCGCTGGGTGAAGCCGGTGCGGCCGGGCGACGTGATCCAGCCCACCGCCTCGATCAAGGCACGGCAGACCACGCACAAGTCGCGCTGGGTGCTGCTCGACGTGCAGGTGCGCAACCAGAAGGGCGAGCAGGTCGCCGTCGGCGAAGCGATGGTCGAGTTCCCGTCCCCGACGGGAGCGGCGGCATGAAGCTTCTGCGACGGACCGCGCTCGGTCTGGCGATCGGCCCCCTTTTGCTTGGTCTCGGCGTGGCCGGGGCCGCGGCGCAGGAGCTGCCGAAGTCGATGCGCATCATCGTGCCGTTCCCGCCGGGGGGCACCACCGACATCCTGGCGCGTTACGTGGCGCAGGAGCTGAACGCGAAGTACGGCATCTCGGTGATCGTCGACAATCGCGCCGGCGCGTCGGGCACCGTGGGCTCGGAAGTCGTGGCGCGGTCGCCGGCCGACGGTGCGGTCCTGCTGCTCACGGCGACGCATCACGTCATCAATCCGGGGCTGTTCGCCAAGCTGCCCTACGACACCAAGAAGGAGTTCTCGCCCGTCGCCGTGATCGCCACGGCACCGAACGCGCTGGTGGTGAACAAGGACTTCCCGGCAAAGGACGTGGCGGAGCTGATCGCGCTCGCGAAGAAGGAGCCCGGCAAGCTTTCCTTCGGCTCCGCCGGCACGGGCGGCGCCAACCACCTCTCGGGTGAGCTCTTCAAGCAGATGGCCGGGGTCGACATCGTCCATGTGCCCTACAAGGGCGCGGCGCCGGCGATGAACGATCTGGTGGCGGGACACATCCCGATCATGTTCGACACCTTGCCGACGGTCATTCCCAATGCCAAGGCCGGGAAGCTGCGCGTGCTCGCGGTGACGTCGACGGAGCGCGCGCCGTCGCTGCCCGACGTGCCGACCCTTGACGAGGCTGGCGTGAAGGGCTTCGAGGCGACCGCCTGGTTCGGCCTCTACATGCCAAAGGCGACCGATCCTGCCATCTACGACCGGCTGGTCGCCGCCGTGGCCGAGATCCTGAAGGACCCGGCGCTGGCCGAGAAGTTCGCCAGCCAGGGCGTCGTGGCCGGCACGCTTTCCGGCAGCGCCTTCACCGCCTTCGTCGATGCCGAGATCGACAAATGGGGTGCCGTCGTCAAGAAGGCGCAGATCCCGCAGGTCGAGTAGCGGCCGGAACGAAACAGCCGTGCAGCGCGAACGGCACGTGATGGTGAAGGCGTGCCGTGAACAACGGTCTGGCGGCAAGGTCGTGGGCATCGAGGCCCACGATCGATGACCGGCCGCTCTCGGCATCGAACACCAAGGTGACAATTACGCCGTCGTCTTCCGCGGGACCGGTGGGAACGAACAGCGGCTCGCCGGGATAGCCGTGCGGTCCGAAATCGTGGCGCAGGACGGCACCGCTATCGAGGTCGACGCGGGCGAGCTGCTGCTGCAGGCCGATCGTGCGATCCGCCGGATTGCAGGCGATGTAGGCGTAGCGATGAGGGCGGCCCGAGACGGCGGGATTGATCGTGGGGAACTCGTTGGCCATGCCGGTGTCGAAGCGCCGCCGTTCGACGCGTCCGTGGGCGAGGTCGACGGTGAGCCGCGTCAGGGCCGCCATGCCTTGGGCCGGCCAGTCCGACCGCCAGTAGGTGCGCAGCGCCTGGCCGATGGTGCGGTAGTCGGGATAGAGCGCGAGATCCAGGATCAGGGTGCCGTCCTGTTCGTAGCCGTTGGCGAAATGGAACTGGAAGAATGGCTCGGTCTCGATCCAGCGTGGCGGCCCGTGACCGTCGCGCGGCACCAGCAGGATCAGGGTCGGCTTGGCGCGGTCCCAGCGCAGCGCGCCGTCGAAGCTCGCGAGGCCCAACAGGAACTTCAGCGGCTTCACCAGGATGGGGCCGAGGCAAAAGACGAGATAGTGCTCGGTCAGCACGAAATCGTGGTTCATCACCGGGTAGGGGAGCGGAACCGGCGGCAGCCGGGTGGCGATGCCGCGCTCCAGGCGATAGGGCGTCAGGATCGTCTTGGCGCCGTAGTCGATGCCGAAATTGAAGAGCTCGCCCGTCGCGGGATCGATCTTGGGATGGGCCGAGAAGGCCTTCAGGGCACCGCCGTAGGTTTCGATCCCACGCGTGTCGAGTGTCGCGGGATCGAGCGCCATCGGCGGCCCGCCCTCCCATAGTGACAGCAGCCGGCCGTTCTCCATCACCACCGAAGTGTTCGACACGTTGGCCGGCTCGCGCAACGCATTGCCCAGCATGCCGAAGGGACGCATCTTGCCGAAGCCGCGATGGACGATGCGCTGTGCCTGGGTCTCGTCGCGATAATTCTCGGTGGCGACGAAGCGGTTGCGATAGTGGATGCCGTCGTCGGCGAACCGGATTGCCGAGACCATGCCGTCGCCGTCGAACCAGTGCGGAAACCAGCGGCCGCCGAGATCGTTGCGGCCCGAGCCGTTGCGGTAGAGCGTGCCGCGGAGCGCCGGAGGCACGACGCCTGTGACGTCGTCGATGCGGTAACTGTGCTCCTCCGCCAGGGTCCGGAAACCCGGACTCCAGGGATGCGACGCCTTCTGATCCATGCGCGAGTCTAGCATGGGGTGGCGTTCGAACGTCTTCTCTACCGACAGATCACCGGCACCATCGAATGGGCGAAGGCGCGCAGCTCCGAGCCCTTCATGCCGATGCGGGCGCGGATGGCGATGGCGTACAGGATCGCCCCGGCCATGCGGGCGCGCGCTGCCGGCGTTGGCTCGGCCGGCAGGCTGCTCGCGGCGAAGGCGCGCTCCAGGCTCTTCTCGATCGCGGCCAGCAGTTCGCCGGCGGCGGCGGCGATCTCGGGATGGGTCGGCGACTCCACCGCCGCCGTGCCCACGATCATGCAGCCGAGCTTGCTGGGCGGCGCGGTATAGAAATCGATCGCCGCCATGTAGACCTTGGCGAGGCGCTGCTCGATCGTGCCCGGCCCGGCCAGCACCTTGTCCATCATTTCGATGCTCGTCGTGCCGTAGTGGCGCAAGGTCTGGATGTAGAGCTGCTCCTTGTCGCCGAAGGCGGCGTAGAGGCTGGGACGGTTGAGGCCGGCGGCTTCCGACAGCTCGTCGAGCGAGGCGGCGGCAAAGCCCTTCTCCATGAACACGCCGCGCACGCGCTCCAGGACCTCTTCGGTATCGAAGGACCGCGGCCGGCCGCGCGGCCGCTTATTTTCTGTACTGTTTCGCATAATAATCCTTGACGCCGCTCCGGCTCCCGTATTTTTATACTACATCGCACAAAATTAAGGAGGATGCGATGGAACTCTTCGCTTCGCCACTTGCCTGCTCGTTGGCCTCGCATATCACGGCCGTCGAGGCCGGTCTGCCGGTCAAGGTGCGCTTCATCGAGAACAAGAAGACCGACGATGGCGGCGACTACTACGCCATCTCCGCCAAGGGCTATGTGCCGGCCTTGCGTCTGGACGACGGCAAGGTCCTGAATGAGGGCCCGTCGGTCCTGCAGTATCTGGCCGACCGCAAGCCCGAGGCGGGCCTGGCGCCGGCCTGGGGCACGTTGGAGCGCTACGAGCTGATCGACACGCTGAATTACCTCTCGACCGAAGTGCACAAGCGCATCTTCGCCAACGTCTTCTCCCAGACCGCGGCCGAGCCGACCAAGGCGGCGGCCCGCGCCCTGATGGAGCCGACCTTGGACTACCTCGCCAAGCGCCTGGGCGACCGCGAGACTTTAGTGGGATCGCACTTCACCGTGGCCGACGCCTACTTCGTGACCTTGCTGAACTGGTTCGGCTTCGTCGGCGTCGACCTCAAGAAGTGGCCGACCATCGACGCCTACTACCAGAAGCACCTGAAGCGTCCCTCGGTCGCCCATGCCATGGGCATCGAGATGGCCGAGCGCAAGCGCCGCGCGGCCTGATCTGAAGGAGAGGGCAGGCGGCCTCGCGCCGTCTGCTTTCACGCTTTGTGATTTAGATTGCGTCTAGTAATCGATATCGCCGGAGGGTATCACTGGCCCCTTCGGAGGACATCGACATGCGTTTCGTGATCGCCGCTTTTCTCTGGGCCGCTTTTTCCTTAATGGCGCTGGTCGGCACAGCCTCAGCCCATGCGCTCTGGATCGAGCCCGAGGGCGAGACCTACCAGCTCTATTTCGGCGAATTCGGCGACAATCTGCGGGAAGGCTCACCCGGCCTGCTCGACCGCTTCGAGCCGCTGCCCGGCGCCAAGGCCCTTGGCGGGTCCGGCGACACGGCGCTCAAGGTCGAGAAGAAGGCGACGTCCTTCCAGCTCGGCGGCGCGCCGGCCGGGACGGGCAGCGTCGTTGCCGAGCAGGCGCGCGTGACGGAGCGCAAGCAGGGCGACAAGATCACCCGCACCCTGGGCCGGCTGTCGGCGCGCTATGTCGACGACTTCGCCGAGCGCAAGCCGCTGATCGCTCTCGACATCGTGCCGACCGGCAAGCCGGGTGCCTTCAAGGTGTTCTACGACGGCAAGCCGCTGCCCAAGGCAAAGGTTGAGGTCGTGGCCGACTTCGGCTGGGCGCGCGAGCTCAAGACCGACGATAGCGGCGCCTTCGACGTCGACCTGCCGTGGAAGGGCACCTACATGGTGGAAGTGACGGCGATGGATTCGACGCCCGGCACACACGGCAATGAAGCCTACGACTCCATGCGCTTCGTGACGACGCTCACCTTCAAGGTGCCGAAAGGCCTCGAAGCCCCGCCGCGCCCGGCGATCGTCACGCCGAAGCGGTAACTGCGCGTCGCAACGAACAAGGCGTCGTTTGAACAAACTCGGCGTCGCCCAGATAAACATGGTGTCATCCCGAGCGCAGCGAGGGACCTTTACGGATCAGGAAAGGTCCCTCGGCTTCGCCTCGGGATGACACCGAGTTTATAGAAATGACACCGTGTTTGTTGCGATGACACGGTTTTTGTAACGCGATCTAAC
>MKRV01000162.1 GCA_001897995.1 Alphaproteobacteria bacterium 65-37 | reverse complement strand
ATCGTCGGCGGCGACTGTCGAGGCATCTCCAGCCATAAGCTCCTCACGCAACCCGGCCTGGTCGCGTCGCATGCGTTCCCTGGGGAATCAAGACGCCGCGCGGTGATGGTTGCGGCATGCAAAGCAGAATCTTCTGTGCACGACGGCTGATGGGAAAATTCTCCAGCGTCATGCCGTCGCGCAGGAGATCGATCGCATCGTTCGCCGCGCCCGAGCCCCAGAAAAAATCCTGCGAGGACTTTCGCAACCCACGAGCCCGGCATGGTCTGTTGCCGCCATGAGCACAGACACGCTGCTGACCTCCCTCTTCCGCTACAAGGCCTGGGCCAATCGCGAAACCTTCGCAGCACTTGCGACCCTTACGGACGGCGCCTTCGCGGCAGCGCGCAAAGACGCTCTCCTTACCCTGAACCACGCCCATATCGTCGACCGCATCTTCCGCGCCAACCTGCAACGGCAGGTGCACGGCTACACCGGCACCTTCCCCAAGGAGCCGCCGCCCGTCGACATGCTGGCCAAGAGCGTCGCCGAGACCGACCGCTGGTATCTCGACTATCTCGCCACGCTCGACGCGACAGCGCTCGCCGAGCCCATCGCCTTCAGCTTCGCCGACGGCGCGCCCGCCCGGATGTCGCGCGAGGAAATGCTGGGGCACGTGATCACGCACGGCAATTTCCACCGTGGCGAGACCAGTCGCATTCTCGCGGGTGCCCCGATCGAGCTGCCGCACGACGTGTTCACCGGATACCTGCATCGCGCCGAGCCGGAGCGGCGCCAAACCGTCTAGGCCGTCACGGCGCCCGCGGCGTCAGCAGGACACTGTGCGACGGGGCACCGCCCAACGACAGCCACCCCTTGGCCGCCGCGAAGGCGATCGCGGCATCGACCGCATCCGCGCTTTGGTCGTCGAGACGATTGGCGACGTAGGTCAGGGCGATCCAGGCCTGATGCTCGCCGCGTGCGTCGCGCACGGCATGACAGACGCGGACAGCCAGACGGTCGATGGTCGGCCGATCGATTGTCGCTCCTGTCGCCATAAGTGTTCTCCAGTTACCAGTCGGCCGCCATCCCGAGCAGCCCCAGTATCTCGCGGCGCAGGCGCAGCAGCTCGGGATGATCGCGATGGCGGGGATAGGGCAAATCGACGGCGAGGTCGGCGCGCAGTCGCGCCGGGCGGTCGCTGAACACAATCACGCGGTTGGACAGCAGCAGCGCCTCCTCGACGTCGTGCGTCACCATCAGCACGGTGAAACCGCGCGCCTGCCAGAGCCGCGTCAGCTCGCTCTGCATGGCAAGCCGGGTCAGGCTGTCGAGCTTGCCGAGCGGCTCGTCGAGGATCAGCAGCTTGGGATCGTTGACCAGGGCGCGGGCGAGCGAGGCGCGCTGCGCCATGCCTCCGGAAAGCTGGTGCGGATAGACATGCGCGAAACGGTCGAGCCCGACCAGGGTCAACGCCTCGTCGACACGATGGCGCTGCTGCTTCAGGAGACCGCGCGCTTCGAGGCCCAGCGAGGCATTGCGCCAGACGGTGCGCCAGGGATAGAGCGTCGGATCCTGAAACACCACGACCCGCGACGGGTCGGGCCCGGCCACTGCCTCGCCATCGACCACGAGATCGCCGTGACGCGGCTGGTCGAGGCCGGCGACCAGCCGCAGCAAGGTCGACTTGCCGCAGCCCGAGGGGCCCAGCAGCGCCACGAACTCGCCTGAGGCCACGCTGAAGGAGACATCCTCCAGCACCGGCAGGTCCTCACCGTTCAGGACGAAGCCGTGATCGACCTCGCGGACATCGAGACGAGCACCGGCGATGTGAGAAGCTGCGGCAGGGATGCCAGAGCTGGCCGCGGCAGGACGTTCGGCGGCAAGCGTTACCATTGGACGAGTCCCTTCTGCCAAGCGAGCAACCGGTCACGCACACGGAACAACAGGGTGATCAGCGCCGAGCACATCAGCGCCATCACCAGAAGCGCGCCGTACATGTTGGCGTAGGCCGCCCAGCCCTGCGCCCATTGCAGGTACCAGCCGAGGCCCGCTTTCACGCCCAGCATCTCGGCCACCACCAGCACGGCGAAGGACGAGCCCAGCCCCATGAACAGGCCGACGAAGACATGCGGCAGTGCCGCCGGGATCGCGACCTTCAGGACCAGGAACCGGCTGCTGGCGCCCAGGGTGCGCGCCACGTCGTAGTAGGCGCTCTGCACGCCGGCGACGCCCGACCAGGTGAGCACGGTGAGCGGAAACGCCGTCGCCAGCGCGATCAGGAACGTGCTGGCCGCCGCACTGGTCGGGAAGATGAAGAAGGCAAGCGGCAGCCAGGCCGTCGCCGGCAGCGGCCCGACCAGGCGCATCAGTGGATGGATCCAGTAGCCCGCGCGCTTGGACCAGCCCAGCGCGACACCGACCGTGAAGCCCACGACGGCGCCGATCGCGAAGCCGCGGAACAGCAGCAGGAGCGAGGCGAGCAGCGAGCTGCCCAGCCGTTGCCAGTCGTCGGTATAGACCTCGACGAAGGCCTGGGGAGAGGGGAAGAACGGCAGCGGCAGGAGATCGAGCTTGGCTGTCACGATCTCCCAGCCGGCGAGCCACGCCGCCAGCACCAGTAGCCAGGGCGCGAAGCGGCCGAGCTTCGCCAGCCGGGCCAGCAGCCAGCCGCCGGCATAAGCGGCGAGCTGCACCGCGCCGAAGGCGAGCGCGAGCGCGCCCAGCAACTGTGTCCGCTCGAGCTCCTGCCCATCGGGCCAGGAGAGCACCAGCGCGCCGACCGCCAGCCAGGCGAGGCCGGCGGCGGCCAGCAGCAAGGCCGGCCGCGGCAGGGGTTCATCCAGACCGGCGACTCGCAGCCGCCGCGGACCTGCTTCCGCAATCGAGGTCATGAGCTGCCCCTCAGGCCAACACGTCGGCAGTGACGCGCGTGACGTACTTCTGGATGTCGGTGCTCTGCTTGAACACCTTCACCTGCTTCAGCTCCTCGCCATAGGCTGCGAGCTGCTGACGCAAATCGCCGGCCAGCGGATTGTCGTGATGCGTGTGGCTGCGGAGCATCGCAGCGAGCTTGTCAGCCGGCGCCTTGGCGTGCGGCGCGAAGATCTCGGCCGCAGCGTCGGGATTGACCGCCACCCATTCCTGCGCCTCGAGCAATGACTGAACCAGCGCGCCGGCCACCGGCTTCTCCTCGCGGATCAGCGACCCGCGGATGCCCAGCACGCAGCAGGTGCGGTGCGCGAACTCGCCCGAGAGATTATTGGCGACCTCGACCAGCCCGTCACGCTCGCGCGCCAGCCAGCCCAGCGGGTCGCCCTGGCAGAAGGCCTGCACTTCGCCCTTCTTCAGGGCCACCGGCAGGATGTCGCCGGGGAACACCTTCCATTCGACGTCCTTGTTGGGATCGACACCGGCCTGGTGCAGCATGATCGAGAAGAAGTTGCGGTCGGGCGCGGCGAGATCCGTCACGCCGATCGCCTTGCCCTTGAGATCGGCAATCTTGGTGATGCCGCTCGCCGGTGTCGCGAACAGCCGCATGCACCCGCCATGGATGCCGGCGGCGATCTTGACGTCGAAGCCGCCTTCCAGCGGCTTCAGCCAGCGCAGCGCCATGCCGACGCCGGCATCGGCCTTGGCCGTCGCGATCGCCTCGAGGAGCTGATCGGTCGACCCCGCATAGTTCACCAGCTCGACCTCGAGATTGCGCCGCTGGAAGTAGCCCTTCTCCTGCGCCACCGCGACGCCCACCGTGCAGATCGCCGTGGCGTTCCAGGTGAGCTTCAGGTTGCGCTTCTGCGGCAGCACGATCGGCTCGCCGAAGGAGGCCCGGCAGATCGCCGGATCGAGCAGCTCGGCCGGCAGAGGGCTGCGACCGAGGCGCTGGGCGAGCACACCCGCCGGCAGAAGAGTGCCGGTGACGGCAGCGGCGCGCAGAAACGTGCGTCGGTTGGGCAGACCGATGGGCAGACGGGGCATCAGGTACTCCGGGACACGCAGGAACAGGGAAGGACGACAGGAAAGGCGCGCGCCATCAGCGGCGCGGCGCAGCGGCGATCAGGCGCGACAGCAACGACAACAGTCGGTTGTGAAGAGCATGCGGCTCATGGCGCCTAACATCGGTCGCGGAACGCTTTGCGTAAATGATCTGGAAAACCAAAGATGCGCACCAAGAGGAAAGCCTCTGCTGCGACGGCCGAAGAAATCGACGGACACGTTTCATTGACCGTCGTCAGGCCGCGGCCCACCTTCAACGCACAATGATCATCGCTTGCGCCCCTCCTTGCCTGCCGCCCTGTCGCGCGTGCCGTCGCTGTAGCCGCTGAGCAATCGCGGCGCCGACGCCGCCTCTTCCTTTCGACCAGCCGACCGAACGAGACAGCCCTGCCACCGATTGTGGCGGGCTTCCTTCTGCAACCCATCGGAGACTATCGTGATCAAGCGACGACACCTGATTGCCGCCCTGCCCGGCGCCGTGCTGGCACGACCGGACCTCGCAAGCCCGGCCCTCGCGCAATCGTCATCCCAGCCCAAAGGCAAGCTGCGCGAGCTGCGCTTCGGCTATCAGCGCAGCGGCACCTTGCTGATCGCCAAGCAGCATGGCGTGCTCGAGAAACGGCTGGGGCCGCTCGGCGTCACGGTCAAATGGGTCGAATTCTCCTTCGGCCCACCGCTTCTGGAAGCGATCAATGTCGGCAGCGTCGATTACGGCACGACCGGCGATACGCCACCGATCTTCGCCCAAGCCGCCCGTGCCAAGCTGCTTTATGTGGCGGCGGTCGAAGCGGCGGGCTCCGGCTCGGCCATCCTGCTGCCGCCGGGCTCGAGCCTGCAGACCCTGGCCGATCTCAAGGGCAAGCGCGTGGGCTTCGCGCGCGCTTCTGCTGCGCACAACCTCACCATCGCCGCACTCGAGAAGGCCGGCCTCGCCTGGAGCGACATCACGCCGGTGCCGCTCGCGCCGGCCGACGCCCGCACTGCCTTCGAGAACGGTGCCCTCGATGCCTGGACGATCTGGGATCCGTATTTCGCCGTGGCCGAGACCCGGCCGGGCGTGCGCATCCTGGCCACCGGCCGCGGCATTGCCAAACAGAACGCCTTCTTCCTCGGCAATGCCGACTACACGCGCGCCAATCCCGACATCATCACCGCCGTGAACGAGGAACTGGCCAAGGTCGCGCTGTGGGCGGAGGCCAATCGCGACGCCGTGGCGAAGGTGCTGGCCGAGGCGACCGGCATCGAGCTGGCGGCCTGGCAGCGCGCCGTGCAGCGCACCGACTATCGCGTCGCGCCGCTCGACGACCGCGTGCTCGACGAACAGCAGAAGGTCGCCGACCGCTTCCACAAGCTCGGCCTGATCCCCAACCGCATCGCCGTGCGCGACATCGTCTGGAAGTGGGAGACCCGCTCGTGAGCGACACCCAGATCACGCTGCCCCGCCCCTTCGTGCGCCCGGTCCAACCGGGTGCCGCCCCGCATCTTCGCCGACCCAAGGCTACCCTGCGGCAGCTGCTGCTGTCCGATGCGGCGAGCTGGATCGTGCCGGCGCTGCTGCTGCTCGTCTGGCAGGCTACGGCCCAGCTCGGCCTGCTGCCCACCAATGTGCTGCCGGCACCGAGCGAGGTGGTCGCTGCAGCCTGGCGGCTCACCGTCACCGGCGAACTGCCGGTCAATCTCCTGGTCAGCGCCAAGCGCGCGGTGATCGGCTTCCTGATCGGCGGCAGCCTGGCCTTCGCCTTCGGCCTGCTGAACGGCGTGTCGCGGATCGGCGAGAAACTCACCGACACCACCTTCCAGATGATCCGCAACATCCCCAACCTCGCGATGGTACCGCTGGTCATCCTGTGGTTCGGCATCGAGGACAGCGCCCGCGTCTTCCTGGTGGCGCTGGGCGTGTTCTTCCCGATCTACATCAACACCTATCACGGCATCCGCACGGCCGACGCCCAGCTCGTCGAGATGGGCCGGTCCTACGGCATGTCGAACTGGGAGTTGTTCCGTCAGGTCATCCTGCCCGGCGCCCTGCCCTCGATCTTCGTCGGCCTGCGCTATGCACTGGGCATCATGTGGCTGACCTTGATCGTCGCCGAGACCATCGCGGCCAATGCCGGCATCGGCTACATGGCGACCAACGCCCGCGAGTTCATGCAGCTCGACGTCGTGGTGCTCGCCATCCTGATCTACGCCCTGCTCGGCAAGCTCGCCGACAGCACGGCGCGCTTCCTGGAGCGCACCGCATTGAAGTGGCATCCCGCCTTCCAGGCCACGCCCTGAGGAGAAACGACATGGTCGACGATATCCTGGTGCGTGCCCTGCTCGACGAAGGCCTGCCGCCGCTGTCCGAACCCGAACCGGAGATCGACGCGCCCGACCTGCCGCCCGGCGGCGTGGCGATCGACGTTCGCGGTCTCACCAAGGCCTTCGGCGAGACCAGCGTGCTGCACGGCATCGACCTCCATGTGCGGTCGGGCGAGTTCCTGTCGGTGATCGGTAAGAGCGGCTGCGGCAAGAGTACCCTGCTCCGCCTGCTGGCCGGCCTCGACCAGCCGAGCGGCGGCGAGGTCCTGTTCGATGGCGCGGCCGCAGCGCGCACGGCGCATATCGGCCGCCTGATGTTCCAGGAACCGCGGCTGCTGCCCTGGGCCAGGGTCGTCGACAACGTCGCTGTCGGTCTCGGCGACCGACGCCGCTCCGTCCACGCGCCGCGACGTGCGCTCGCCAAGCTTGCCGCCGTGGGTCTCGAGGACCGCGCCGATGACTGGCCTTCGGTGCTCTCGGGCGGCCAGAAGCAGCGCGTGGCACTCGCCCGTGCGCTGGCCAGCAGCCCCAACTTCCTGGCCCTCGACGAACCGCTGGGCGCGCTCGATGCGCTGACCCGCATCGACATGCAGGCGCTGGTCGAGCAGATCTGGCGCGAGCAGGGCTTCACCGCGGTCCTTGTCACCCACGACGTCACCGAGGCGATCATGCTGGGCGATCGCGTGATCCTGATCGAGGACGGCATCGTGAAGCTCGAGCTGGCGGTCGACCTGCCGCGGCCGCGCCATCGCGGTTCGCCGGAAGTGGCAGCGCTGGAGAAGAAGATCCTGCGCTACCTGTTCGACGACGGCTCCTACCAGCCGCGACAGCGCGCAGCCTAGCGAGACCATCGCATCCCGCAGCCCACGTGCGGCAACAGGCGGCCAGCGCCACATCGATTGGCAGTGTCCGGCGGCGTCGATAGCATTCGCCGCGGGACAGACGGCAATGCCGGCGTCCTTTCGATCGGCAACGGGGATGCGCGGGCAATGAACGACGACGGGCTTTCACAGCATATTTTCCAGCACACGATCGGCGATATCCTGCGCCGCACCGCGCGGCGCTATCCCGACCGGCCGGCGACCCTGTGCGGCGACGTCGCCTGGAGCTACGCCGAGTTCGACCGCATCGCCAATCGCCTCGCACATGGTCTCGCCGCCCGCGGCATCGCCCTCGGCGATCGCGTCGCCGTGCTGTCGCGCAACTCGCATGCCTTCGCCGCGATCCGCTTCGCCCTGGCCCGGCTGGGCGCCGTGCTGGTGCCGGTCAACTTCATGCTGAACGCCGAAGAGATCGGCTTCATCCTCGAGGCCTCGGGCGCCAGGGCGCTTTGCGTCGGGCCGGACTTCGTGGCGACCGGCCGCATCGCCGCCCAGGGCACCAAGGTCGAAGAGTTGTTCTGGCTGCCGGGCGAAGATGCTGCGATCGCGCCGCGCGACCTCGTGACCTTCGACCAGTTGCTGGCCGACAACGAGGAGCCTCCGGAGGTCGCGCTCGACAACCGCCTGCTGGCCCAGATCGTCTATACCAGCGGCACCGAATCGCTGCCCAAGGGCGCCATGCTGACCCACGAGGCGATTCTCTGGGAGTATGTGAGCTGCGTGATCGAGGCGGAACTCACCTCACGCGACCGCATGCTGCACGCCCTGCCGCTCTATCATTGCGCCCAGCTCGACGTGTTCCTCGGGCCGGCGATCTATGTCGGCATGACCAACGTCATCACCGGCCAGCCCAAGCCGGAGGTGATCCTGCCGCTGATCGCCCAGCACGGCATCACCGCCTTCTTCGCCCCGCCCTCGGTGTGGATTGCGCTGCTGCGCTCGCCGCTGTTCGACAGCACCGACCTCTCCTCGCTCCGGAAAGGCTATTACGGCGCCTCGATCATGCCGGTCGAGGTGATGCGCGAGATGTCGCGCCGACTGCCGCAGACCCGGCTGTGGAACCTCTACGGCCAGACCGAGATCGCGCCATTGGCCACCATGCTCGGACCGGACGAGCAGCTCAGCAAGCCCGGCTCGGCCGGCAAGCCGGTGCTGAACGTCGAAACCCGCGTGGTCGATGACGACATGAACGACGTGGCGCCAGGCACAGTCGGCGAGATCGTCCATCGCTCGCCGCAGCTCATGACCGGCTACTTCAACGATCCCGAAAAGACCGCGGCCGCCTTTGCCGGCGGCTGGTTCCATTCCGGCGATCTCGCGACCGTCGACCCCGACGGCAACATCTCGGTGGTCGACCGCAAGAAGGACATGATCAAGACCGGCGGCGAGAATGTCGCCAGCCGCGAGGTCGAAGAGACCCTCTACACGCTCGACGGTGTGTCGGAAGTCGCCGTGATCGGCCTGCCCGATCCCTACTGGATCGAGGCCATCACCGCGATCATCGTGCCCAAGGACGGTCACCGGCTCGACGAGGCCCAGGTGATTGCCCACTGCCGCGCGGCCATGGCCCATTTCAAGGTCCCCAAGCGCGTGATCTTCGCCCAGTCGCTGCCCAAGAATCCGAGCGGCAAGCTCCTGAAGCGCGACCTGCGGCAGCTCTACGCCAAGGCGACAGCCGCGGAGTGACGTCAGAGCGCGAGCTTGTAGCCTTCGTGACTGGCCGTGAAGCCGAGCTTTTCATAGAAGCGGTGTGCGTCGGGCCGGCCCTTGTCGGTCGTGAGCTGCACCAGGCTGCAGCCACGGGCACGGCACTCGCCGATCGCCCATTCGAACATCAGTTGGCCGATGCCGCTGCTGCGCAGGCGAGCGGCAATGCGCACCGCTTCGATCTGCCCGCGCCAGGCGCCGCGGCGCGCGACACCGGGGATGAACGAGAGCTGCAGGGTGCCGACCACCGTCTCGCGCCCGCCCTTGCTCTCCGTCTCGATGGCGACGACGAGGCGCTGGTTGCGATCGGCGGCGATGGCTTCGAATGCTGCCGCGTAGCGCGGATCCAGCGGCAAGCCCACGGACTCGCGCTGGCGGCCGAGTTCGTCGTCGGCCAGGAGTTGCACGATCGCCGGCAGATCGGCGGCAGTAGCCGTTCGAAAAGCGATGTCGGTCATGCGGCTAATCTACAGCCGACGGACAGGTCGCGGAGCGGACAATCTCGCCAGGAGATGATTGCGCGCTTCGGTACCCGACTGGCGAAACAGACAGTCGGGAGGTAAGAGGGCGGCTCTCCTCGGAGTGGCTCCCCGGAGTGGCCATGCGTATCCGCCTTCTTCGTCTTGCGCTCGCCCTGCTGATTGCCGCGGTCGCGTCGGCCGCGCAGGCGCAACCGGCTTCGCTGCACGCCGGCATCGCGCGCCTCACCGTCCCAGCTGGCGACGACGTCGCCGAGCCGTTCGATGCGCTCGTCTGGTATCCAACGCCGGAGACCGAAGGTGTGTGGCGAGTCGGCCCGTTCCGCCTTCCCGCCCGTCACGGCGCAAAGGTGGTAACCGGCCGGCTTCCCGTCGTGCTCCTGTCGCACGGCGGTGGCCCGACGGACGGCAAGCCGACGGGCGGCAGCCCGATGCAGCTCGGCGAGCTTTCCGCCTCCCTGGCGCGCCGCGGCTTCATCGTGATCGCGCCCTTTCATGGCACAGCGCGCTCCGCCGAGCGCGTGGCACAGCTCAGGTCCGCGTTCGGCACCGTCATGGCCGATCCGCGCTTTGCCGACCGTATCGACGCGAACCGCCTGGGCACGCTCGGCTTCTCGCTGGGCGGCGCGGTGGCGCTGGAGCTCGCCGGCGGCCAATCCGACGTCAAAGCCTTCAACGTCTACTGCGCCGAGCACCCCGAAGACGCGATGACTTGCAACGGCGGACCAGGCGAGGTGCGCGCCGGTGCGTCGGTCCGGCGTTCCGACGCTTCGCCCTCGCCCCCAGTCACGCCGCTTCGCCCGAAGGCGATCGTCCTGCTCGACCCGCTCGGGGTGCCGTTCACGCGCGACGGTCTTTCGGACGTGACCCAGCCGGTGCTGCTTTACCGGCCGCGCCAGAGCAAACTCGGTGAAGCCAATGCGCGAGGCCTGACCGGCGCGCTGCCCCGCCTGCCCCAACTCCAGTTCGTGCCGGGCGGCCATTTCATCTTCACCGACACCTGCCCGCCAGCACTCAAGGCCGAGGCGCCGATTCTTTGCGAAGATGCGCCCAGCATCGATCGCGCGGCAATCCGCAGTGAGGTCGCGGCGAAGGTCGCGACGTTCTTCCGCGACAATCTCTGATCCATCGACACACTTCGTAATCTGTCGTCACAAACCGTAATCAAAAGTGAGGATCGCCTCGTGCGTGGTGCGGTAAAGCAATGACCGCGCGGAGCTTTGTTGCCCCGCGTGACCTTGCCGATAGGATCGCTGGATAGATGACGAGCATAGCTGCCGCGCCTGGGGGATTGCTGACCGGGAAACGCGGCCTGATCATGGGAGTGGCCAACGACCGGTCGCTGGCCTGGGGAATTGCCGAGGCAGCCGCGGCGCATGGCGCGCGTCTCGCACTTTCCTATCCCAATGACGCGGTCGGCCGGCGGGTGGCGGCACTCGCGGCGCAGCTCGATAAAGCGACACTCCTGCAGTGCGACGTCGGTTCCGATGCGGACCTCGACCGGCTGGCGACGGAGCTTGCGGTCCTCTGGCCCGACGAGCCGCTCGATTTCGTCGTCCATGCGGTTTCCTGGTCGGACAAGAACGAACTGTCGGGCCCGTACCTGCAGACCAGCCGGGAAAATTTCCGAACGGCGCTCGATCTCTCCTGTTACAGCCTCACCGCGGTCGCGCGGCGCGTGGCGCCGCTCATGCGGTCGGGCGGCAGCATCCTGACCCTGAGCTATCTCGGCGCCGAGCGGGTCGTGCCGAACTACAACGTCATGGGTGTGGCGAAGGCCGCCCTCGAGGCCAGCGTGCGCTATCTCGCCGTCGATCTCGGCAACCGGAACATCCGCGTCAACGCCATTTCGGCCGGCCCGATCAAGACCCTGGCCTCGAGCGGCGTCTCGGGCATGCGCCATCTCATCAAATGGGCCGGCCTCAACGCGCCCATGAAACGCAACACCACCATCGAGGATGTCGGCCGCGCCGCGCTCAGTCTGATCAGCGACCTCGGCCAGGGCATCACCGGTGAGATCGTACATGTCGACAACGGCTACAACGTCGTCGGCATGGTTGCGGTCGATGCTGCACGGCAGAGCGCCCCGGTGCTGGTCGAACTGAGTGAACAGCTCGAGCGTCAGAAGGAAGCCGCCGGCAGCGACTCGTGATATCGCCCCCATGACCGGCTCCGCCTTGCGCAGATTGCTGCCGGCCGCGCTTGCGATCGCCTATGCGATCTTCTGCTTGCTGGCGGTGACGGTCCTCTCGATCCAGGACACCGACTGGATGATCGGCGAGAAGGATCGCGACGGCACGGTCTTCACGGCCTGCACGATCCCCGCTCCCGGCGACGACACATCCGACGTCGCCATCCCTGTGTCCCTGCTGCTGATTGCCGGACTTCTGCTGCCCGGGGTGGTCAGCCTCGTGCGGCGACGCCGTGTCGGCGCACCGCTCCTCCTCGGAACGGCACTGCTGCTCTACTGGGCAGCGCTGCTCTTCGGGCGAACCGCCTTCTGCTGATCGCAGCCCGTCAACGTTCGGCGAACAGCCGCCAGACGCGGCGCACGATGGGTGGCTGCGGGCGGGCGCGGGCGATCATGGCCAGCACCATGGGCGGCAGGGTCGCGTCGGCGATCGGCACGTAGCGCACCCCCTCGTAGCCGATACGCCGCGTCGAACGCGGCAGCAGGGTGACGCCGAGGCCGGCCGAGACCAAGGCCAGCATGGTGAGCGCACGGGTGGATTCCTGCGGCGGATCGAGCGCGACACCGGCACGAGCGAAGGCATCCATGATGTGCGCATGCAGAACCGGGCCCTGCGCCTGCGGAAAGAGAATGAGCCCGCGGGCGGCGATCTCCGCAAGGCTGAGCCGCTCGGTGCAGCCATCGTCCGGCATCACCGCGATCATCTCGTCGGCGGCGAACTCGACCACGTCGAGCCGGTCGCGGGTCGCAAAGGGCGGGTGGGCAAAGCCGATGTCGATACGGCCGTCGGCGAGAGCTGCGATCTGGTCGTTGGTCGACAGTTCGGTGAGCTTGGGCCGCACGCCAGGCAGGGCTTGTCTCAGCCGCGTCAGCAGCCGCGGCAGATGCTCGTAGAGGGCGGCCGAAACGAAACCCAGCCGTACTTCGCCGGCCTCGCCGTCACCTGACGCCCGTGCGAGCGCCAGCGCCGCATCGGCATGGCGCACCGCCTCGCGCGCCTCGGGAACGAAAGCCGCACCGGCGCGCGTCAGGGCGAGGCGGCGGTTGGCGCGCTCGAACAGGCGGACGCCGAGATCTTTCTCCAGGCGGGCAATCGACTGGCTGAGCGGCGGCTGCG
>MKRV01000161.1 GCA_001897995.1 Alphaproteobacteria bacterium 65-37 | reverse complement strand
AAGGAGCTGATGGCGCAATGTTCGGTGGCCACCGGCGGCGATCCCAAGGTGCCGGCCTATGGTGGCGGCCGGCTGCCGCTGTCGACCTTCCTGGCTGACCGCGTGCGCGGCATCCTGCAGGATCCGTCGCGGCACCCCAAGCTGCCGGCCGAGGTGCGCGAATGGCTGCGCATCCAGCGCCTGCGGTCGACCCTGCCGAGCGGCGACAAGCTCCTGATCGAGGGCTTCCCGCGCGGCGGCAAGCAGTTCGTCGTGGCCTATTGCTTCGAGGGCCGGAACGCCCATCAGACGCTCGGCATGCTGCTGACGCGGCGCATGGAGCGGATGGGGCTGCGGCCGCTGGGCTTCGTCGCGACGGATTACGTGCTCGGTCTCTGGGGGCTGCGGCCGCCCACCAAGACGCAGCTCGACCAGCTGTTCGACGAGGACATGCTGGGCGACGACCTCGAAGCCTGGATGGACGAGTCGACAATGCTGCGCCGCTCCTTCCGCAATGTCGCGGTGATCGCTGGCCTGATCGAGCGGCGCTTTCCCGGCGAGGAGAAGTCGCGTCGCCAGGTGACGTTCAGCTCGGACCTGATCTACGACACGCTGCGCCAGCACGAGCCCGGCCACATCCTGCTGCGCGCCACGCGCCAGGACGCCGCCTGGCAGCTCGCCGATCTGAAGCGGCTGGGCGATCTCCTGAAACGCGCCAAGGGCCGCATCGAATACCGCCGCCTCGACCGCATCTCGCCGCTCGCCGTGCCTGTCCTGCTGGAGATCGGCCGCGAGAGCGTGCTGGGCGGCACTGCCGAGGACGAGCTGCTCGACATCGCCGCCCAGGAACTGATCGACGAGGCGACGCGGCTCTGAGTTCGCGGTGCTCAATGGAAGTCGCGCGAGGCGATCTTGATCTTGGGGCGGTCGAGGACGATGCGGCTGGGATCGTAGCCGGGCTTGGTGGGAGCGGATTTGACGGGGGCGGTTCTGCTCGATCGGTGACGCGTGGCGTTGGCTTCTGCGATCTTCAAGGTCCGGCGGTCGCCCGGATCGGTCCGGACCTCGTCGCCGCGGCCCTGGGTCAGGTGGAGCGTATCGAGATCGGAGATCGAATCGAGCTCGGCCGAAAGGTCCCAGAGTTCTTCGGCGACGAGGTGAGTGACGATATGCTCGCCTTCGCCGACCCGCTGGATCCTCCCCCGGACACCCAGCAGCCGCGCGCCCATGACGATGCGGCGATGCGCCTCGAAGACCTTGGGCCAGACCACGAGGTTGGCGATGCCCTTTTCGTCCTCGATGGTGACGAAGACCACGCCCGACGCCGTTCCCGGTCGCTGGCGCACCAGCACGAGGCCGGCCAGGGTGAAGACGTCGTCGTTCTTCGAGTTTTTCAGGACCTCGGTGCTGGAAATCCTTCTCTGCGCGAAGGTGGACCGCAGCAATTCCAGGGGATGCGATCGCAGCGACATGGAGAAGCTGCCGTAATCGTCCACGACTTCCTCGCCGAGAGTCTGGGCCGGCAAGGTCACGGCGGGTTCCGGATCGCGCTCTTGCAACCCATCGAGCGGCGGCCCATCGAACAGCGGCAGATGCACGTCGGAAAAACCGCGGACCGCCCACAGCACGTCGCGGCGCGATAGTCCCAGTGAGGCGAAGGCATCGGCGCGGGCCAGCGCCACGATCTGGCGCTTGGTGAGGCCGGAGCGTCGCCACAGATCGGTCGGGTCTCGATAGGCCGCCGCGTCTCGCACGCGCACCATGCGATCGACATCGTCCTGCGACAGTCCTGAAACCTGGCGCAGGCCGAGCCGCAAGGCGCAGCGGTTGTTCTGGCTCGGCTCCAGGGTGCAATCCCAGTCGCTGGTGTTGATGTCGGGCGGCCGCACTTCGACGCCGTTCTTGCGCGCATCGCCCACGATCTGCGCCGGCGCATAGAAACCCATGGGCTGGGAGTTGAGCAGGGCGGCGGCGAAGACCTCGGGATAGTAGTATTTCACCCACGAAGAATCATAGACGAGGAGCGCGAAGCTCGCGGCATGGCTTTCGGGAAAGCCGTAGTCGCCGAATCCTTCGATCTGCTTGAAGCAGCGTTCGGCAAAGGCGCGTTCGTAACCGTTGTTCACCATGCCCTCGATGAAATCTTCCTTGAGGATATGGATGGTGCCGTTTCGACGGAACGTCGCCATGGCGCGGCGCAGCTCGTCGGCCTTGGCGGGGCTGAACTTCGCCGCGACCATGGCGATCTGCATGGCCTGCTCCTGGAACAGCGGCACGCCCAGTGTCCGGTTCAAGACAGCTTCCAGTTCCTTCTTGGGATATTCGACCTTCTCCAGGCCATCGCGTCGACGGAGATAGGGGTGCACCATGCCGCCCTGGATCGGGCCGGGGCGTACGATCGCGACCTCGATCACGAGGTCGTAATAGGTCTGGGGCTTGAGGCGCGGCAGCATCGACATCTGTGCCCGGCTTTCGACCTGGAACACGCCGAGCGATTCGCCCCTGCACAGCATGTCGTAGACAGCCTTGTCCTTGGCATCCATGCCGATCGTCAGCTTCTCGCCGTAATGCTTTTCGATCAATGCGAAGCCCTTGCGCAGAGCCGTCAGCATGCCGAGCGCCAGCACATCGACTTTGTAGATGCCGAGAACGTCGAGATCGTCCTTGTCCCACTCGACGACGGTGCGATCGTCCATCGCCGCATTCTGGATCGGTACCAGCTCATCGAGCCGATCCTCGGTCAGGACGAAGCCGCCGACATGCTGGGACAGGTGACGGGGGAAGCCGCACAAGGCGGAGGACAGTTCGAGGGCCAGCATGAGACGCGGATCGGTAGGATCGAGGCCGGCATCGCGCACGTGATCGACTTTGACGCCGCTCGATCCCATGCCCCAGACCGTGTCGGCCATCACGCCCACGGTATCGGGCGAGAGGCCGAGCACCTTGCCGACTTCGCGGATGGCGCTGCGGCTCCTGTAGGCGATCACCGTGGCGGCAAGGGCCGCCCGCGTCCGACCCTTTTCCTTGTAAATCCACTGGATCACTTCTTCCCGGCGCTCGTGCTCGAAGTCGACATCGATATCGGGAGGCTCGTCGCGAGCGTTGGACAGAAACCGCTCGAACAGGACCGTCGTCTTGCTGGGATCGACCGAGGTGATGCCGAGGCAGTAGCAAACGGCGGAGTTGGCGGCAGAGCCGCGGCCCTGGCACAGGATCTCCTGGCTGCGGGCATATTCGACGATCTCGTGCACGGTCAGGAAGTAGGGGGCAATCTTCTTGTGCTCGATCAGCGCGAACTCGTGCCGGATGGTGGTGGCGACGTCCGAAGGAATTCCATCGGAATAACGCTTTCGAGCCCCTTCCCAGGTGAGGCGCATGAGCTTGTCCATCGGCGTCTCGCCGCCTTCGTACAGGATCGGGTACTGATAGGTGAGCTGTCGCAGCGAGAAGCCGCAGCGCCGTACGATCTCCTGGGTGTTTTCGACGGCATGCGGATGGCGATGGAACAGGCGCGCCATCTCCCGGCCGTCCTTGAGATGACGTTCGGCGCTGGCGAAGCGGCGGAAGCCCAATTCGTCGACGGTGCAGCCCAGCCGGATGGCGGTCACCACGTCCTGCAGGGCCCGTCGTTCGGGAACGTGATAGTGCACATCGTTGGTGGCGACGAAGCGCACACCGAATTCGGCGGCGAGATTGTCGAGCCGGGCGAGACGGCGGGCATCGTCACCGCGAAACAGCATCGAGCCGGCGAGATAGCAGCGGTCGCCGAACAGGAGCGCGAGCGCGCGCAGCCGCTGGTGGAAGGCCGGGTCGTCGAGGTGACGCGGCGGCAGGACGATCGCCAGGATCCCTTCCGCGTGGTCGGCGAGGTCGGCGAAGGTGAGATCGCATTCGCCTTTTGCCGCCCTGTGATTGCCCTGGCTCAGCAGCCTTGACAGGCGCTTGTAAGCGTCGAGGTCGGTCGGGTAGGCGAGCAGCGAATAGCCGTCGCGCGTCTCGATCCGGCTGCCGACCAGAAGCTTGATCTTGTCGGGATCGGTCTTGGTTTCACCGCGCGACGCCGCAAAGGCCCGCACCACGCCCGCCAGCGTGTTGCGGTCGGTGATGCCGATGGCGGTATGGCCGAGCGCGATCGCCTGTTCGACCAGCTCCTTCGGATGCGAACCGCTGCGCAGGAAGCTGTAGTTGGTCGTGACCTGGAGCTCGGCATAGTCCATCGGTCACGTCCCGGCGAGCTCGTGCACGCGCGCCAGCGGCACGCCGCGCAGCTCGATGCCTTCGAGCCTGAGGGCCTGCAGGAAGGTCTCGTCGGTGCTGACCAGCGGTGCCGCCGCCGCTTCGGCGCAGGCGGCATAGAAGCAATCGTGCACCGGCCGGCCGCACTGCAGCGCAATGGCGAAGGCGCGATTGCGCAGGCGGGGCGATTCGACGAAGGCCGAAATGAAGGCGGGCAGGGCAATGTTGCGCACGATCGGTTCGGCCTGGGCGACCGAGATCTCACCGCGCGTCACCTTCTTCCAGGCGAGCTCGGCCACCCCGGCAACCAGGATGTCGGGGGCGATCAGCTCGTGCCGGTCGGCCAGTAGTGAACGTGCCTGCGGACGCAGCGGTTCTTCGACGAACCATTTGATGGCGACGCCGGGATCGACGACGACGATCATGGCTCGCTGCCTGTACGGGCCAGCAGGAGGCTGTCGGTCTGCGGTATGCCGGTCGGCGTCATGGCCGCGATGCGATCGGCCTCGACCAGTGGGTCGAGGATCAGTGGCTGCTGCGCGATATAGGCGAGCAGGTCGCGCATCTCGGCTTCGAGCGAACGCCCCTTGGCCTGTGCCCGCGCCTTCAACTGCTCGATGACCGCGTCATCGAGTCGGCGAATGGTGATGTTCCCCATCGTCTTCTCCTTCGGCTCTAGGCGCAGAAACCATGGAGGTACCAGCGGGCTGTCGGCTGGCCGTTGGCGGCGGCCTGATAGGCACCGTCGCGGAACAGCCAGAACCGGCCGCCATCGTCGTCCTCCACCCGGTAGTAATCGCGCACCAGCGGCGTTTCGCCGGCCGGCGGACGAGTGCCGTCGGGGCGCGGACGCCACCATTCATCGGCGATCCGTTCCGGCCCTTCGGCGCGCACGATGCGGTGCTTGTGCCGGCGCCAGGAGAAATGGCGCGGCGGGTCGTCGGGGATCGGGGCCATGACATCGACCGGCTCGGGGCGCTGCAGCAGCCGTGTCGGCCGCGCGCCCTTGAGGCCGGCCACGCGCGCCCAGGCGCCGGTCGCGGCGGGCTTCGCTGCGATGGGGGCTGCGACCTGCACGCGCTCGGGCAGGTGGCTGTCGCGCGTCAACAGCCGCACCACGTTCTCTGCCCCCAGCCGCAGCGCCAGCCGGTCGGCGAGATCGGTCGTGCCGTCGACGCCCGCAGGAACGGCGGGAGCGTCCTGGTCGGGCAGCGCATCCTGCGTGCCGCTCCAGGCCTCGACTTCGGGAGCGCCCAGGATCATCAACTCGACACCGAAACCGGGATCGAGCTCGCCGAGCTTCTCTTCGAAGAGCTTCATCAATTTCGGATTGTCGCGGTTGGGACGGCTGGTGCCGATCGAGGTGCGGTCGACCGAACCGTCGACGCGGTAGAGGGCGATCTCGAGCTTGCGAGCGCCCACACCGGCCTGCTCGAACTGCCGGCAGAGCGCGGCCAGGAGACGGCTGGTGGCGGCGGCAATATCCTCCGGCCGGCTGATCGGCTCGGCAAAGGCCAGCCGCGTGCGGAAGGCCGGCGGCACACGGCGCGGCTCGATCGGCTCGGCGAGCATGCCCAGCGCCTGGTCGAGGCGGGTGAGCGGCTGGTCGCCGAAGCGGCGGGCAAGTGGCGCCCGCGGCAGAGGATAGAGATCGCCGATGCGGCGCAGCCCGAGCTTGAGGAAGGTTTCCAGGGTCGGTGCGTCGAGGCGCAGCCCCTCGACCGGCAAGGTCGCGAGCGCGGCACGCTGGCCATGGCGCGGGCAGAAGAGGTCGGCCTGGCGTTCGGCGAAACGGGCCAGCGCCCAGGCGGCACCCGCGGTGTCGGCCATCGCAGCGCGGCAGTTGAAATCGTGACGCACGAGCCGCCGGGTCAGATCGGCCAGCAGAGCGCGTTCGCCGGCTTCGTCAGCTCCGAAAAGATGCGTGCAGCCGGTGACGTCGAGCAGCAGGCCGGCATCGCCGCCGAACCCGCCGGCGCTGCAGGCTTCCGTGCCGTGTTCGGCGAGGGCGCCGCCCAGCGGGTCGATCGCCACCCAGGGGGTGTAGCGGTCGCACCAGCTGGCGATCGTCTCGATCAGGCGACGATCGGCCTGCGGCTCGCCCGCCAGGGTGACGAGGTCGGGCAGCAGGGCGCGCGCATCGGCCAGCCGCATGTGCGGCCGCAGGCCCGCGGCATGGGCATGGTTGTTGACCGCGGCGAGACGCGGGCAGCCATCGTGCCACACGACGGTGGCGGCCGATTTAGCCGACCAGTCGTGCGGCGTCGGACTCTGGCCAGGACGCGCCAGACGATCCGTGGAGAGCTTGGGGAACCACAGAGAGACAATGCGTTTCATCGTTCCACTCCACGAGCCAGGACGGAGTTTCAGCGGTCGACGGTGTGCCGAAGCGGTTGCGCCTGAGTTCGAGGCGCCAGCGGGCTGCCCCGACGTCGCCGAGGCCGGGGGTCGATTGCGACGGCGCCGAGGCGATCCGCCAGCGCGTCGTGCAGACGCTTTGCGGCGGCGCCGGCTGCGCGCGCAGCAGCAGGGCCGGCACGCCGCTCTTCTCGGCCGCCAGAGACAGGCGCCGGCCGGCCGTCGGATCGGCCGCCCGCGTCTCGCCCAGGACGGCGACGATGCCGGGGCAACGCAGCCCTTCTTCCATGGCCCAGAAGAGGTCCTCGTCGCGCCGCGCCGTGACCATCAGCAGGCGGGCCGGATCGAACCAGGTCGAAAGCGCGGGGGCGTAGGGCAGGGCGTCGAAAACGCCCGTGGGGCGGCGGCACCACAGGATCGTTCCGCCGGCCCGCTGGGCGAAGCGGCCGATCACGTGCCCGGCAAAACCCAGGGCGGCGCCGTCATGCGCGGCGACACGGCCGGAAGGGGCGGGACCCGCTTCGATCTCGTGCAAGGCGCCCGTCAGCAGCCCGCCTTCGGGCAGGAGGGCATCGATGGCCGGGACTCCCAGGGGCACGCCGGCGGCGCGGCCACTCCTTTGCGCGCTGTGAGCGCGCTCCAGGCGGCGCACTTTTTCCCGCAGGCCGGCCGGAACCGTGGCCGCCGTATCGTTAGCCGCCTGGGAGGGGCTCAACGAGGAGGCAGGGGGAGCAAAGGCATTCGGGGAAATGACGGGCATCGCCCCCTCGACAAGGCTGATTGGAACGCGGTTGGGGATACAGAAGAACAATGTTCTTGATTTGTTCTAGTTCCCTCAGCATCGAGAGTCAACGGGAGTCCCAAAGGAAGAAGAGGCGTGTCGGAAGGAAAATCCGGAAGACTTTAAGGGCTGGCATACCGCCTGCATTTTGCTGAAGCTGGGAGACTTTCCTGCGAAGCCCGCGCTGGAGATCCGATGACCGCACGCCTTTCCGTCGCCGCCCTGCTGGCGGCATTTTTCACCCTGCTGGCCGGGCCTACCCTGGCGCGGTGTTCCAAGAACGTGGCCGAACTCGGCCCGAGCCTGTTTGCCCCCACCTTGCTCGGGCGCAGCGTTCAGGTCGCGTCGCTCGACGGCGCGCAGATGGCCGCCGACGATGCCAGCCGCGCCATCATCACTTTCCTCGGTCACGCCAGCTTCGAGATCAATACGCCGCAAGGCGTGCGGGCCATCACCGACTACAACGGCCTGAACGGGTTCGGTCGCAGGCCCGACATCGTGACGATGAACAACTCGCATTCCACGCACTACACGGATCATCCCGAGGACGGGATCGCCTATGTGCTGCGCGGCTGGCCGAGCAATCCCGGCGAGACCGAAGCCCGCCACGACGTCACCCTGAAGGATCTCAAGGTGACGAACCTGCCGACCAATGCGCGCGACTGGGGCGGCGGTTCGGCGCGCATCAACGGCAACTCGATCTTCACCTTCACGATCGGCGACCTCTGCATCGCCCATCTTGGCCACCTGCATCATCGCCTGACCAAGGACCATCTCGACGAGCTTGGCCGCATCGACGTCCTCATGGTGCCGATCGACGGCGCCTATACGATGGGCCTGCCAGTCATGGTCGAGGTCATCCGCCAGATCCAGCCGCGCATCGTGCTGCCCATGCATTACTGGGGACGCGGCCAGGTCGCCCGCTTCGAGGAGCTGATGCAGGATCAGGATCCCGTCTTCATCTGGCCCGATCGCCGGACCATCGAAGTGGCCCATGACAGCCTGCCGGAGAAGCTCACGGTCTATGTCGTCGGCGGCAATGGCGGCGACTGATCCCGATCGCTACATCACGCGCTGGAACCTCGAGCCCGACGGCAAATCCTTCAGCACCCGCAGCAGCGCCCTGTTCCCGGTCCGGCAGGCAGGATTGCCGGCCATCCTGAAGATCGCCAAGGAAAGCGAAGAGTGGCGCGGCGGCCGGCTGATGGCCTGGTGGCAGGGGGAAGGCGCGGCGCGCGTGCTGGCCGAGGATGACGGCGTGCTGCTGCTGGAGCGCGCCACCGGCCCGCGATCGCTCGTCGAGATGGTGCATTCAGGTCAGGACGACGAGGCCACGCGCCTTCTCTGTGCCGCCGCAAACCGCCTGCACGGGCACCGCGCGCCGCTGCCGGCCGAACTCGTGCCTCTCATCGACTGGTTCGCGCCGTTGCTGAAGGTTGACGGTCCAACCGGACTCGTCGCCCAGGCCCAGGCCATCGCCCGCGAGCTTCTCGCCGATCAACAGGAGATCGTCGCGCTGCACGGCGACATCCATCATGGAAACATCCTGGATGCCGGGATGCGGGGCTGGATCGCCATCGATCCCAAAGGATTGCTGGGCGACCGCGCCTTCGACTTCGTGAACATCCTGCGCAACCCCGACGACGCGACGGCGCTGGTTCCCGCCCGCTTCGCCCGGCAGGTCGAGGTCATCACCGAAGCGGCCGGGCTCGATCGGCAGCGCCTGCTGCGCTGGACCCTGGCCTTCGCCAGCCTGTCGGCAGTGTGGATCCTGGAGGAGGGCGACACTCCAGGATCGGATCTTGCCGTCGCCGCGATGGCGAGGGCGGCGCTTGAGGCCTGAGCCCGTCAGAGCCTCAGATTGGTGCGTGTCAGGTCGATGATCTGCGTGGCGCGGCCATCCATGACGGCTTTCATCAGGAACAGGCTGAAGCCGTAGGCCTGTTCCAGGGTCGCCTTGGGCGGCATGGCGAGTTCCTGGCGGGCGCTCACCACATCGACCAGGGCGGGACCCTTGTGGGCCAACGCCTCGCGCAGGGCACCTTCGAGCTTGCCCGGATCCTCGACGCGGATGCCCTTGATGCCCATGGCCTCGGCCATGGCGGCGAAGTTGGGATTCTCGAGGTTGCAGCCGGTGTCGAGGAAGCCGCTCGCCTTCATCTCCATCTCGACGAAGCCCAAGGTGCCGTTGTTCAGCACCACGACCTTCACCGGCAGGCCGAGCTGGGAGAGGCTGATGAAGTCGCCCATCATCATCGAGAAGCCGCCATCGCCGGACATCGAGACGACCTGGCGATCGCGGTAGGCCGCCTGGGCGCCGATCGCCTGCAGCAGGGCATTGGCCATCGAGCCGTGATTGAACGAGCCGATCAGCCGCCGCTTGCCGTTCATCTTGAGATAGCGCGCCGCCCAGACGGTCTGGGTGCCGACGTCGCAGGTGAAGACGGCATCGTCGTCGGCGAGTTCGCTGATCAGGCGGGCGACGTACTGCGGATGGATCTGCTTTCCGCCGGCCGTGCCTTCGGCGAGCTTGTCGAGGTCCTGTCGGGCCTGGCGGTAATGGGCCAGCGCGGCATCGAGATACTTGCGGTCGGTCTTCTGCTTCAGCCTGGGCAGCAGGGCTTCGACGGTCGTTGCGACATCGCCCACGACTCCCAGCTCGATGTGACAGCGATTGCCGAGACTTTCCGCCCGGAGGTCGATCTGGGCCACCCGCGCGCCCTCGGGATAGAACTGGCGGTAGGGAAAGTCGGTGCCCAGCAGGAGCAAGGTGTCGCATTCCTTCATGGCGGCATAGCCCGAGGCGAAGCCAATCAGGCCGGTCATGCCGACGTCGAAGGGATTGTCGTATTCGACATGCTCCTTGCCGCGCAGCGAATGCACGATCGGGGCGGCGAGCGTCCCGGCCAGCTTGGTGATCAGCTCATGCGCGCCGGCGCAGCCTGCGCCGCACATCATGGTGACCTTCTTGCCGTCGTTCAGCAGGGCGGCCAGGCGATCGAGGTCGGCGTCGGAGGGGCGGACGACCGGCGGCTGGGGCGCCAGCCAGCCCGCCGCCTTGGCGTCGGTCTTCATCAGGGCGATGTCGCCCGGGATCACGATCACCGCCACGCCGCGCTGGGCGATAGCGATGCGGATCGCCTTGTCGAGGATGCGCGGCATCTGGTCGGGGTTGGAGACCAGCTCGACGTAGTGCGCGCACTCGGCGAAGAGCTGCTCGGGGTGCGTGGCCTGGAAGTAGGACCCGCCGATCTCCGCACTCGGGATGTGGGCGGCGATCGCCACCACCGGCACACGGCTGCGATGGCAGTCGAACAGGCCGTTGATGAGGTGGAGATTGCCCGGACCGCAACTGCCGGCGCAAACCGCGAGCTCGCCGGTCAGATGCGCTTCGGCGCCGGCGGCGAACGCGGCGGCCTCTTCATGGCGCAAATGCACCCAGTCGATCGTCTTCTGGCGGCGCAGCGAATCGGTGAAGCCGTTCAGCGAATCGCCGACCACGCCGTAGATGCGTTTCACGCCTGCGGCATGGAGGGTTTCGGCCATCAAGTCGGCGATCGTCCGTGCCATGCTGAACTCCGTGATCGGGGGAGGGGAGGTGGAGAGGTCTGCTAAGCGCGGCCTTTCTCGAAGCCGGCCAGGAAATGAACCAGGTTGCGGCCGAGATCGTCGCCGAGATAGCCGCCTTCCTGGACGAGGACCGTAGGCAGGCCGAAGCGGGCAATCTTTTCGGCCATGGCGTGGAAGCCGGCGCCGGTCACCTTCAGCCCCTGCAGAGGATCGCTTTCGCTGGCATCGAGTCCCAGCGCCACGACCAAAGCGGTCGGCTGGAATTCCTTGATCTTCGCCAGGGCCTTGTCGCCGGCGTCGAGCCAGGGCGCGTCGGCCGAGCCCAGGGGCAGCGGCAGGTTGACATTGAAACCCTGGCCTTTGCCGGCGCCGTACTCGTGGGCGTAACCCCAGAAGAAGGGATAGTAGTTCGCGGGATCGGCATGGATCGAGACCGTGAGCACGTCGTCGCGCTCGTAGAAGATGCCCTGCGTGCCGTTGCCGTGATGCACGTCGACATCCAGCACCGCGACGCGGGCGTGCTTGCTGCGCAGGCGCTGGGCGGCGACGGCCGTGTTGTTCAGGAAGCAGAAGCCGCCCGCCATGTCGGCATAGGCGTGATGGCCCGGCGGCCGGCAGAGCGCGTAGGCCTGCCGCTCGCCGGCGAGAACCATGTCGGCCACGGTGGTCGCCACTTCCGTGGCGGCAAGGGCTGCCTCCCAAGTGTGCGGCCCGATCGGACAGGCCATGTCGACCTGATGCCAGCCGGCACGGCCGGACAGCGCCTTCGGATAGGAGGCATGGGCGCGCGCGGGATGGACGTTGGGCACGACCTCCGGCCCGGCGCCGGGCAGCTTGGCCCATTCGCGCGCCGCGATCTGCAGGAAGTCGAGATATTCCGGCGTGTGCACCGTGGCGGCAGGGGCGCTGCCGAAGGCCCGGGGCGGCAGGACTTCGTGGCCCGCGGCCGTCGCGGCCGCGAGCAGGCGTGTGGCACGTTCCGGCTGCTCGGCGCTGCGCTGCTTCACGCCACGGACGATGAAGGTCTGCGGGTCGTGGCCGGCGTGCTTGTCGGAATAGACGATTTTCATGAGGTGGCGATGGCCTTTGCGTCGCGGAGGGCGGCGATATCGGAATCGCTATAGCCCACTTCGTGCATGATCTCGACCGTATGTTCGCCGACCGCCGGCGCCTTGCGCCGCGTCTCGACAGCCGCGTCGGAGAGCTTCAGTGGATTGGCGGCCGACTTCACCGGCCCGATGCCGGGATAGTCGATCTCGAGCACGCTGCCGCGCGCCTCGGCATGCGCGCTCACCATGACGTCGCTCACCTTGTAGGCGGCGCCGCAGGCCATGCCGGCCGGGATCAGCTTGTCGAGCAGCTCGTCCGCCGTGTGCTCGAGGAAATGCGCCTCGATCATGGGCTCGAGGATGGCGCGGTTGGCGACGCGGTCGGCATTGGTGGCGAAGCGTTTGTCGGCCAGCCAGTCCTGCTTGCCGAGCGCGGTGCAGAGCAGGCGCCAGAAGGCATCGTTGGTGCCGGCCACGAAGATCGGCCGCGTCTTGGTCGGGAAGACGCGCAGCGGCGAGAGGATCGAGTTGGAGGTGCCCATGCGGATCGGGTCCTCGCCGGTGAGGCCGTGATTGGTGATCCAGTGGCTCATCATGTGCATGCCGACATCGAACAGCGAGAGGTCGAGGCGCTGGCCCTTGCCGGTCTTGTGGCGGCCGAGCAGCGCGAAGGCGATGCCGGCGGCGCAGAACGAGCCGGTGCAGTAATCGATGGCGGCGGTGCCGACGCGGCACATCTCGCCGCCGTCCGGCCCGGTCGCATCCATCAGGCCGATCTCGGCCTGGATGCAGGGATCGTAGCCGGCGCGGCCGGCATAGGGGCCGGTCTGGCCGTAGCCCGAGACCGAGGCGTAGACGAGCCGCGGGTTCTCCTGCGAGACGACGTCCCAGCCGAAGCCCAGCTTGTCAATCACGCCCGGCGTGAAGGCCTCCATGAAGACGTCGGCCTTGTGCACCAACCGCATCAGCACGTCGCGGCCGCCCGCGGTCCTGAGGTCAAGCGCGAGGCCGCGCTTGTTGCGGTTCATCGAGGGAACCCAGGCGCCGCCGAAATGCGGGCGGAAATGTTCGCCGTTCAACGGTTCGACCTTGATCACGTCGGCGCCCATGTCGCCCAGGATCTGGCCGGCGGTCGGTCCGGCGATGACTTGCGTGAGGTCGAGAACGAGCGTGTCGGACAGCGGAAGCATCAGTTGGGAACTCCTCTGCCCGCACCCTTGCAAGACGCTGACCTGCGGCTCAAGCACTTCGTTTCGCTGGCTGGCATTTGCTATGGTCGCGGGTCCTGCACTGCCTGGAGTTGCCATGAAGCCCGCCGCCCCCGCCGATTCCCGAGCCAATCTGCGCGTCGATTTCGACCGGCTGTGGGCGAGCCTGATGGAGCTGGGCCAGATCGGCGGCACCGAGAAGGGTGGCGTCTGCCGCATTGCGCTGACCGATCTCGACCGGCAGGGGCGCGATCTCTTCGTGCGCTGGGCCAAGGAGGCGGGCTGCACCATCAAGGTCGACCAGGTCGGCAACGTCTTCGCGCGCCGCGAGGGCCGCGATCCCTCCAAGCCGCCGGTGATGACCGGCAGCCATCTCGACACCCAGCCGACCGGCGGCAAGTTCGACGGCGCCTACGGGGTGATGGCAGGCCTCGAGGTCGCCGTCTGGACCAACGAGGAGGGCTGCCGCTTCGCGCCGGCGATGGTGGCGTCGGGCGTGTTCGGCGGCGCCTTCAAGCTCGACTATGCGCTCGCCATCAAGGATCGCGACGGCGTCACCTTCGGCGAGGCCCTGAAGCAGATCGGCTACGACGGCAAAGAGCCGGTCGGCGGCCGCCAGGTCGGCGCCTTCTTCGAGGCCCATATCGAGCAGGGGCCGATCCTCGAGCGCGAGAAGAAGACGATCGGCGTCGTGACCGGCGCACAAGGCCAGCGCTGGTACGAGATCCATTGGACGGGCATGGAAAGCCACGCCGGGACCACCCCCATGGAAGGCCGTCGCGATGCGCTGGTCGGCGCTGCCGAATTGATCGTCGAGGCCCGTCGCATCGGCAACCGGCCGAACGGCCGCTCGACGGTGGGCGTGATCGACAGCCTGCCGCAGGCGCGCAACACCATCCCGGGCCGCGTGTTCATGACGCTCGACTTCCGCCATCCCGACAATGATGAGCTCACCAGGATGGACGCCGACATGCGGGCCGCAGCGGCGGACATTGCCAAGCGCCATCGCCTCGACGTGAAGATCGAGCAGATCTGGCACTTCCCGGCGTCGCCCTTTGCCCGGGAGCTGGTCAGCGCCGTGCGTCGCGGGGCAGAGCAGGCAGGCTATGCCCACATGGATATCGTGAGCGGCGCCGGGCACGACGCTTGCTACGTCAGCCGCGTCGCGCCGACCGCCATGATCTTCGTGCCGTGCAAGGACGGCATCAGCCACAACGAGATCGAGGACGCGACCCGCGACGATGTCGGTGCCGGCGCACAGATTCTCCTGCAGGCGATGGTCGATACCGCCAACAAGTAGGAGTCGGTCGTGAAGTCGGGAGGATTGGTTTCGGTTGCGGCCGCTGCCTTGGTCGCGACCATCGCCGGCGCGGGCGGCACGCTGCCGATCATTTT
>MKRV01000160.1 GCA_001897995.1 Alphaproteobacteria bacterium 65-37 | reverse complement strand
GGGCCCCCTTGCCCTTGATATCGGGTCCGATCTCGACGACCTGGCCGTCTCGGACCGCAATGTCGCCCTCGGTCTGGCGTTCGGCAGTGACGATACGGGCATTGCGGACGATCAAATCGAAGTCGGTCATATCTCTACTCCGCCGCCGTTCGATGACGGCCGGCCAACGCGAGGCGATTGTGTGGAGGTGGGAACAGCCGCCCCAGCTTCCTGTACTCGTTCAATGGTGGTGGGGATGGTGGTGACCGCCGAACCGATCGATATGAAGGGGCTGCTTTGCCAACCCGGGGCAGAAGGTTCCCACGACTTCTTCCAGCTTCTCGTAGAGCACCTTGGCAGGCGCTCGGCTCTCCTCGAGCCGTTGCCGTGACAACTCGACCTTGCGCGCCAAGCTGCTCATATCGACGGTCAGGAGCCTTCGATTCTCGACAACCATGCGGCCGCCGATCATGACGGAATGAACGGCCGTACCATCCTCGGTGTGAACGATCTGATTTGTCGGATCGTTGAACGGCATCCAGTTCACATGCTCCAAATCCAGAAACACGATGTCGGCCTTGTAGCCGACCGCCAGATTGCCGATCTTGTCGCCAAGCCCCAAGGCACGGGCACTTCCGGAGGTCGCCGCTTCCAGGACTTCGTCGGTCTTGATCCAACGCTGCCAGTCCGGCCCTTGGACCTTTGACACAAGCGACGCCAGCCTCATGTTTTCATACATGTTCTGATTATCAGAGCAGTTGGCGCCGTCGGTCCCGATGCCGACATTCACCTTGGCATCGAGCATCGCCCGCATGTCGGCGAGACCGTTGCCCAGCCGCATGTTGGAGCCTGGATTGTGCGATACCGACGCTCCCTTGTCGCCGAGCCGCTTCATGTCGTCGGCATCCAGCCATACGCCGTGCGCCACCGTGAAGTTCGGGCCTACCAGGCCCAGCGAATCCAGGTAGGTCGTGAGCGACGTGCCGTAGTGCTTGTAGCCAGCGATGACTTGTACCTTCGACTCGGCGACATGGCTGTGCAGACCGGTGGCGAAGTCCTTCGAAAGCTTCAGGCATTCGAGCAGGAACTCACGACTGCAGTGATGCGGAATGGTCGGTGCGACAGCCAGGTGCACGCCTTTGCCGGCGAGCTTCCAGTCCTGCAATGCCGCCCTGATCTGGCGTACGCTGGCCTCATGGGGCGCCAGCCGGAAGGCCTCGACCTCCTTCTGCAGCACTGCCGGCAAACGATCCATCAGCCCGGGAATCGCCTCGAAAAAGCTGATATCCGCCACCATGGGCGCCAAGACAGCGCGCATTCCCACATCGGCGTAGGCCTGTCCGATAGCCGCCAGCCCCTCCGTTGTCGGCATCGGAAATTCGGCAGAGAGGTCGTACGCTGCCGTACATCCCTTCAGGACCATCTCCGCCGCGCCGAGAAGGCTCGACAGGTATTTGTCCTCGAGAGTCCGAGCGCCGCTCATGTAGGGGCCCGCCGTCAGCAGCAATTCAAGCGTTATGCGATCGGCCATACCCTTGGCGAGATTGCCATGACTGTGGGTGTGACCGTTGATGAGACCGGGATGAAGGAGCTTGTTGCGGGCGTCGATAATGGTCGCGGAAGGCGGCGCCGCCAATCCCGGCGGTCCGATCTCGGCGATGGCATCTCCGCTCACTAGGACGTCGGCCAGCGGTGCCGCGTGGGCTCTTATGTCCAGAACCCGCCCGCCGCGGATCACGGCCGTAGGTACCCCAGTCATCGCGCGTCCTCCTCCTTGCTGCCTAGACGGCTGCAGCCGCATTGCCGGTCGACCAGGGGAAGAACACCCTCTCGACGATGACGACCAGTTGGAACAACACCACGCCCATGATGGAGAGAATGATGAGCGCCCCGAAGGCGACCGGTACCTTGAAGAACGCCGTCGAGGTCTGGATCAGAAATCCAAGCCCCTGGTCGGAGTTGACGAACTCCGCGACGACGGCACCCACGACCGCAAGGGAAATCGCCACCTTCAGGCCCGCGAAAATGAAAGGAATGGCGTAGGGAAGGCGGATGCGCCAGAGCTCGCTCAGCTTCGAGGCGCGACAGGCCTTGCTCAGCTCGAGAAGCTCCGGGGGCACCGACATGAGGCCGGTCGCGATGGAAATCACCAGCGGAAAGAACGCCACCAGCATCGTGATCGTGACGCGCGGCAGCTCATTCGTGCCGAGCAGCACCACGAGGATCGGCGCCAACGCGACTTTGGGAATGGATTGGATCCACACCAGCAACGGATAGATGGCGGCCGATACGGCTGGCGACGCCGTCAACAGGACGGCAAGAGGCAGGCTGACAAGTATGGAGACAATGAACCCCAGCATCACGGTCTTCAGCGTCGCCATTGTATGGCCGGCGACCGCCGGCCCGATCGCTATCGTCTCGCGCCAGATCTCGCTGGGCGTGGGGATCAGGAAGCTCGGCACCTCGAACACACGACAGACAACCTCCCACAAGCCGAAGGCGGCAATCGTCGTCAGAAGCGGCACCACGACTTCATGGTACGTGGCGCCGCGCCGCTTGCGCGGCTTGCTAGCCGACGTTTTGTGCTGAACCGACATTGCGCTTTCCATAGATCAGCTGGCGAATTCGGTGGGCGGCTTCGTGAAAAGCCGGCGTCGCTTCCGACTCGAACGTACGCGGTCGCCCCAGCTTTACGTCGATCACCTCGGCCACGCGGCCGGGACGTGGCGACATGACGACCACCCGATCCGCCAGCACCACGGCTTCCGTGATCGAATGCGTGACGAACAGCACGGTCTTGGGCTTCTCGCTCCAGATCCGCAGCAGTTCCAGCGTCATCTCCTCGCGCGTCAAGGCATCGAGCGCACCGAAGGGCTCGTCCATCAGGAGAATGTCGGGGTCATGAACCAGCGCCCGGCATATCGCCACGCGCTGCTGCATGCCGCCCGACAGTTCCCGCGGCGACTTGCTCTCGAAGCCCGCGAGTCCGACCAGCTTCAGGAGCGCAACGGCCCTGTCAGCACTTGTCGAGTCGTACCGGTGCATCATGCGCAGCGGGAACAGGACATTGTCGAGAACGCTCGCCCACGGCAGCAGCGTCGGCGCCTGAAACACGATTCCGGTTTCCGATCGCGGCTCGGAGATCGGCTCCCCGTCGATCGAGGCGCTGCCGGCCGTCGGCAGGATAAGGCCCGCCACGATCCGCAACAAGGTGGACTTGCCGCAGCCTGAGGGGCCAACGAGAGTGATGAATTCGTCGCGCTTGATGTCGAGCGAAACGTCCTGCAGTGCGACGACGCTCTCGCCGTCGCGGCTGTTGAATATGCGGGTGACTCGATCCAGCGATATCATTTGTCCGTCGAAGCCCTCGTCCGAAGCCTACGTCACTTCGGCGGCAGTGCGCTGGTGTCGATCGCCTGCTTATAATCGAAATTCTTGTTCAGCTCGTTGGCGGTAGAGATCACGTCCCAGGAGAAGGTGAGCCGCTCGTCGCTCTCCCGCCCCCAGCCAAACTGCTTGCTGTGGTCGTTGAAGACGAAGGGCATGGTCGCCTTCAGGCTGTTCAGGCAGTCGTCCATTTCGATCTCCGGGAAGCGTGCGACATGCGCCTTGCAGGCTTCTTCGGGATTGTCTCGGGCCCATTCGAAGGCTTCCTTGGTCGCCGCCAGGAATCGCTTCACCAGGTCCGGCTTCTCCTTCAGCATCTTGTCGGTCGTGATCAGGCTCGCCGCGTAGATCTTGAATCCGACCGAGACGAACGGAAGCGGCACGATCTCTTCGCCCGCCTTCTTGGCCGCCTTGTTGATGAAGTACCAATGCATCGAATAGAAGGGCGCGGCGACGATGTTCTTGGCGATGAGCTGTGTGGCCATCGCGGCCCCGTCCATGTTCACCCAGACGAGCTTGTTGGGATCGGTGCCGGCCCGCTTGGCCACCTCGGGAAAGTAGAACCGGTGGCTGTTGCCCGGGGTGATTCCGATCTTCTTGCCCTCGAGGCCTTGAAAGTTGGTGATACCCGAGCTCTTGAGCACGAACAGCGAATGCGGCGACTCGTTGTAGAGCACGGCAATCGTCTTGACCGGCAAGTTGGTCCTGGCTCGCGCCGTCAGAACAGCGGCGATGTCGGCCACGCCGAAGTCGGCTGCACCGGCACCCACCTTGCTCACCGTGTCGCCCGATCCGTACCCCCTCGATACGGTGATATCGATGCCGTGCTTGGCATAGATGCCCTTGGTCCATCCGCCGTAGTACATGGCGTGCTCACCGGACGGGATGAAGTCCGTTTGCAGACGCACCTTGTCCTGAGCGAATGCACCCTGGTTCATCAGCATGGGCAGCGCCAGCGCCAGAGCGCCCAAGGTGAACCGCCGTGACCACAGATTGAGCATTGGTTCCTCCCGTTGCACCGGCGGTTGACGTGACCGTGTCGTCGTTCAACCGCGTCGCCACACCTGTTCTCTATTGGCGGCCGTTCATGTCCGCCGCGAAACGATAAGTCCTACGACCAATGACTGACATATCCCATAATCTGTACAGGCTATGTCTTTGGCTCTAGGTTGCGCCGATGAACCTCGGCTCCCTGATGATCGCTCACTGGGTTCTCAAGTCCGGCGGCGTCCGTCAGGCGGCACGCGCTCTCGACTGTTCGCCGTCCACCGTGTCGGCGGCGATGCGGCGCCTTCAGTCGGAAATCGCAATTCCCTTGGTGGCCAGGTCCGGCGAGGGTACGCAGCCAACCCTCGAGGGCGTCAGGCTGATGCGTGACCTGGCGACGGCAGCGGCCATAATCCTGCGCCTGTCGAAATTGGCGCCCGGCGCCGACGGCAGTCCCGAGCGTCGGGCCGCCCGGATATCGACGTCACTGACGACACTCGGGCGATTTGCGAGGGTCGCTCGCGAGGGAAGCATTCGCAAGGCGGCACAGCAAGTCGGCATCGGTCAGCCGCAGCTCACCCGGCAACTCCGAACGATGGAGCGCGATCTCGGGGTGACCGTCTTCAGGCGTCACACGCACGGCATAACTCTCCTGGAGAAGGGGCGCACCGTACTGGCCCAGGCAGAGGCCCTGGAACGCATATGGTCGAGGCTCTCCAAGCATGCGGAACGTCGGTTTCGCGAGAGCCTTGTGGTCGCCAAATGCGGTTCGATCATTCCCTTTGGCCCGGAAAGCATCACGGCAAAGGTCCTCGCCCTCCTGGCCGCCGAATGGCACAGAAGGACGCCGGATGACCCCTTGTTTATTTCCAGCGCGATCTCCGAGGAGCTGATCGCAAGCCTGCAGAGCCGCGCTCTGGACGTCATCCTGCTCGACACGGACGCCATCCCGCCAGGGCTGCGCTATCGAACGATCGTGAAATCGCGAATGGTACTCGTCGCGGCCCCGTCTGCCGCCGCCACCAAGGCCAGCATTCGCGACCTCCTTCTCAGCACGCCGGTCGCGCTGCTCAGCCTGAAAAGCGGCCTCCGACAAAAGTTCGTGTCACTTATGGAAGCCGTTCTGTCCGAAAGCGAGCGCGAGCGGCTTTCCATCGTCGAGGCCGATTCGATGCCGGTGATCGCCAACCTGGTTCGTGACCATGGGTTCTTGACCCTGCTGCCGGAGCTTTCCCTGGGCGCCTCGGCGAGTACGTTCGATTGCACCTATGCGCCCGCGAGCTTCAGCGTGCATCTGTCTCTAGTCTGGCGCCCTGCCCCCTCTTCGGAAAAGGTGGCGAGGCGGATCTTCGACATCCTTGGCGACGCCGGGCTGCAGGGTGGCAGCCCGAGCGCGAGAGGTCGCGCTCAACAGGCGCTTTGGAAGTCAGGCCCGCTGTCGGCCCTTTCCGCCCGACGCGGAAAACTCGGTTCGAACCTGCTCTAGCAACGTCGGGGCGACAATGAGATCGATTGCCGTCATCGCCATGGCTTTCGCCGAGTCCAGAATGCAGGCCTCGGCGGCGGGTCCGACCGATGCCGCATGGAACTCGTGGCTGTGGGGAGGCACGTCGCGTGCCGTCATGGCAATCTGGGGCTGAATTGCCGGGACAACCCAACTGACGTTGCCCGTGTCACCCGACCAGGCCCCCGACAACTCGTCGCGCGGACGGGTCTCGCGACCGAGTGCCCGCAGATTGCGATCGAAGCTGGTGGCCATTGCAAGGTTGCTCAGCAACTCCCGGCCCGGGGTCTCCGGCCATGACCGTTCGAGGCGAGCTCCCGTGCTCTGTGCCGCCGCAACGAGGCAAGCGTCCACGCGCGCGATGGCCCGCTGCAGGGTTTGGGGGTTGTTGGCCCGAACGGTTATCACGGCCGACGCATGATCCGGGACGACCTGCGGAACAACGCCTCCCTTCGTCACGATATAGTGCACCCGCACATCCGAGGGTAAGTGCTGGCGCAGCGCGTTGATGCCGGTGAACGCCTGAAGCAAGGCATCCAGGGCATTGATGCCGAGTTCGGGTCGAGCTGCGGCATGCGCTGCCTTGCCATGGTACTCGACCGACACACGCGCCGCACCGACGGTCCGCGAATGGGCGATGTTGTCCATCCCGGGATAGATCAGCATCATCGCGTCGATGCCGTGAAAGAACCCTTCGCGCAGAAGAATGTTCTTGCCGCCGCCGCCCTCCTCGCCGGGCGTGCCGAGCGCAACGACCGTACCGCCGATCTGCTCGATCACCCGGGACAAGCCGATCGCAGCCCCGACGCCCGCCGCAGCGACCACGTTATGGCCGCAGCTCTGGCCATAGACCGGCAGACCGTCATACTCACAGAGAAAGGCGATGCAAGGACTTGGGCTGGGGCCCGGCCTGCCGGCACTGGCGGTGGCCCGAAAGGCGGTCTTCAAGGACCCAAGACCGTCTTCGACCTCGAACCCGGCCTTGCGGAGCGTCGCGCACTGCCAGGCCCGCGCCTTCACTTCGGCAAAGGACAGCTCGACCTCGGCATGCATTCGGCTGCTGAGCTCGAACAGCTCGGCCGATGCCTGGTCAATCGCCTTGCATGCCGTTTCCTTCACGGCCTCGACCGCGCTCACTGATGGTGCTCCCGCCAATGCTGGGCGATCTCGAAGCGACGGGCGAACCATACTTCCGGAAACGACTTCGCGTACTCGATGAACTTGGCCACGGCCTGTGCCCGCGCCGGTTGGCCGGCGACGCGCATGTGCAGGCCAATGGACATCATCTTGGGATGATGGGCGCCTTCCTTGTAGAGCCTGTCGAACGTATAGCGAAGATGCTCTTCGAAGGCCTCGGGCGACCCCATATGCCCGTGCGTGAAGCGCGTATCGTTGTTCACCTGGGTGTAGGGGATCACGAGGTGCTTGCGGTCGCCGACCATGGTCCAGTAAGGCAGATCGTCGTCGTAGGCGTCGCAGTCGAAGTCGAAGCCGCCCTCTTCCACGACCAGTTCGCGCGTGTGCACGCTCGGTCCGTAGCGACAGTACCATCCTGTCGGGCGCTCCCCGGTGGTCTCGGCGATAGACTCCACTGCCAGTCGGATGTGCTCCCGCTCCTGCTCGCGGGTCAGCAGCGACACGTCTTCCCATCGATAGCCGTGGCAAACGACGTCGTGGCCCTTTTCGCGGATGACCCGCGCCGCCGTGCGATTGCGCTCCAGCGCCACAGCGCAGGCGTAGAAGGTGCTCTTGACCTGGAACTGGTCGAAGATGTCCATCAGGCGCCAGAACCCCGCCCGGGCGCCGTACTCGTACATGCTCTCCATCGCAAGATCGCGCCGCCCCTCGGGCCAAGGCATCGGGGCGACTTCGGACAGGGTGCGCTCCGTCCTTGTGTCTCCATCGCCGACTGCCAGCTCCGAGCCTTCCTCGTAGTTGACGACCAGAGAGACGGCGACTCGGGCGCCGTTGGGCCAGGTCACCTTGGGGTACTGACCGCCATATCCGACCACGTCGCGACGCGGGCCGGGAATTTCAGTGTGGGACATGGCTGCTCCTATCGGGGGTGCCGCGCCAGCCAATGGCGCGCGATTTCGATGCGTCGGGCAAACCAGACGTCCGGGAAGCTCTTCGCGTACTCGATGAAGTTGGCGATGGCCTGCGCACGGGCGGGATGGCCGGAAATGCGCAAATGCAACCCGACGGACATCATCTTCGGACGCACTTCTCCTTCCTGATACAGGCGATCGAAGTCCGCCTTCAGGTATCGTTCGAAATCGAGTGGAGACTCGAAAGAGCCCCAGCCGAACTTGTTGTCGTTGCTTGCCAGCGAGTAGGGAACCACCAGGTGCTCCTTCGCGCCGACGGTGGTCCAATAGGGCAGGTCGTCATTGTAGGCATCCGAGTCGTAGAGGAAGCCTCCCTCTTCGACCAGCAGCTCTCGGGTATGGACGCTCGGCGCATAGCGGCAACGCCAGCCGAGCGGCCGCTCGCCCGTCGTCTTCGTGATCGATTCGACCGTCAGGCGAATGCGCTCCCGCTCCTGGTCGCGCGTCAGGAGGTTTGCATCCTCCCAGCGATAGCCATGAGCCACCAGCTCGTGGCCCCGCCTGCCGATCTCGCGCGCCGCCGCAGGATTGCGCTCGAGGGAGACGGCACACGCAAAGAAGGTGCCTTTGACCTTCTGCTCGTCGAAGACGTCGAGCAGACGCCAGAAGCCGGCGCGGGTTCCGTACGCGAAGGCGCCTTCCTGTGCCAGATCGCGTCGGCTGAGCGGCCAGCTCGCCGGCCCGCTGGGCTCTCTCACGGGGTCGCCATCGCCGATGGCAGGCTCCGATCCTTCCTCGACATTGACGGTCAGGGAGATTGCAATTCGTGCCCGTCCGGGCCAATCGGCAAAGGGTGGACGACCTTCATAACCAACCAGGTCGCGGGTTGGCCCCGCTGTAGCCGTCTTTGCCGTCGTCAATTGCTAACCTCCTTGCTTCACACTGAACTGCTCTTGCAGCCAGGCCACGACACCGTCTCGCCGGCGGTCAACCGACCGCGGAAACGGTCTCGGCGCGGCTTTCCAAAGGCTCGTAGAGGTGACACGCCGTGCGTTGCTTAGGCGCGACTGCGCGTAGGGACGGCGCCTCGCTGAAACACCGCGCAAAGGCTTTCGGGCATCGCGCCGCGAAGCTGCATCCGCTCTTGGTCGGCAGTGCCGCGTCTGCGGTGTCGTCGCTCTCGGCTTCGGTGCCGGGCTGGACAAAGCGCGCCGCCTCGAAGAGCGCCTGGGTGTAAGGATGCATTGGCGTTTCGAAAACGGTCTCAGAGGGCCCGTCTTCGACGATCGCGCCGCGATACATGACGGCGATGTCGTTGGCCTGGTAGCGCACCGTCGCCAGATCATGGGAGATCAGCAGATAGCTCATTCCCAGTCTTTTCTGGGCCTCGACCAGCAGATTGACCACCTGAAGCCGTACGGACACGTCGAGTGCCGACACCGGCTCATCGAGCACGATAAGGGCGGGGCGCAGGATGATGGCACGGGCGATTGCAATGCGTTGCCGCTGGCCGCCGCTGAACTCGTGCGGAAAATTTCGCGCCATGGCCGGATCAAGTCCGACATCGCGGAGGACTTCGGCCACCCGCTTGGCGATGGCGCCGCGGTCCAGGCTGGTGTTCAGGCGAAGAGGCTCGGCAATGGCCTCGCCCACCCGCATGCGGGGATTGAGGGCACTCCACGGATCCTGAAAGACAGCCTGGACCTTTTCCCGATATCGGCGGGCCATGTTCCTGTCCTTCAGATCGAGCGGCCGTCCCTCGAACAGCAACTCTCCCTGGTCTGCGGTCACGAGCTGCAGGATCATCCTGGCCGTGGTCGTCTTGCCGCAACCGGACTCACCCACGAGAGCAAGGGTGCGCCCGCTGCCGATCTCGAACGAGACCCTGTCCACCACTTTCGTGGGAGGCGCCGGCTTGGTGAACCATCCCGTCGTCCTGGGGGCATAGCTCTTGGTCAGCCCGCGCACCTCCAGGATGGGTGTTTCAGCGTCGGTCATGGTTGGCGAGCCCAGCAATGGACGAAGTGGCCCTCAGCGACGGACGATTGAGGTGGTTCGAGCTCCCGGCACCGGGCCTGCACCTCCGGGCACCGGTCGGCAAACAGGCATCCCTTGCGCGCCGCAAAGACCGACGGTGGCTGTCCCGGGATGGGCTCCAACCGCTCGGGGGGCTTGGACACGTCCGGAAGCGACCGCAGAAGGGCCCGGGAGTACGGATGGGCGGCGCCGGAAAAGAACGTGGCCGTGGTCGCGCTCTCGACAATGCGCCCGCCATACATGACGGCCACACGGTCGCAGATCCGGGCGACGGCCCCAAGGTCATGCGTGACGAAGAGGATGGCCAGCCCCTCCTCCCGCTGCAGCTTGCGGAGGAGCGCGAGATAGGCCGCCTGAACCGTCACGTCGAGCGCCGTGGTTGGCTCGTCGGCGATCAGCAGGCGCGGCCGGCCGGCCAGCGCAATCGCCCCCACAACGCGCTGGCGCATGCCGCCACTCAGCTCGTGCGGATAGCTCCTCAGGACCCGGTGCGGCTCCGGCACCCGCAATCGCGCGAGCAGGTCCTCGGCGACACGGGTCTCGTCGGCCCGCGACAGGCCGCGATGCAGCTTCAAGGCCTCGCGAATCTGGTCCCCGATCGTCAGCACGGGATTCAGGGACGTCATGGGATCCTGAAGGATCATGGCGATTTCCCGCCCGCGATAGGCGCGCAACCCTTCCGCGTCGAGCTCGAGCAGCTCGCGGCCGTCAAATCGGATCGAACCCGACGCGATCCGGCTCGCGGGCTTCGGATTGAGGCGAATGACCGACAGGCAGGTCAGTGACTTGCCGGAGCCGCTTTCGCCCACGACGCCCAACGTCTCGCCGGCGGATATGCCGAACGAAACACCGTCGACGGCTCGGCCGACTCCACGGGCGCCCTTCACTTCTACCGTGAGGTCGTTGACCTGCAACAAGGTGTCTGCGCTGGTCATGTCCGTCACACGCTGCGCAGCTGGGGATCGAGCTTGTCGCGCAGCCAGTCGCCGAGCACGTTGAAGGCAAACACGACCAGCAGAATCGCAATGCCCGGCATGAGGGAAATCCACCAGGCGCTCTCGATGAAGTCCAAACCCTCCGCCACCATGCCGCCCCATGTCGGGGTCGGCGGCGGAACGCCCGCGCCAAGAAAGGTCAGCGATGCCTCGACCACGATGGCCCAGCCCACCTGCAATGTCGCCAGCACGACGAGGCTATTGGCGACATTCGGCAGGAGATGGCGGATCATGATGTAGCGGCCCGTCGCCCCGGACACGCGCGCCAGGGCGACGAAGTCCCGCTCCTTCCAGGTCAGCACTTCACCCCGAATAAGGCGGGCAAACCGCGCCCAGAGCACCAGGCCAAGGACCAGGGCCACGAGCTCCATTCGCGCGCCGATCGTCACCGCGAGGACCAGGGCGATCAGCACGCTGGGAAACGCCAGGAAGCTGTCGGCCAGGCGCATGATGACGACGTCGACCCAGCCCCCGCGGTAACCGGCAATCATGCCGAGGACGACCCCGACAATGCCGCCGAACGCCAGCGCCATGGCCGCGATCGACAGGGAAATTCTCGTGCCGAGCATGACACGGCTCAGGATGTCGCGGCCCAGGCGGTCGGTCCCGAGGGGGTATTCGAGCAGCCCCCCCTCGAACAGCACCGGGGGAAGCAGCGCATTCGCGGGGTCGACGGCTTCCGGGTCGTGGAGCACGAGCTGATTGGCGAAGACGGCGACCACCATCGTCAACGCGACAATGCCGAGCGCGATCCAGGGCTTTCCCCGCTGTTTCGGGAAGGCCGGGTCGTACCGGTTCGCGGTCATGTGCGAACTCTCGGGTCGGCGATCCCGTATCCGAGATCGACCAGGAAGTTGATGCTGACAATGATCGCCGTGTAGACGAGCACGGCGCACTGGAGCACCGGGAAGTCCCGCCACAGGGTCGATTCGTAGGCGAGGTATCCAAGGCCCGGCCAGCCAAAGACCACTTCGACGACGACGGCCGAGGCGATGATGACGCCATACATGAAGCCCACGAACGTCAGCACGGGAATGAGCGCGTTGCGCAGCCCGTGCTTCCAGACGACGGTCGCCTCCGACAGCCCCTTCGACCGAGCCAGCTTGACGAACTCGGCCCCGAGCGCTTCGAGCATGCTCGACCGCAGAAGACGCACGATTCCGGCGCTGATGCTCCATCCCAGGACCACCGCCGGCAGAATGTAGTTCCGCCAGTCGCCGATGCCGGACGACGGAAGCCAGCGCAGATGGATAGAGAAGACGAGGATCAGGACGATCCCGAGCAAGAACGACGGAATCGACTGGCCCAGCAGGGCAAAGCCCTGTCCCACCCGGTCCCATGCTCCCTCTCGATGGGTCGCCGACAGGACGCCGATGGGGACACTGACGACGAGCGCGATCACCAGTCCCAGCGTCGCGAGGGCCAGGGTGCGGCCAAGCCGCGACATGACCAGATCCAGCGCCGGCTGCCGCGTGCGCAATGACGTCCCGAAGTCGCCCTGGAGCGCATTGACGAGAAAGACCCCGTACTGCACGGGCAGCGGCCGATCGAGACCGTTTCTCTCGATATAGGCCTGCCGTTCGGCTGCGGTGGCTTCCGACGGCAGCACCAGGTCGACCGGGCTGCCCGACGTGCGCGCCAGCACGAAGACGATCACGCTTGTCATCAGAAGCGTGAGCAGCCCCTGCAGAAGCCTGGAGAGCGCGACGCGAAGCACTGCTACTCGCTCGCGTTCTGACGGTAGAAGGGCGTCCCGCGCTTTGCCGAAAGATAGTCGGCATACACATCGCGGGCGTACTTCACCAATCCCAGGCCGAGCTTGCGATTGCGCTGCTCGATGGCGGTCTCGGGCCGGGAAAGCGTCTTGGACAGTTCCTGCAGCGCGGCAGCCCTGTCCACGCGCCGGAACTGGCCATGGTCGACCACGATCTCGCCGCCCACCATGACATAGGCGATGTTTTCCGACTTTGCTCTTTGCACCAAGGCGTCGACGACTCCCACATCGTCGCTCAGGTAGGGAAAGGAGACCTGATCCCAGTCGAAAATGACCAGATCGGCGGCCCTGCCCTCTTCGAGCTGGCCGATCCGGGCCTTGAAGGCCGTCGTCGCAGCACCGCCGGATGTCGCCATTTGCAGGATCTCGGCGGGGGTCGGAACGTCCGCCTCTTCCAGGCCAGGGACTCTATGAAGTCTGAGCGCCAGCCGCATCTCGACCAGCATGTCCCGGTCGTCGTTGAGTCCCGCTTCATCGATGCCGAGGGCCGTGACGACCTTATGACGTCGATAGGCATTGATCGGCGCAATGCCGCTGCGAAGCCTGAGATTGGACGAGCAGTTGTGGCATAGGCAGGTTTGCGTCGCCGCAAGAAGCTCGATGTCGCTCTCGGTCGCCCAGACGCCATGGCCTATCGTCATGTCGGGCCCGAGAGCCCCCAAACGCCGCAGATGCTCGACCGCCGAGACGCCCGTCCGGCGACGTGCGTATTCGCGCTGCAATGCCGTTTCCAGGACATGCATGTGCATCGGCACGCCGTGAGTCCGTGCCGCCTCTACCGTGCGCTGGATCGCTTCGTCGGAACACCAGTGGAGATTGACGGGCGCCAGCTGGATCGCGACGTTTGCCTTTCCGTGATGCTGTGCGAACAGCGTCTTGAACACCGACAGCGTCGCATCGATGTCGAGCGTTTGTTCGGCCAGGAACTCCCGTGTCGGGCCGGCCAGGTCGGGAGGCAGCCGGCGCACGAACTCATCGTCGGCCTCGTAGACAATCCGATTCTGGTCGCGCAGTCCGTAGGAGTAGGAGACGCGCATGCCGAGATCGGTGTAGGCGCGGATCACCTCATTCGCATGGTGGACGATGTTCGTAACCGGCAACGGGGCACGCCCGTGCAGGTGCTGCACGGTGGTCACCCCGGAAGCGAGCAACTCGAAGGCCGAGTACAGCGTGTCGAGGTAAGGGGGAACCGCGCGGCCGGCGAGGCGCCGCACGATCCATAGCTCCAGCGGCAGGTCGGGCGACCCAAGCTGAAGCGGCGTCAAGCCGACATGGTGGTGGCCGTTCACGAATCCCGGGCAGACGACATGCCGGCCGGACCCGACGACGACCTCATGCTCGCCGCGACGACGCAGCTTCTCGAAGTCGTCGACGGCGAGAATGACGCCGTCCCGCTGCAGGATCGCTCCGTTCTCGAGGATATCGGGACGACCCTCCGCATCGACGCCGCGGATGATCGCCCGACCATGAACAAGACTGGTAACCAACTGACCGACCCTTCTACTGGGGAACGCCTACTTGGGAACGCCTACTTGGGAGCGCCTACTGGGGAACGCCTACTTGGCGCGCGTGACGGTCTCGAGGTTCCAGGCGAAACCATAGCGTCCGGGCGACCAGGTCCCCACGCGAGGGCCGGCGGCGGCAATGACGGCGCGGGCGGCAATGGGAATCAGATTGTACTCGCCGTAAGTCTGATGGTTCAGCTCGCGGAGCTGCTTGTCGAGCTCGTCGAGGTTGGTGATGGCCCGCAGCTTCTTGTAAGCCGCGTCGATGGCCGGCAGGTCCGCGTAGCCTTGGATGTTGCCGCCGGCGGCCTTGCTGATCCAGGAAATCGTCAGGTTCGGCAGGACCATCGGCCGCGCACCGGACGAGTCGATATAGAGATGGGCGGCGTACGACGTCTCGAAATTCTGCGGGTTGTTGGCGTAGCGCGGCCGGAACGCGCCGATCTCCATCGGCGTGATTTCCGTCTGGAAGCCGGCGGCGCGCAGATAGCCTTCGATCAGCTGGATGATCTCGGGCGACTCCGGGCTCGAGTTGGTCTGCACCGACCAGAGGCGGACCTTACGACCGTCATAGTTGATCGACTTGAGCAGCTCGCGCGCGCGCTGGGGGTTGTAGGCGTAGGGCTTGATCGCCGGGTCATAGCCCAAGGCCGCTTCCGTCCAGAAGGCATTGGAAATCGGCTTGCCCGTGCCCTCCGGATAATACCTCTTGATGATCGCCTGCATGTCGATCGCGCTAGCAATCGCCTCGCGGATCGGCTTGTTGTGGCACAGCATTTCAGGCTGCCAGCACCCGAGCAGGGCGAGCAGGCTGAGCGTCGACCCATCGAGCATCAGCACTTTGAGACCGGCCTTCTTGACATCAGGCGCCTGGCGCGGATCGATAAAGGCCATGTCCGCTTCGCCGGACCGCACCATGGCAAGCCGCGTGCTCGGCTGTGCGCGCGGGATCAGCCGCATGGCCTTGAACGCGGGAATGCGCTCTTTGTCCCAGTAGTCCTCGTTTGCCGCCATCTGAATGGCGACGCCGCGTTCGAACGAAACGTACTTCCACGGCCCGGTGCCGATCGGCGTGCCGGCCAGCTCGTATCCGCCCGACGTCTTCTTGAAGTTGTGCCGGGCCAGCATGCGGACGTCACCGTCCCGCGAGCTGAGAACGCTCGGGAAGGTGACGTCGGCGTCCCGCAGCGTCACGACGACCGTATAGCCGTCGGGCGCCTCGACCTTCTCGATGTTCCGGCGCAGGTATCCGCAATAGGAACAGACGGCATCCGGCGCCACCAGGCGTTCGCCGAGCGTGAACACCACGTCGTCGGACGTGAAGGGCTTGCCGTCGTGCCAGCGCACGCCCTCGCGCAGCTTGGCGGTGAACTGCTTGGCATCGGGGCTCATCGACCACGACGTGGTGAGCGCACGTTTGCTGGTGAGCTGACCGTTCTCGTCGCCCGCAATCAACGGATCGTTCATATGGCCGGTGTATTGCAGGTCTTGCGTCGAGGTGAGCCCCATATCGAAGACCTCGCGACCGAAATTGGCCACGGTGACACGCAACTCGTCAGCGCTTTGCGCGCTGCTCATCGGAACATTGACCGCCATGCTCAGCGCGGTGACGCCGGCTAGTAGAATGTGACGCACGATCCCCTCCCTCCCCGCATTCTCTTGGCACAAAAAGGCGCGTTCAGTGTGCGCTCGACGACGATTGTGACAATGCGCATTTCTCGTCATAAACTGTCCGGAAACAGACAATCCATTGTCCATTGAACGTCAAAATGGCCAACCTTCGATGGGATGAGCTGCGCTTTCTTGTGGCGATCGACGACGCCGGCACGCTGCTGGGCGCAGCCCGGACGTTGAAGGTGAGCCACAGCACCGTTGCCCGCCATCTGGAGCGGGCCGAGCGCGTCGTGGGGAGCCGGATATTCCATCGTCGCGGCAATGTACTGGTCGCCAGCGAGCGCGCCGAATTGTTGCTCAAGGAAGCGCGCCGGATATCCCAGGAGATTCAATCTCTCACCCAGTTCGCAGGCAGCGCGAAGACGGAACTGGAAGGCACGGTAAGGATTGCCGCCCCTCTCACGATAGCCTCTCACATCCTGGCGCCCCATTTGAAAGCCATGGAGCGGGCCTTTCCGTCGATCAGGCTCGCCTTTCGCACCGAGCTCACCTCGCACGCGATGCTGCGCGGCGAGGCGGACATCGCGATCCGCATAAGCCGGCCGGTCGCCGAGGGCCTCATCATTCAGCGCCTGGTGCCGTGCGAGTTCGGCCTCTATGGAACGCCCCGGCTCGCCAGGATCCAGCGCATGGCGCTGGAGAAAGGGCACCCTATGCCTGGGCCCTATCTGACATTCACGGACGACTATGCACTTGTGCCCGAGACGAACTGGCTGAGAAGCCTGTTTCCCGGGCGGGAGCCGGTGTTCAAGGCGAATGCCTCCCTGGCCCTGATGGCTGCCGCGCAAGCGGGGCTCGGCGTCGTGGCGCTGGGCGGCTACATAGGGCGAACCGCCTCGCGACTGCAGCTCATCGACACGCCGATCGCGCCCCCCAACGAGAGCATCTATCTCGTCACCCATCGCGATCAACGAGACATCAAACGGATCCGCGTCGTGGTTCAATTTCTTGCGGATCTGATCAAGCGCAATCCACAGTGGTTTCACCGCAACGACCGTGGGGCATCACAGTGAGGATCGTCAGTTCTCCCGATCTGGGTTTGAACTGGAATGCAGCGTCAACCGGCGTCGCTCGTTTCCTGCTATGCACTGCCAGGCGTGCGACGAACGTCAGAATCGGCGAGATAACGCACTCCGGCACGTCTTTTCTCTGATGGCGAGGCGAGAACTCCCGGCGATTGAATTGGGTGTCCACGAGCGTTGTGACTCGCGTCTCGGAACAGAGCTACACAGGCCCATCGCCAGATGGCGCTGCAAACCTACGGAGTCCCAATAACGACAAATGGAGCCCAATGTGCTGGATGGGCATACTCCGGCGGACCGGCCTCACGGCTCAATTTTACCATGGCCACGCGGTGGGCTTCGGACCAATTGGATAATCGATTGGCTCGGCTTTGGCGTATCATTTCGCTCATGAGGAGACTTGCTGAATCCGACGATACGGACCAATGCGAGGCCACCACGCGGCGAGCCCCGGCGGCGATAAACGCACGAGCGAGGCCGGAAAGACCTTCCGCCTGGGGTTTTCCGTCGCTGCCTGCCGTGTTGCAAGCCGACAGAATGACGACTTCCGCATCTAGTTTCAGGGCCGCAATCTCACTTGCCATCAGCACGCCATCATCTGAGCGGCTGGCCGTCTGTGGTGGTGTCAGTACCAGTGCCGGTTCGACCAGTCCGTCGAGCTCGCCAGCCAGGAGGCCATGGGTTGCGAAGGCAATAACGCGATACCGATCAAGTGACAGCCGCCGTATCCCCGTTTCGGTCGCCCCTTGCTGCAACAGGAGATCCTCGCTTTTGCTGTCCATCGCCTTCGCCATCGACAGCAGCTCGATCTTCGAATCCGGCAGTTGAGACAGCTGGCTTAGCGCGGCAAGGCTTACCCGGCCCGACTTGTCCAATATCTCGGTCGCCGCAACGCCGCGCTTGCCGGAGGCAGCGCCTTTCAAGAGCGGATCCCCAATTCCTAGAAAGGCTTCCTGCGCCGCGCTTGCCGGCATCCGCCGCAGGGCCGCCAAACTTTGGACGCTGGGAAGAATGCTGATCGCCGGGCCCAGCAGGAGCCAAGGCAAGTTCGCCGACCTGATAGCAGAGGCGCCCTCCGGCGCTGAGACCTTTTCAGTCAGCAGAAGATGCAACGGCAGACTGAGCAGGGGGCCGTCCGGAACAAAATACAGATGCTTCGCCGACAGGATATCGGTCTTGAAGCCTCCAAAGAGGTCCTCGAAGAGTTTCGCGGCGACCTGGTAGGGAAACGGTGGAAGCATGCCGTCCTGGATCTCTACCCCCGCACGCAGGGACGCGACCGCCTCCGCAAGAGACGCTTTGGACAGGGGCGCCCGACGGATGCTCATTTTGGCTTGCGTCATTGCGACCACAACAGTCGCCTCGTCCGCGCTCACGGTCGTTAGCAGAAGCTCGTTGGATCGGAGCTGAACGGAGGCGCTTTTCGAACCGACAGGCGTAACCGCTGCAATATCCGAATTCGGGCTCGCACCCGACCGCAGTTGGGGCTCCCTGTTGCGAAGTAGCCTGCTTGCCCGCTCTGCCTCTTCGTCTGATACGTAGGCAATAAAGGCTGCTCTGAGCGCAGCTATGCGGCGCAAGGCGACCTCGATGTCTTCCCTGGTCGACAACGCTTGTCGGGACTGACTTCCGTCGCTCTCCAGCAGCCGTTGCTGAGCTTGCGCAAGCACGGCCAGGGCCGCATCGGTAATATGAGGCAGCTGAGCAGCCTCGAACGCGGCCTCGCGCGCCCGCGCCTGCTCCTGCGGGGTCCCGGTCGTGGCTAGCGCGGCCCGTACATCCGCGGCACGGCGGAGGTGTGACCGCAAGCTCGCCAGGGTACTCGCAGCGGCGACATTGCCGGAACGCCATTCCCGCGTGATGCGCGACCTCGAGAGACCATCGGCCTCGTCCAGGAACCGGACCGCGTCAACCCGACGTCCAGCGCGCAATGCGTCGGCGCCAAGCCAGACAAGCATCGGCAACGCCTGCTGTATATGGCGCTGATGAAACTCCGGCGCAGTCGCCCCGACCTCCTCCCTGACTCGAGCAAACCACTCTTGAGCGAAAAGCCGCGCCAGCCCGCGATCCCCCATCGCCTGGGTTACCAGATACGCTTGGTAGATTTCTGCTGCGTAGAAAGAAATGTCGCCTGACTGACCAAGGCCCATTCCCTCGTCAATCTTCTTTCTTATCAGTAGCCGAAATGCTTCCGCTCTCCGCGTTTCATCGGACGAATAGAGTAGTATCGCAAACTCGGCATACCCCGTCCGATACGCATTAAAGAGCCGGTCATACAGCAACGCCATGGACTCGACGTAGAATTCGTCGCGCCTGGGAAAGAACTGCTCAGCGAGATTATTGGAGCGAGCAAGAACATCGGCACGCACGGTGTCGGCGGCTTCACGTTTCAACGCAGACGAAAAGTACTTGGCTCCTTCGTGAAGAATGAGACCCGTGATGTACGCCGACGTGTTGCCGATGTTTCTGGCGAGTTCTTCTTTCATGCGCCGAGACAGCGCGCTTTCCAGAATCTCCCGATCTGCGAACAGCTCGTCGCGCGAGTATAGAAACTCCATGTTGCGAGCGATGAAGTCGCGAACCTTAAAGAGCTGTGTGTATGGTTCACCGTCCGGCCCCTTTTGGCTCATTGACATGAACGCAATTGATCCTCTCAGCGCCGCGATAAGCCCCACTTTCTCTCCCAATGCCTCAGGATCGAAAGTCGCCGGGGTGAAGGCTTGTCCGTGCGTCTCCGCCTCGAGCCGAATGGCCCGACCAACGAAGCCGGCTCTCCGTTCGTAGGCGGCCAGTTCCTGGTTGACTCGGGACCGCTCTTCTTCAGGTAACCCGGCGGTCGCATCGGCGAACTCCTTGGCCGCGCGCGCATACTCCCAGGCAAGGTCGACGAGGCCCAGCTGCTCGAGTTCTCGCCCGAGGTCGAGTGTGCAGAAGACTCGGTGACTTCGCTTGCACTCGCCCTCACGAACTTCCGTGATTCTGCCGATCGTCGGGAAGAACTTTTCGGGCTCGCGTTCGCGAACCCTGAGCGCGTGCAGGAATATCCAGTGAACTGCGATGTACTCGGTGCCAAAAGTGCCAGGCTCGAGCTGCCTGGCGAATTTCAATGACTCCAGGGCGTAGTAGGAATCGATGTCGCGGGCATCGAAGAATATCGTCAATGCCCCATCTATCGACCGACTGCCGAACTTCGGACCCACATCCCTCGCCCGCGCCTGTTGCGCTGCAACGGCCTTTGCCAGTGCCATGGCTTCTCCTTGCCTGGCCGGCTGCTTACGGAGCAACTCAAGAAGTGCGCCCTGCGCATAGTCGA
>MKRV01000159.1 GCA_001897995.1 Alphaproteobacteria bacterium 65-37 | reverse complement strand
TCGCCCGCCGCGTAGCCGTAGCGATGGCGGTAGGACTGGATCACGACCTCGACGAAGTCGGGATTGTCGAACGAAGGCGCCGACCGCTCGAAGGTGGCGTCGTCGAACGTCCACTCCGGCGACCAGAGTTCCCAGAGCAGTCGGCAGATGTCGCGCCGGTTCCTGGTCAGGCCGGCACGGCCTCGCTCGGTATGGAAGTAATACTGGTACCAGAAGCGATGTTCCGCCGCCGCCGATGCCGGTTCGCCGGACGTCGCGATGTTCTGGACGTTGTAGCCCGTGCAGCTCAGCAGGCCGCGCACACGGTCCGGCCAAAGGGCTGCAACGATGCAGGCGGCGCGGCCGCCCCAGTCGTAGCCCGCGAGGGTCGCGCGACCGATGCCGAGGGCATCCATCATCTGATGCAGGTCGTGTCCAAGTGCGGCTTGCTCACCCGAGCGCGGTGTCGCCCCGGAGAGAAAGCGGGTCGGGCCGTAGCCGCGCAGGTAAGGGACCAGGACGCGGTACCCGTCGGCGGCCAGCGCCGGCGCGACCTCGTCGTAGGCACGCACGTCATAAGGGAAACCGTGCAGCAGAACGACGGCGGCGCCATCGGCGGGGCCGTGTTCTTCGTAGGCGAGGTCGAGGACGTCCGTCCGCACGATCTTATGTTGCATCGCTGGACGATAGCGGGTTGCCGTCAACGTTGACAGCCTCCGGGGCCACGCGCAGCCTTCGCGAGATGAACGCGGCAAACGACCTTTTGAGTCTCGAGGAGAAGCGTCGGCTCGGCGCCAAGTCGAACCTGATGGGGGCGCTGCTGGTGCTGCATGCCTGGGCCCTGATCGTCGGCAGCATGGCGATCTTCGCGTGGTGGCCCAATCCCTTCACCTTCCTGCTGGCGGTCATGGTGATCGGCGGTCGCCAGCTCGGGCTTGCCATCCTGATGCACGACGCCGCGCATGGCCTGCTGTTCGCCGACCGCCGCCTCAACGAATGGGTCGGTACCTGGCTTTGCGCCTATCCGGTGTTCACGAGCCTGGCGCTCTACCGGCCCTACCATCTGCAGCACCATCGCTTCACGCAGCAGAGCGGCGACCCCGACCTCGGCCTGTCGGCACCGTTTCCCATCAGCCGCTCCAGCCTAGGGCGCAAGATCGTGCGCGATCTCACCGGCCGGACGGCCTTCCTGCGCCGCGGCGAGCAGATCCGGCGCGGCCTCGGACCGGCCGACGCGCCGCGGGCGCTGCGTCTTGGCCGCCTGTGGCAGCGCGAGAAGGGCTCGCTCCTGGTGAACGCCGCGCTCCTGATCGCCTGCAGCATCGCGGGCTACTGGTGGCTTTATCCCGTCCTGTGGTTGCTGCCGCTCGCGACCTGGTATCAGCTCGTGAGCCGCATCCGGAACATCGCCGAGCATGCGGTCGTGCCCGACAACGACGACCCGCTGCGCAACACCCGCACGACCTACGCCGATCCGCTGACCCGGCTCGTCCTGGCGCCCTACTGGGTGAACTATCACCTGGAGCATCACCTTTTCATGTTCGTGCCGTGCTGGCGCCTGCCGCAGGCCCATCGCCTTCTTCTGGCGCGCGGTCGGCGCGCGGCCATGGAGATCAAGCCGAGCTACCTGGCGGTTCTGAAAGCGGCGACGTCGTCGGCGGTCGACGGCACGCGTGGCGGCCGCAGCGGGGCGGCCCAGCACATCTGAGCTTCAAAAGAAAAAGGCGACCCGACGGGTCGCCTTGGTTTCCTCGGCCGTCTCGCGGCTTACTGCTTCGGGCACGGCCAGATGTTCATGTCGGGGCCGACATCGTACGGCGGCGGGACCTCGTCCAGCGACTTCACCTTGGCGTCGAGCGCCCAGTCGAGGGTACGCCGGCCGCGCGAGCAGAATTCCTTGTCGGTCTGGGCGCGCTGGGCGGTGCGGTTGGCGATTTCGGTCACCAGGGTGTCGACGTTGAAGCGCTTGCGTCCGGACATCTGAGCGAGCGCACGGGAGTTGGTGGCGAACTCGGCGCGGAACTTGCCGACGAAATCGGCATAGGAGCGTTCGAAGGCGCGCACACCACCGGGGCCCTGGCACTGCAGGGTGAGAACCTGCAACTCCTGCTGGACCATGCGGGCACGGACATGGGCGAGGTCGGCTTCGTTGTAGCAGGTGGCGCGGATCGTGTTGGCGGGCGGCGTCGGCGGAACAGGGGCCTGGTAGTCAGGGGCCGCGGGTTTACTCGGAGCCTGCGCCGTGCTGCTGCCGCTTCCGAGCGTGCAGGCACCGATGGCCAGGGTACATGCCGAGAGAACTGCCACCTGAGTGAGCACCTTGATCATCCGCCGACTCCCAACACATTGCCCGGAAACCGCCAGCGGGTACAACAGATAGCGGCTCGTTTCAAACTCAAATACTGCGCATGCGCCAAGAAGGTCGGGAAATCCGCTGATTTCACTGTAACGCTTTGGTGATCGCCCGGTTGAAAATCTCCAAGCCGAGATCGATCTCGGCTTCGCTCACGGTGAGCGGCGGGGCGATGCGGAAGATGCCGAACCCGCCCCGCACCACACTGGTCATCATGCCGAGGTCGAGACACTCGCGTGCGACTCGCTGGGCGAGTTCGGGATCGGGGAGGCGCGAGCGTCGGTCCTTCACCAGGTCGAGGCCGAGCAGCAGACCGCGGCCGCGGACATCACCGATGCAATCGTAGCGCTGCTGCAGGGCCTGCAGGCCATCCTTCAAGCGGCGACCGAGGATTGCCGCGCGTTCCGTGAACCGGTCACGCAGGATCACCTCGATGACCTTGAGGCCGACGGCGGCCGGCAGGGGATCGGAGGCATGGGTCGTATAGAAGAGGTAACCACGCTCGGCCGCGACATCCTCGATCTCCGGCGTCGTCAGCATGGCGGCCAGCGGCAAGCCGGCCCCCAGGGTTTTTGACAGTGTCAGGTATTGCGGCACCACGCCGTCGTGCGCGCAGGCGAACAGATGGCCCGTGCGCCCGAGGCCGGTCTGCGCTTCGTCGAAGATGAGATGCATGTCGCGCTCGCGGCACTTCTCGGCGAGTGCCGCCATCCAGCCCTCGGGGGGCACGAGCACGCCGCCGGAACTCAGGATCGGCTCGACGATGCAGGTGGCCAGAGAGCCGCTCGACTGCCGGTCGACCAGATCGAAGCCGAAGTCGAGTTCGGCCTTCCAATCGTAGACGCCCTGCCCATCGATGAAGCGCGAGCGATAGGTGTCGGGGGCGGGCAGGACCAGGGAGCCCGGCTGGGGAGGCCCGTAGCCCTTGCGGCTCGAAGAGTAGGTTGCCGAGGCCGCGCCGCCGGTGACGCCGTGCCAGGATCGGCTCATGGCCACGATCTCGTGGCGGCCGGTCACGAGCTTTGCCATGCGCAGCGCAGCCTCGTTCGACTCGCCGCCGGTCGAGACCAGCAGAACGCGGTCGAGCCTGCCCGGCGAGATCTCGGCGATCAGGGCGGCCAGCTCGACCACGGGGCGGGAGAGAATGGTGGAGTAGAGGTGGCTGAGCTCGCCGGCGTAGTGCCGCGCCACCTCGACGATCTCGGCATGGCTATGGCCGAGGATGGCGCTCATCTGGCCAGAGGTGAAATCGAGTATCTTCCGGCCGCTGGCGTCGGTGAAATAATTTCCCTCGGCGCGTTCGGCGATCAGCGGCGCGAACGCCCCGCCGTAGCGCACGAGGTGAGCCCGCGCCTTGGCCCAGAATTGCGGATCGTCGTTGGCGTTCATTTTGTCATCGTCAAATTTTGGTCAGGGCCGCCCGGATCAGCGGCAGGCGGTCGTTGCCGAAGAACATCTGGTCGCCGACGAAAATGGTCGGGCTGCCGAACCCGCCGCGGGTGATCAACTCGTCGGTATTGGTCCGCAGGCGCGCCTTGCAGGTATCGGTCTCGATGCCGGCGAAAAAGCGCTGGCGTTCGAGCCCGGCGCGCGCGGCGATGTCGGCCAGCACGGCTTCCTTCGAAATGTCGAGGTCGCCGCCCCAATAGGCTTCGAAAGCCGCGGTGGCGTAGGGCACCAGCTTGCCTTCGTCGAGCGCCACGAAGGCACCGCGCATGCACTTCACGCTGTTCACCGGGAAGACCTTCGGTGGGAAGGTTATTTTGATATCGTAAAGATTTGCCCAGGCGGCAAGGTCCTGCAGCATGTAGGCTTGCTTGCGCGGATTGGGATTGCTGCGGTTCTCGTAGACCGTCTGGTTGACGGCATTGAAGACGCCGCCGACCAGAATGGGCTTCCAGACGATCTCGGCGCCGACCTCGGCTGCGAGCGGCTGGATCGCGTGGAAGGCAAGGTAAGTCCACGGGCTGGAGCAATCGAAGTAGAAGTCGAGCTGCCGCGCCATTTCGTCCCTCCGCTGGCGGTTCGCCTTGTCGTTGCCACAAGCCGCGCATATTTTGCAAATCCATGACTGCGCTGGCCGAAAAGCCCAAAAAAATCTTTCCCAAGAAGATAGCTGTCGTCGTGCATCAGGAGCATTCACGGCCCGGACGGGTCGGTGCCCTCCTCGAGAAGCGCGGCTACGAGCTGCATCGGCTCTGCCCCAATCTCGGCTGCGAACTGCCTGAAGATCTCTCGGACTATGCCGGGGTGGTGATCTTCGGCGGTCCGATGTCGGCCAACGACTGCGGCACTCTTGCCGGCATCAAGTGCGAGCTCGACTGGATTCCCAAGGTGGTTGAGGCGGGCGTGCCCTATCTCGGGCTCTGCCTCGGGGCGCAACTTCTGACCCGGGCCGCCGGCGGCCGCGTCGGCCCGCACCCGCAGGGCCTGGTCGAGATCGGCTATGTCGATGTCGAGCCGACCGAAGCCGGCCGCGCCTGGTTCAAGTCGCCCATGAAAGTCTATCAGTGGCATCGCGAGGGGATGACCATCCCGGATTGCTGCGAGTTGCTGGCCACCAACGACCGTTACCCCGTCCAAGGCTTCCGCTGCGGGCCGAACGCTTTCGGCTTCCAGTTCCATCCCGAGGTCACGCTCGAGATGAAGGAGATCTGGACCATGAAGGCGTCGGAACGGCTGAAGATGCCGGGCGCCCAGCAGCGTGGCGTGCACCTCGCCATGCATCCGCTGTACGATCCGCCGCTCGATCGCTGGATCAACGACTTCCTCGACCGCTGGCTGGCGACCGACACGCGCCATTGAGGCAGCCCCATTGAGGCGGCCTAGATCCAGGAGCTGATCTCGCTCAGCTCCTTGCGCAGGCCCCCATGGACGGGCACCCGGCAATCTGCCCTGGGATAGCCGACCACCAGCAGGATCGTCGGCTTCTCCCAGGCCGGTCGACTGCAGATCTCGTTCAGGAAGCCCATCGGACTCGGCGTATGGGTGAGGGTGGCGAGCCCGGCATCGTGCAGGGCGGCAATCAGGAAGCCCGTCGCGATGCCGACCGACTCGGGGACGTAATAGTGCTTCACCGTCTTGCCGTCGGGACGCGTGCCCGACTTCTGGGCGAAGATCGCGATCAGGAGCGGCGCCTCCTCGAGGAACGGTTTGTCGGCGTCGGTCCCGAGCGGCGCCAGTGCTTCCAGCCACTCGCGGGGCGCGCGGCCGTTGTAGAAGGCGCGCTCCTCGGCTTCCGCGGCGACACGTATGCGCTTCTTCGCCTGCGGGCTTTCGATGACGGCGAAGTGCCAGGGCTGGAGATTGGCGCCCGACGGCGCCGTGCCGGCGGCCAGCAGGCAGGTCTCGATGACGTTGCGCGGCACCGGGCGGCTGTCGAAGTCGCGCACGGTTCGCCGGCGGCGCAAGTCGGCGTGGAAAGCTTGCGCCCGTGCCGCCATTTGGTCGGGCGGGTAGGCGCGGTAGCTGGTGAGCGGTTCCCATACCGGTTCGAGCACGCAGAATCCTCCACAACGGTCGTCCGACTCTAGCTGCGGCGTTGGCCCAGCGCACCCGCTTGGGTTAGGGTCCTTTCGAAGTCGGGGAGGTTGAGAATGTCTGGTGCGCTGATATTCGTCCTGGCGCTTGTCGTCGTGGCGCTGGTTCTGGTCTTCGCCGGCGTCAAGACCGTGTCGCAGGGCACGAACTGGACGATCGAGCGATTCGGCAAGTACACGCGCACCCTGCAGCCCGGGCTGCACCTCATCGTACCCTTCATCGACACCGTCGGGCGCAAGATGAACATGCAGGAGAATGTGCTCGACATCCCGGCGCAGAAGGTCATCACCAAGGACAACGCCACCGTGCAGGTCGATGCGGTCGCCTTCTATCAGGTGATCGACGCGGCGCGGGCAGCCTACGAAGTGCAGAACCTGCATCTCGCCATCACCAACCTGGCGCTGACCAATATCCGATCGGTCATGGGCAACATGGCGCTCGACGAGGTGCTTTCCAAACGTAACGAAATCAACAACACCCTGCTGGCGGTGATCGACCAGGCAACCGGTCCCTGGGGCGTCAAGGTCCTGCGCATCGAGCTGAAGGACATCGCGCCGCCCGAGGATCTGGTCGCGTCGATGGGCCGGCAGATGAAGGCCGAGCGCGAGAAGCGCGCCACCATCCTCGAAGCCGAAGGCGTCCGCGAATCGAGCATCCAGCGCGCCGAGGGCGAAAAACAATCAGCGATCCTGACCGCCGAGGGCCGGCGTGAAGCCGCCTATCGCGACGCCGAGGCGCGTGAGCGTCTGGCCGAGGCCGAAGCCAAGGCGACGTCCGTCGTCGCCCAGGCGATTGCCGGCAACGGCGTGCAGGCGACCAATTACTTCCTCGGCACCAAGTATGTCGAAGCTCTTTCCCGCATGGGCTCGAGCAACAATGCCAAGGTCTTTTTCCTCCCTGTGGAGGCAGCCGGCGTGATGGCGTCGATCGCCGGTATTGGCGAGCTTGCCAAGGAAGCGCAAGGGCGTGCGGCCGACGCCGCGTCGAGAGCGCGCGGCTCGGTGCCGAGCGCAGGGTAATCCATGAGCTTCAAGATCCTCTTCTGGTATTGGTGGGCGCTGGCTGCGGTGTTGCTCGTCTTCGAGATGATGCTGCCCGGCGTGGTCTTCCTGTTCCTGGCCTTCGGGGCGGCGGCAGCAGGCCTGGTGCTGCTGATCGCCTCCGACCTGTCGCTCGAGCTGCAGCTCCTGATCTTCGCCGTCGTCTCGGTGGCCTCGGCCGTGGGCCTGCGGCGGACATTGAAACGCCTGCAGCATGTCGACGGGCCGACGCCGACCCTCAATGCGCGTGGAGATGCCCTGGTGGGGAGGATCTTCGTGCTCGACGCCCCAATCCTGAACGGCCGCGGTCGGGTCACCTTGGGCGACGGAAGCTGGCTCGTGGTCGGCCCCGACATGGTCAAGGGCGCGAAGGTGCGCGTGAAGGCCGTGAACGGGACCGAGCTCTCTGTCGAGCCGGCGCCATGAA
>MKRV01000158.1 GCA_001897995.1 Alphaproteobacteria bacterium 65-37 | reverse complement strand
AGTTGAGCGCGAGCCGCGCGTTGCCCGGCCATTGGGGATCGGGCGGGTTGGCGCCGTAGCCGATGAAGTCGCGGGTCGGTTGCCAGCTCATGACGGTCTCCTCACCAGTTCGGCGCCCATTTGGCGGGCGATGTCGGCGATCTTGTCGTTCCAGGTGCTGAGCGAGATCTTCGAGACGCCGGCGCGCAGGCAAGCGAGGGCGTAGCCCGGCGCGTCACCGCAATCGACGATCAGCGTGAACGCGACGTCGGGATATTCGCGCCGGGCACGAGCTTCCAGCGCGCCGAGATAGCCCGCGCCGTAACGCGACGCGGCGTCTTCAGGCGTCAGCAAGATGGGCGCCGTGCCATTGGCGCGGGCAGCCAACAACGCGGCTTCCGTCTGCCGCCAGTCGCGAACGATCTCGAAGCCTCCCGCCATGGCGGGTGATACTACTCATTCAGTCCCTTGCCGGGATAGGGATGCGTGGCGATCCAATGCCGTGCGATGTCGATGCGGCGGGTGATCCAGACGCCCTCGTGCTTCAGCATGTGGTCCAGCAGGCGCTCCAGCCCGACGGCGCGCGCGGGATGGCCGATCAGGCGCATATGCAGGCCGACCGACATCATCTTGGGCTGCGTCGCGCCTTCGCGGTAGAGCATGTCGAAGGCATCGCGCACGAAGGAGAACCACTGGTCCGAGGTGCCGATCGAGGCGGCAAACTGGCCGTCGTTGTTGGTGATGGAGTAGGGCACGACGAGCTGTTGCTTGCCGTCGACGGTGATCCAGAAGGGCAACTCGTCACCGTAATAGTCGCTATCGTAGAGGAAGCCGCCTTCCTCGGCGACCAGCCGCCGCGTGTTCACGCTGGGTCCATAGCGGCAGTACCAGCCCAGCGGCCTTTCGCCGGTCATCTTCTGGATCGTGGTGATGGCCTTGCGGATATGCTCGCGCTCCTCGGCTTCGCTGAGTTCGTAGTGCTTGATCCAGCGGTATCCATGCGAGCAGACGTCGAAGCCCGCCTTGGCGATTGCGGCCGAGGCGTCGGGGTTGCGCTCCATCGCGAGCGCGCAGCCAAAGATCGTCATCGGCAAGTTGCGCTCCTGGAAGAGCCGCATCAGCCGCCAGAAGCCGACGCGGCTGCCATACTCGAACAGGCCTTCGCCGGCGAGGTCGCGGCCCTGGATCGTCTGGCCCATGCGGCCGGCGTCGGTCAGGCCGATCTCGGTATGGCCTTCGCCGTCCTGCATCGAAGGCTCGGAGCCTTCTTCGTAGTTCATGACGAAGTTGACCGCGATCCGTGCCCCGTTGGGCCACTTGGGATTCGGCGGATTGGCGCCGTAGCCGATGAAATCGCGGCGGACGTCGTATGGCATCATCAAACTCCGATCAGGGAATGCGGATGGAGAAAGGCGGCACCGGCACGAACTCCTCGTCGCCCTTGCCGCCGTCGAGCCACATGAAGACAGCGAAGCGGCCCGGCCGGTCGAGCACGGTGAGGCCGTGATGCCAGGTGTTGGGTCGGTAGGTGACGCCCTGCCGGCCGGTGGCGATGAATGCCTTCATGCCTGCCACGTCCGGCCCGCCGGCCGAGGCGTGTGGCGCCACGACGATCAGCCAGCGCTCGACATCGAGCGGTACGAAGGTCTGGGAAGAGAATTCATGACGCTCCATGTAATCGGAGCGCAGCGGCCGGTCCGGCGTCTCGGCTTTCAGGCTGAGCGACAGGTTCGCCTGGGCATCGGGCCGCAGATTGCCCAGCGCATCGTTGTAGTAGGTGCGGCCGGGCGTCTCGGGCACGTCGATCACGTCGCCGAAGGGCGCGAAGGCCTCCTTTGTCAGAGGCTGCGGTATCAGTTCCATGAGGTTTCCTCGTCAGTCGCGCATGCGGCGGGTGAGTCCCACCGTCCATTCCATGATCAGCATCAGCAGGAAAGAAGCAGCGATCAACACGCCCGACACCGCGGCGATGCGTGGATCGAGCGTCGATTCCATCATGCCCCACATGCGGATCGGCAGCATGTCGGTGCGGGCGGTCGACAGGAACAGCGACACCGGCACGTTGTCGATCGAGGCCATGAAGGCCAGGAACGCGCCGGCAAAGATGCCGGGCGCGATCAGCGGCAGGGTCACGCGACGCAGGGTGTAGAACCAGCTCGCGCCCAGGCTCTGCGAGGAGTCGTTCAGGGCCGGATCGAGCTGCGAGAGGCTTGCCGTCGTCGTGCGCAGAATGAACGGCACGGTGACGATCATGTGGCCGGCGATGATCAGGTTCAGCGAGGGCCTGAGCCCGATCAGCGTGAAGTACATCAAGGCCGCCAGACCGAAGGTGAGGCCCGGCAGCACCAGGGGCGACATGAAGAAGCTGTCGCCGACCCGGGCGAGCTTGTGGCGGCTGCGCGCCAGCCCGAGGGCAGCCAGACTGCCGAGCAGGACACCGAACCCGGTCGACCAGGCCGCCACTTCCAGCGAATTGTAGACGGCGCGATGGATCTGCCGCGACTTCGAGGCATCGAACAGCTCCGCATACCATTGCAGCGAGAAGCCGGTCGGCGGGAACTTCAGCGAACGCCCCTCGGTGAACGAGGTCGTGAGCACGATCACCACTGGCACCACGATGATCAGCAGCGCCAGCAGCGCCAACGTGCCGATTACCAGGGTGTAGGAAAGGTCAGCCAGGGAGCGTTGCCTGCCCATATCGTCTACCCTTGGAGATGTCCGCTGGAGCGTCGGCCGAGCCAGGAAAGCGCACTCACGACCGTGAGCACGGAGACCAGCAAGGCAATCGACGCCACGGCCGCGAAGGGCCAGTTGAAGACGACCAGGGATTGCTGCCAGATCAGCAGCGGCAGGTAGATCAGCCGCACGCCGCCGATCACGGTCTGCGAGATGAACGCCGTCGTCGAGCTGGCGAACACCAACAGGCAGCCTGCGACCAGTCCCGGCATGCTGAGCGGCACGATCACCGTAAAGAGCGTGCGCCAGCGCGAGGCGCCGAGTGCGGCCGAAGCGTCGCGCAGGTTCGGATCGAGCCGCGACATGACGCTGATCAGCGGCAGGAGCATCAACGGCATCTCGATCTGGGTGAGCGAGATCACGAGGCCCAGCTCGGTCTGCAGGAGCCTCAACGGCTCGGAGATGATGCCGAGGCTGAGCAAGAGCTGGTTCACCACGCCGTCGCGTCCCAGCATCACGATCCAGGCAAAGGTGCGGACCACGACGGACAGCAGGAGCGGCATGACGATGACGAAGATCAGGATCTTCTGCAGGCGCGGCGGCGCGTCGAGATAGACCAACGCCAGCGGATAGCCGAGCAGGACAGTGGCGCAGACGGTCTTCACGCCGAGCAGCAGCGTGTCGGCGATCACCTTGTAGCTGAAGGGATCGCCGAAGAACTTGACCCACTGTCCGAAGCCCGGCTGGGTGATCTTGTCGTCGTCGAAGAAACTGACGCCGATCAGCAGCAGCAGCGGCGCCAAGAACAGCGAGACGAAGCAGAGTGCGAGTGGCAGCGCGAGCTGCCACTCTGCAGCCTTGGTCACTTCGCCATTTCCTTGTTGAACTTCTCGATCCAGCTGGCGCGCAGCGGGTTGATCTTCGCCCAGTCGTGCTGGACGTAGGTCGCCATCTCGTCGAGGCTCTTCATCGGCAGGTCGGCGGGAAGCGGGACATCCTTGTTCACCGGGACCAGGTTGTAGGGGGGCTTGGTCAGCGCCTCCTGCACGTCCTTGCTAAGGGCGACGTCGAAGTACTTGTAGGCGTTCTCGACTTCGGCCGAACCCTTGGCGATATGAAGCGTCGTGAAGAAGGTGATGGCGCCGGTCTCGGGCTTCACGAACTCGATGTCGACGCCGCGACCCTTGAGCGTCGCGACGGTCTGGGTGTTGGTATACATCACGTCGCACTGGCCTTGCTGGAAGAGGCTCGGCATTGCCGCCGGCTGGCCGACGGCCGCCACCTTGGACAGGACCTTCTTCAGTTCGACGAGGGCCGGTTCGATGTTGGTCTCCGAGCCGCCGAAGATCTTGGCGATCTCGATCAGCGACACGGTGCCGAAAGTGGTCTGGAAGCCGGTGAGGCCGAGCTTCGAGACCCAGGGATCGGTGAACAGGTCCTTCCAGCCCTTGGGCGCCGGCACCTTCTTGGGATTGTAGGCAATCCCGACGACCTGGGCGCTCACGGCGATGCCCCAGTCGTCGATCGTGCCGGCCGGCAGCTTCGAGGCGTTGGTGATCTTCTTGCCGTCGAACTTGTCGAACAGACCGCCCTCGATCCCGGTGATGCGCGGGCCGGGATCGAGCACGAAGGCATCGAACGGCGGCGTGCCGCGCGCAGCCCGGGCCTTGGCGATCTGGTCGACGGCGAACAGCGGCTGCAGTTCGAGGTCGACGGCATCCTTCTTCTTCAACGCCGGCGCCACGATGGCGCGATAGGCGTCCTCCCAGGTGCCGGGATAGATCGCCGAGGCGACGCTGCCTTTGGCATGGGCGATGGCGGGGAGGAGGGAGGTGCCGCCGAGCGCGGTGGCGCCGGCGAGCAGGCTTCTGCGACTGAACATGGACATCACTCCGTCGTCATGAGGTGGCACGCGGAAACAAGGAAGGGTGAGCGTCGGGCGCGAGCGTGCAATAGACGCGACTGGTCTCGGGTGGCGCGGCGCGTCGAGGTTCGACGATCTTGAGGGTGGCGCCATCGGCGGTGCGGGCTTCGTGCACGAGCTGGGCGCCGAGCGGCAGGCTGAGGCCGGGTTCGACGCGCCATGCGCTGGGGCTAGGCGTCGAGGAAAGCGTCAGTTGCTCCGGGCGCACCGACAGGAGCACGGCCGAACCGGCCTGGATGTCGGGGCGCGTGGGCAGCGTCACGGTTGCGCCGGCATCGAGCGTTACCTTTGCGCTGCCGCCGTCGATTGCCGCGACCTTGCCGTTCAGGAGATTGGTCGTGCCGATGAAGCCGTTGACGAACAGCGTCTGCGGCCGGTCGTAGATTGCGACGGGCGTATCGAACTGTTCGACCTTGCCCTTGTTCATGACCGCGATGCGGTCGGCCACGCTCATGGCCTCGTCCTGATCGTGCGTTACCAGGATGGTCGTGAGGCCAAGTGTGCGCTGCAGGCGTTTGACCTCGATCTGCATGTCGAGGCGCAGGTTGCGGTCGAGCGCGGCGAAGGGCTCGTCGAGCAGAAGAATGGAGGGCTCGACGGCAAGGGCGCGCGCCAGCGCCACGCGCTGCTGCTGGCCGCCCGAGAGCTGGCGCGGCAGGCGTTCGCGGAAAGCGCCGAGCTGCACGATGTCGAGGAAGCGTCCGATCCGGGCCTGGATCTCCGCGTTTGCGACGCCACGGGCACGCAGGCCGTAGGCCACGTTCTCCGCCACCGTCATGTGCGGGAACAGCGCATAGTTCTGGAAGACGATGCCGATGTTGCGCCGGTTGGCAGGCAGATGGTCGATCGGTATGCCGTCGACGCGCACTTGGCCGGCCGCCTGGCGCACGAAGCCCGCGATGACGCGCAGCAGGGTGGTCTTGCCGCAACCCGATGGACCCAGCAGAGCCACGACCTCGCCGGGCTCGATGGCCAAGCTGACGCCGTCGACCGCCAGCGACGTGCCGTAGCGCACGCTCAGCTTTTCGACATCGAGTGTCCGCGCCGCCGGTTGGCTCGACGATGCAGCTGTCATGTTCTGGCTCGTCGACTTCATGTCGGCACTCCCTCCCGAGGCACGAGGCAATGTGCGTGCCAGGATGATAAACGCCGGTTCACTTGAAGTGAAAGTGGATTCGACTTTGTAATGGCCCAGTTTGTGCACAAACTTTGGCGTAATGTGCACATTATGAAAGCTCGAACCAAAGCAGGCCGCTCCTCGATGCGACGCCGCAAGGGTGACGTCGCCGCCGATCGTGCTGTCTACGAGGCAATTCGCCAGGCCCTGCTGATGGGGCGCTTGCAGCCCGGAACCAAGTTGCGCGAAGCGGCTCTGGGACGCCTCCTCAAGGTCAGCCGCGAGCGTGTGCGCAAGGCGCTGCACCGATTGGTCCATGAGGGCTGGCTGGAGGCGGTGCCCAATCGCGGCACCTTCGTGCCGATGCTGTCGAACGAGGAAGTGCGGGAGATCTACGATGTGCGCGCGATGCTCGAGGGCGCCATCGTGCGCCGGCTGGCCGCTGAGTACGAGCCCGAGGCCGCGCGACGCCTGAAGGCGCATATCGGTGAAGAGAGGTTTGCCATCCGCACCGACGATCGTGGCCGGCTATTCGACCTGGCAGGCGAGTTCCACGTGCTGCTGGCGGAGCTTTGCCACAACGAACAGCTCATGAAGATGCTGCGAGGTGTGCTGAACCGCGCGACCATGCACTTCTCGCTGGCGGCCCCGCAGAGCTTCCACAATTGCGCCGGCCCGCACGATCACGGCGACATCGTGAAGGCAATCCTGGCGCGCGATGGTCGCAAAGCGAGCAAGCTGATGCTCGACCACCTGATGGGGCTGGTGGAGATGCAGGTTGCCTGGGAGCCGCCGCCGAGCCCGCCGACGCTGGAAGAGGCGTTCCGGCGCATGCCCAAAAAATAAGACCGCGGGTTTTAGGCCCGCGGTCTTGATCCCATCGGCCCGAAGGCCGGCTGTCCGGGAGACTAGAGCTTGCCCATCGCGACGGCCGTGTCGGCCATGCGGTTGGAGAAGCCCCACTCGTTGTCGTACCAGCTCATCACGCGCACCAGCGTGCCGTCCATGACCTTGGTCTGGTCCATATGGAAGGTCGAGGAGTGCGGATCGTGGTTGAAGTCGATCGAGACGTTGGGGGCGTCGGTCCAGCCCAGGATGCCCTTGAGCTGGTTGGCGGCCGCGAGCTTCACGGCCTTGTTGATCTCGTCCTTGTCCGTCTTGCGCTTGGCGACGAACTTGAAGTCGATGACCGAGACGTTGGGCGTCGGAACGCGGATCGACACGCCGTCGAGCTTGCCGTTCAGCTCCGGCAGCACCAGGCCGACGGCCTTGGCGGCACCGGTCGAGGTCGGGATCATCGACATCGCCGCGGCGCGGCCGCGATAGAGATCCTTGTGCATCGTGTCGAGCGTCGGCTGGTCGCCGGTGTAGGCATGGATCGTCGTCATGAAGCCGTGATCGATGCCGACCGCATCGTTCAGCACCTTGGCGACCGGTGCCAGGCAGTTGGTCGTGCACGAGGCGTTGGAGACGACGATGTGGTCCTTGGTGAGCTTGTCGTGGTTCACGCCATAGACCACCGTGAGATCGGCGCCGTCGGCGGGAGCCGAGACCAGCACGCGCTTGGCGCCGGCAGTGACGTGAGCCGAAGCCTTGTCCTTCGACGTGAAGATGCCGGTGCACTCCAGGGCAATATCGACCCCAAGCGCCTTGTGCGGCAGCTTCGAGGGATCGCGCTCGGCCGTCACCTTGATCTTGCCGCGGCCGACGTCGATCGTGTCTCCGTCGACCTTCACTTCGCCGTTGAAGCGGCCGTGCACGGAGTCAAAGCGGAAGAGATGGGCGTTGGTCTCGACCGGGCCGAGATCGTTGATCGCCACGACCTCGATGTCCTTGCGGCCCGACTCGATGATGGCCCGCAGCACATTGCGGCCGATGCGGCCGAAGCCGTTGATTGCAACCCGAACAGCCATTTGGTCCCTCCGTTATTGTGTCAGTTGACGCGCCGCGGCGGCGATCGCCTCGGCGGTGATGCCGAAGTGCTTGTAGAGATCCGAAGCCTTGGCCGACGCGCCAAAACTCTTCATGCCGACGAAAGTCCCCCTGGTGCCGAGCCAGCGTTCCCAGCCGAAGCCGGACGCCGCTTCGCAGGCGACGCGCACGGTGCCGTCGCCGCCCATGACTTCCCCGCGATAGGTATCGTCCTGCGCCTCGAAGAGTTCCCAGGACGGCATCGAAACGACCGCCGCCGCCAGGCCTTCCTGGGCAAGGAGGTCGCGCGCGCCGAGAGCGAGTTGCACTTCGGAACCCGAGGCGATCAGCCGGATCGGCGCCGAGGCGTCGCCGGCCAGGATGTAGGCGCCGCGTGCCGAGCGATTGCCGTCACCGGCATCGCGCACCGTCGGCAGGTTCTGGCGGCTGAGCGCGATGATGCTCGGGGTCTTCTTGGCCTCGAGGGCGATCTGCCAGCACTCCGCCGTCTCGATGGCGTCGGCCGGACGCATCACGTTGAGGTTGGGGATGGCGCGCAGGGCGGCCAGATGCTCGACCGGCTGGTGCGTCGGACCGTCTTCGCCGAGCCCGATCGAATCGTGGGTCATCACATAGACGACACGCACGCCCATCAGGGCGGAGAGGCGGATCGACGGGCGGCAATAGTCGGTGAAGACCATGAAGGTGCCGCCGTAGGGGATGACGCCGCCATGCAGCGCCATGCCGTTCATGGCAGCGGCCATCGCATGCTCGCGGATGCCGTAATAGACGTAGCGGCCGGCCGGATCGGCCGCGGTCAAGGGCTTCAGCGATGCCGTCTTGGTGTTGTTGGAGCCCGTGAGGTCGGCCGAGCCGCCGATCGTGTCGGGCAGCACCGGGTTGATGACCTCGAGCACTTCCTGGCTCGACTTGCGGGTCGCCCAGGACGGCTTGTCGTTGGCAATCTTGGTCTTGAAGGCGGCGACCGCTTCGCCGACGGCGGCGGGGAGGTCGCCCTTCTGGCGGCGATCGAACTCGGCCCGATCCGCCTCGGGCAGCTCCGCCAGCCGCTTCACCCACTTGCGGCGAGCCGACTTGCCGCGCGCACCGACCTTGCGCCAGGCGCTGAACACCGGCTCGGGGATGTCGAACGGGCCGTACGGCCAGCCGAGTTTTTCGCGTGCGCCGGCGATCTCGTCCTTGCCGAGCGGCGAGCCATGGGTGGCCGCGGTGCCGGCCTTGGTCGGTGCGCCGTAGCCGATCACCGTCTTGCAAGCGATCAGCGACGGCTTGTCGGTGACGTTGCGCGCCTTGCGGATCGCCCGCGTGACGGCCTCGGCGTCGTGGCCATCGACCGAGAGCACATGCCAGCCGGCGGCGGCGAAGCGCTTCTTGTGGTCTTCCGAGGTCGAGAGCGACGTTGGACCATCGATCGAGATGCCGTTGTCGTCGAACAGCACGATCAGCCGGCCGAGGCCGAGATGGCCGGCCAGCGTGATCGCCTCCTGACCGACGCCTTCCATGAGGCAGCCGTCACCGGCGATCACGTATGTGTAGTGGTCGACGACATCGCGGCCGAAGCGCGCCGCGAGCGCACGTTCGGCGAGCGCGAACCCCACGGAGTTGCCGAGGCCCTGGCCGAGCGGTCCGGTGGTTGTCTCGATGCCGCTGGCATGGCCGTATTCCGGATGGCCGGCGGTGCGGCTGCCGAGCTGGCGAAACTTCTTCAGCTCGTCCAGCGTCATGTCGGCGTAACCGGTGAGATGCAGCAGCGAATAGAGCAGCATCGAGCCGTGGCCGGCCGAGAGAATGAAGCGATCGCGGTCGGGCCAATGGGGTTCCGAGGCGTCGAACTTCAGGAATTTGGTGAACAGGACGGTGGCGACATCCGCCATGCCCATCGGCATGCCGGGATGGCCTGAATCCGCCTGCTGTACGGCGTCCATGGCCAGGGCCCTGATGGCGTTCGCCATGTCACGCGAAGCGGCGGTTTGCTCGGTCATTTTGTCCTTGTGTCTTAGGCCTTTTTCGACGGCGCGCAACATGCCGACCACCCTTTGGCGCGTCAATGCGCAAAACCGCCCGCGAAACCAACATATTGCGGGCATTTGCCCGTACGTGGGCCAAGATGTTGACCGCTCACAGGCGCTCAACTTATCTTCCGCCGATGGAGCAGATGCAGCCGGGCAACCCACTGCCATCCGCTGGCGGGCAAGCGGTGTCCAGGGCAGCCAGTGTTAAGGACCGCGTCGACGTTGCGCTGAGCCGTCTCGAGACCATGGTCGACGAGCGGCTGAGCGTCGAACGTCTGCGTGCCGACGAACTCGCCGAGCGACTGAGCAAGCTTGAACGCCAGCACGACGAATTGAAGAGGGTCGCGATCGAGGTCGAGGGCCGTCTCGAACGTGCGATGGAGTACATTCGTTCGCTGCTCGCGGCCGATCAGCAATAATGGTCACGCATTAAGCTCGACAGTTAACCCCAGCCATGGGGGTGCGTCGTCGAACGTGACGTGGCAAAGTGAGTCTCCCCTCAGACGCCGGATACGGCGCAAAAAACAGGAGACGCGGAAAATGCCGCAGGTTTCGATTCAAATCGCCAATCGTACCTACGAGCTCGCCTGTGGCGACGGCGAGGAGGCGCGGGTCCATGAGCTGGCCGCCTATGTCGACGAGAAGGTGAGCGAGCTGCGCCTGCAGCTTCCGCCGGCCACGCCCGAGGTCAAGCTGCTGGTGTTCGCCGCCCTTCTGCTGGCCGAGGAGAGCCGCGAGGCGCGTGGCATCGCCAAGGCCGCCGAAACGGCACGTGCCACGGCAACGGACAGTGCCGACACGCTGGCGACCGCGCTCGAAGAGCTGATCACCGCCCGCGTCGACAAGATGCAAAAGAAGGTGAGCGGCGCCGCCTGAAATCAGGCGTAACGCTGGTGCCCCGCATTGCGATGGCCGCCCCGAATGCCTAGATTGAGGTCGGGGCGGATCTCTGCGCGGTGCGAGGCTCGCTTAAAACCCCGGGGCCAATAAGAACTCCTGGGAACTGTCCCTGGCCCTGACCCTGGTCTCGGCCACACGGTGCCCACCTGCTTTTGCAGGCCTTGGAGGTTCTACGAACCACGGCCCATCGTGGAGCCGCCCCACTTCAGGCTCGCCTGCCGATGACCCTGACGAACGCCAAGTCGACGATGCGCCAGGCGATGTCCGCCTGGCGTCGGGCGCTCGATGGCGAGGCGCGACAAGCCGCGGCTCATGGCCTGGTCGCGACCATGCAGGCGGAGAAGCCGTTTGCCGTACCCTGCACCGTTTCGGGGTTCTGGCCGATCAAGGACGAAATCGACATCAAGCCGCTGCTGGTCGACCTGCGCGGCGCCGGCTGCAGGCTGGCGCTGCCGGTGGTGCAGGGGCGGGGCCAGCGTCTGCTGTTCCGCGTCTGGCAGCCGGGAGATCGCCTCGAACCCGGCGTGTTCGGGACGCTGCAGCCCTCGGCCGACCATGAGGCTATCGAGCCCGACGCCCTCTTGGTGCCGTTGCTCGCCTGCGATCGCGAGGGATGGCGGCTGGGCTATGGCGGCGGCTTCTACGATCGGACGATCGAGGCGCTGCGGCGAAAGCAGGAGATCACGGCGGTCGGCGTCGGCTTCGACGGCCAGGCCGTGGACGAAGTTCCGCATGGCCCCGACGACCAGCGGCTCGATTGGCTGTTGACCGACAGGCGTGCTTCGGCCTTTGTCTAGGGCATGAAAGTCATGTTCTGTGGCGATGTCGTGGGCCGGGCTGGTCGCGACGTCGTGCTGAAGGAAGTGCCGCGGCTGCGGCGCGAACTGGGTCTCGATTTCGTCGTCGTCAACGGCGAGAACGCGGCCGCGGGCTTCGGGATCACCGGCAAGATCTGCGCCGAGATGCACGAGGTCGGCGTCGACTGCATCACCACCGGCAATCATGCCTGGGATCAGCGCGAAATCATCCCCTACATCGCGCAGGACAAGCGCCTGCTGCGGCCGATCAATTTCCCGCCCGGCACGCCAGGCTGGGGCGCCAACCTCTTCCAGACGCCGCGCGGCCAGAAGATCGTCGTCGTCAACGTCATGTGCCGGCTGTTCATGGACGCGCTGGACGACCCGTTCCGGGCTGTCGAGGCCGAACTCGCCAAGTACGCCCTGGGCCAGACCGCGCATTTCATCCTGGTCGACGTCCATGGCGAGGCGACCAGCGAGAAGCAGTCGATCGGCCATTACTGCGACGGCCGGGCCTCGGCCGTGCTGGGCAGCCACAGCCATGTCCCGACGGCCGACGGCTGGGTATTGCCAGGCGGTACGGCCTATCAGACCGACGTCGGCATGTGCGGCGACTATGACAGCGTGATCGGGATGAAGAAGGAAATCGCCATCCAGCGCTTCATTCGCAAAATGCCGGGCGAAAGACTGGCGCCGGCCGACGGCGAGGGCACTTTGTGCGCGGCTGTGGTCGAAACCGATGACCGGACCGGCCTGGCCCGGTCGATCCGGCCAATCCGGCTGGGAGGGCGGCTGGCAGCCACCATCTAGCCTGCAGCATCTTGTATCTCACAGGCGGTGCGCATAGCTATTAGATGTGTCTTGAAGACGGTCATTGACGGCCTGGGGAAAAACCGGCATCCTTTTGAAGTTAAACGGTTTTTCGCCGGTACGGCGACTGTCTTCAAGGTTAGAGGGGGCGTCGGAATCTAGGTTCCGACGTTTTTTAGCGGGGGCTTCGGCCCCCGCCTTTTTTTGCTCCGAGCCCTTCCAGAGCAGTCGCAAGCCTGCCAAAGCCCACGAGAAGTGGTATAGCCGGGCCTTCTGATCACTTAATCTGGTTGTCGGGCCATGGCAGGCCATTCCCAATTCAAAAACATCATGCACCGCAAGGGTCGTCAGGACGCTGTGCGGGCGAAGATCTTCACCAAGTTGATCCGCGAAATCACGACGGCAGCCCGTCTGGGGGCGGCCGATCCGGCGTCCAATCCGCGCCTGCGCGCGGCGATGATCGCGGCGCGCGAAGCCAATATGACGCGCGATACGATCGATCGGGCGATCAAGCGAGGAGCGGGCTCCGATGCGGACGCCAACTACGACGAGGTGCGCTACGAGGGCTATGGCCCGGCGGGCGTCGCGCTGATCGTCGAGGCGCTGACCAACAACCGCAACCGCACCGCCGGTGAAGTACGCTCCATCTTCTCCAAGCACGGCGGCAATCTCGGCGAGTCGAACAGCGTCTCCTTCATGTTCGACCGGCTGGGCGAGTTCCGCTTCCCGCTGTCCGTCGGCTCGGCCGACGACGTGCTGGAGAAGGCGATCGACGCCGGCGCCGACGACGTGGTGAGCGGCGAAGGCGAGGGCGCTGTCCACGAGATCTACTGCGCTCAGGAGAACTTCAGTTCGGTGCGCGAAGCGCTCGAGAAGTCGCTGGGCCAGCCGACGGCGGCCAAGCTGATGTGGCGGCCGAAGACCACGGCGCCGGTCGAAGGCGAGACGGTGCAGACCCTGCTCGACCTGATCGCAGCGCTCGACGACAACGACGACGTCCAGAACGTCTACGCCAATTTCGAGGTGTCGGACGACGCTCTGGCCAAGTTTGCCGCCTGAGCCGGGTGGAATGAGACTGATCGGCCTCGATCCCGGTCTGCGCCTGACCGGCTGGGGAGTGATCGAGGTCGACGGCAATCGGCTGCGCCATGTTGCCCACGGCGTCGTCAAGGTGGCGACGACGGGCGCGCTGGCGCAGCGGCTGAAGGAACTGTTCGACGGCGTCTCTGCCGTCGTCGAGGCGCAGCGGCCGGCCGAGGCCGCGGTCGAGGAGACCTTCGTGAACGTCAATCCGGGTTCAACCTTGAAGCTCGGTCAGGCGCGCGGCGTGGTGCTGCTGGCGCCGGCCTGTGCCGGCCTGCCGGTCCATGAATATGCCACCAACCTCGTGAAGAAGTCGGTCGTGGGCGCGGGCCACGCCGACAAGCGGCAGATCGCCATGATGGTCGGCCGCCTGCTGCCGGGCGTCGAGGCCAAGGCCGATGCCGCCGACGCCCTGGCCGTCGCGATCTGCCACGCCCATCATCGGGCCCATCGTCAACTGACGGCGCGCCACATCGTGGCCGCCCAATGATCGCCCATCCATGATCGCCAAACTGAAAGGCCAGGTCGACTCGGTCGATACCGACAGCGCCGTCATCGACGTGGGCGGCGTGGGCTATCTCGTCTCGGCGTCGGCTCGGACCTTGCGCGATCTCACGGTCGGCGGGCCGGTGGCCGTGCTGGTCGAAACCATCGTGCGCGAGGACGCGATCGCGCTCTACGGCTTCCTCGAGACCGCCGAGCGTGACTGGTTCCGCATCCTGACGACGGTGCAGGGTGTGGGTGCCCGCGTGGCTCTGTCCATCCTGTCGACCCTGTCTCCGAACGAGATCGCCCGCGCGATCGCCGCCCAGGATCGCGCGACCTTGAGCCGACCGGCCGGCGTAGGTCCCAAGCTCGCCGCGCGGCTGGCGACGGAACTCAAGGACAAGGCGGCCTCGTTCGGCATCGTGCCGGCAGCAGCTGCACCCGCCAATGCGGCGAGCCCGGCGGCGGCCGGCGGCGGTTCGATCAACGAAGACGCCGTCTCGGCCCTGGTCAATCTCGGCTACAAGCGGATCGAGGCCTTTGGCGCCGTGGCGCGCGTGACCCAGCGGCTGGGGGCTGACGCCAAGCTCGATGCCGTGATCCGCGCCGGCCTGCAGGAGCTCGCGCGATGAACGCTCAACTCGAAAAAGGCGGCGACCGGCTGATCGCGCCCAAGCGCGCCGAGGAAGACGCCGCGGAAATGGCGCTGCGGCCGCAGACGCTCGACGATTTCATCGGCCAGAAGCAGGTCCGCGAGAATCTCAAGATCTTCATCGCGGCGGCCAAGGGGCGCGGTGAGGCGCTGGATCATGTCCTGCTGCACGGCCCACCGGGGCTCGGCAAGACGACGATGGCGCAGATCGTCGCCCGCGAGATGGGCGTGGGCTTCCGCGCGACCTCGGGGCCGGTGATCCAGAAGGCCGGCGATCTCGCGGCCCAGCTCACCAACCTGCAGCCGCACGATGTGCTTTTCATCGACGAGATCCATCGTCTCAATCCTGCAATCGAAGAAGTCCTCTATCCGGCGATGGAGGATTTCCAGCTCGACCTGATGATCGGCGAGGGACCGGCGGCGCGCTCGGTGCGCATCGAGCTGCCGCCCTTCACCCTGGTCGGTGCGACCACGCGGTCCGGTCTGATGACACGGCCGTTGCGCGAGCGTTTCGGCATTCCGCTCCGCATGGTGTTCTACGAGCCGGCCGAACTGGAGACGATCGTCCAGCGCGCCGCTCGCGTGCTCAAGATGCAGATGGCCAAGGACGGCGGCGCCGAGATCGCCAAGCGCTCCCGCGGCACGCCGCGTGTCGCCAACCGGCTGCTGCGCCGTGTGCGCGACTTTGCGGCGGTCGGCGGCAGCGCCACGGTCGATGCCAAGGTGGCCGACGCGGCGCTGACCCGGCTGGAAATCGACGGCCGCGGCCTCGACGGTCAGGATCGCCGCTACCTCGCCTGCATCGCCGAGAATTATGGCGGCGGCCCGGTCGGCGCCGAGACCCTGGCGGCGGCGTTGGCCGAGCAGCGCGACGTGATCGAAGACGTGATCGAGCCCTACCTGATGCAACTCGGTCTCCTGATGCGCACGCCGCGCGGCCGCCTGCTCTCGGAGGCGGGCTACCGCCATATCGGCATCGCTGTCCCCAAGGCGCAGAAGCAGCAGTTCGACCTGCTGGTGGGCACATCGGAGGAGGAGGGATGACGCTTCCGACCTCCGGCAGCGTGGCGGACGGCGTCCATGTGCTGCCGCTCCGGGTCTATTACGAGGACACCGACGCGGCCGGCATCGTCTACTACGCCAACTGGCTGCGCTTCCTGGAGCGCGGTCGTACCGAGCTGCTGCGTCTGCTCGGCCAGGAGCACTCGGCCCTGCGCGATGAACGCGGAATCAACTGGGTCGTCCGCCGCTGCACCATCGACTATCTGAAACCCGCCCGCCTGGACGATACGATCGAGATCGTCACCAGCTGCGGCGAATTGCGCGGCGCTTCGCTGGACATGCTCCAGCACGCGCGTCGCGGTGAAGAAACCCTGGTTCGCGCCGAGCTCGTCGTTGCCTGCATGGGCGACAACGGTCGGCCGGTCCGATTGCCGCCGCACGTGCGGACTGCCTTGTCCCAGGTCGCTGTGAGTGGGAGCCCCGCCGAGACATCCCTCGGCTCGCCCCGCTCGCGCCATATTCGGATATAACCCTTGGATAAACGGAGAAACTAAATGGACGCGTTTGCGCAGGTCGCCGGTGCCCCCCTCGGCGGCGGCACGGGAACGATCGACATGTCCGTGTACGGCCTGTTCATGCAGGCCGACTGGGTCGTCAAGGCGATCATGATCCTGCTCCTGCTGGCCTCGTTCTGGTCGTGGGCGATCATTTTCGAGAAGGTGCTGCGGCTGCGCTCGCTGAAGCGCAGCGCCCAGGCGTTCGAGGATACCTTCTGGTCGGGCGTGTCGCTCGAGGACCTCTACGATCGCGTCGGCGCCAAGCCGGACGATCCGATGTCGAGCATCTTCTCGGCCGCCATGCGTGAATGGCGCCGCTCCGTTTCCAAGGGGCTGGCGGCCAGCGCCACCGCGCGCGCGGCGCTGCGCCAGCGCATCGAGCAGGTGATGAGCGTCACCATCCAGCGCGAGATGGAGGCGATCGAGAAGCGGCTGGGCTTCCTGGCGACGGTCGGCGCCAACGCTACCTTCGTCGGTCTGTTCGGCACGGTCTGGGGTATCATGAACAGCTTCAGCCACATCGCCCAGTCGAAGAACACCTCGCTCGCCGTCGTGGCGCCCGGCATCTCCGAGGCGCTGTTCGCCACGGCGATCGGCCTGGTCGCCGCCATTCCGGCGGCCGGCGCGTACAACATCCTGTCCGGTCAGGTTGCGCGCTATGCGCAGCAGCTCGAGGCCTTCGCCGGTGAGTTCATCACCATCCTGTCGCGCCAGCTCGAGGAACAGGTCTGATGGCGGGCATCATCCCGGCAGCCGGCGGCGGGTCGACCGGCGGAAAATTCCGGCGGCGGAGCTATACGCCGATCGCCGACATCAACGTGACGCCGCTGGTCGACGTCATGCTGGTGTTGCTGATCATCTTCATGATCACCGCGCCGCTCCTGCAGGTCGGCGTGCCGGTCGATCTGCCCAAGACCAGCGCCCAGCAGGTCGGCGGCAAGGACGAGCCACTGGTCGTGTCGGTGAATGCCCAGGGCGAGGTCTTCCTCGGCGAGACCAAGTACGACGTGGCGGAACTCGGCGCCAAGCTGAAGGCCGTGCACGAGGAGAAGCCCGACCAGCGCGTCTTCATGCGCGGCGACAAGGCCGTCGACTACGGCAAGATGATGGAAGTCATGGGAGTCGTGATCGAGAGCGGCTTCCGCCAGCTCGGTCTGCTCGGCGAACAGGCGCAGGCGCTCGGCAAGGGGATGGGCACGGTGAGCCCGGCTCCTGCTCCGCAGGCACCGGCGGCACCGCGCGGCGGCCAGCAACCGGCCCCAACGCCGCGGCGCTAGCAGGAAAAGGGAGACAGGGTAGGGGATGTTCGGTCATCACCCCGACAGTGCGGAGATGCGGACACCGGCCATCGTGTCGGCGATGGTGCATGTCTTCGTGCTGGGGGCGGCGATCCTGAACCTCGACTTCTTCAGCAAGCCGCCGCTGATGGAGCCCGAGCCGGTGATGGTCGAGTTCGAGGCGATCGACAAGAAGGCCGCGGCGCCGACGGTGGGCAATCCGCCGCCGCAGCCCAAGGACGCGCCGATCGCCCAGGAGACCACCAAGGCGCCGCCGCCCAAGACGGCGGATCCGCCGCCGGCGCCGCCCACGCCCAAGCCCGACGTCGCGCAGCCCACGCCGCCGCCGCCCAAGCCCGAGGAAAAGCCCAAGACCGAGGCCGCCAAGCCGGTTGAGGACGTGGTGGCGATGAAACCCAAGGAGCCCGAGCCGCCCAAGGTCGAGGAGAAGAAGCCTCCCGAGCCGCCCAAGCCGGCCGAGGTGAAGAAGCCCGAGCCGCCGAAGCCGCCGCCGCCCAAGCCGCAACCTCCCAAGCCGGATCGCGTTGATGCACTTCTGGATGACATTCTGAAGAACAAGCAGTCGAACCAGAAGGTGCAGACACCCGAGCAGCAGCCCAAGCCGGTGCAGCAGATCACGCGCCAGGCGCCCGCCGCACCCAATCTTGCCGCCGTCGTCACGGCGAGTGAGATCGAAGGCGTGCGCCAGAAGATCCGGCCGTGCTGGAACACGCAAGGCGGGGCGCGGGATCAGGCGATGATCATCACGCTGGTCGTCGACATGAATCAGAACGGCACGCCCGTGCAGGCCTCCGTGCGCGACACCGGCCGCTATCACAGCGATGCGGTCTATCGCGCCGCGGCCGATGCCGCCTGGCGCGCCATCATGAATCCGCGCTGCCAGCCGTGGCCGCTGTCACCGGAAAAATACAACAGTTGGAAGACGATCACTTTCAACTTCGATCCCCGCGACTACTAGGTTCCCCTCAGGCTATAAACACGCCCCATGAAGACGAGGTTCGAAATGAAACTTCCCCGACGTTTGACGATGATGGGCGGTGTCGCGCTTGCGGCCGGTGCCGCGATGCCGGCGCGCGCGCAGCTCACGATCGACATGACGCGGCCCTCCTTCGAGCCGGTGCCGATCGCCATCGTCGACTTCAAGGGCGATGCGGTCGGCGCGCAGATGGCGAACGTGATCCGGAACGACCTGCAGAACAGCGGCCTGTTCCGCGTGATCCCGCCCAGTTCCTACATCCAGCAGAACGTCGACGCCTCGTCGCCGCCGCAGTTTCCGAGCTGGCGCCAGATCGGCGCGGCCGGCCTCGTGGTCGGCCAGGTGACGCAGTCGGGCGGCAGCATCAAGGCCGACTTCCGCTTGTGGGACGTCATCGTCGGCAACCAGGCGACCGGGCTTTCCTTCACCAGCCAGCAGAGCAACTGGCGCCGTCTCGCCCACATCATCGCCGATGCGATCTACAAGCGGGTGACCGGCGAGGACGGCTATTTCGATACGCGCGTGGCCTATGTCTCGGAGTCCGGGCCGGGCAACAACCGCACCAAGCGCATCGCCATCATGGATCAGGACGGCGCCAACAACCGTTACATCACCGATGGCCGCACCATCGCGCTGACGCCGCGCTTCTCGCCGACCCTGCAGGAAATCGTCTACATGGCGTACGGCGAGAACAACACGCCGCCGCGCGTCTACCTGCAGAACGTCGATTCGGGCCGCCGCGAGCTTCTGGGCAACTTCCCGGGCATGAGCTTCGCCCCGCGCTTCTCGCCCGACGGCACCAAGGTGGTGATGAGCATCTCGGCCGACGGCAACAGCGACCTCTACGAGATGGATGTGCGCGGCCGGCAGTTGCGCCGTCTCACCAACACGCCGGCGATCGACACCTCGCCGTGCTACTCCAACGACGGCTCGCAGATCGTCTTCAACTCCGACCGCGGCGGCGCCCAGCAGCTCTACGTGATGAGCGCCGGCGGCGGCGGCGAGCGGCGTATCAGCTTCGGCGAGGGCCGCTATGCCACGCCGGTCTGGTCGCCGCGCGGCGACTTCATCGCCTTCACCAAGATCTCGTCGGGTGGCTTCGGCATCGGCGTGATGCGGGCCGACGGCAGCGGTGAGCGCATGCTGGCCAGCGGCTTCCTGGTGGAAGGTCCGACATGGGCGCCGAACGGGCGTGTCATCATGTTCTTCCGCGGACAGCCGAGCGGCGGCGGCCGCGCTGGTGCCGTCTCGTTGCACCAGGTCGACATCACGGGCCGCTTCGAGCGCCAGGTTCCGACGCCGACCGACGCCTCGGATCCGGCCTGGTCACCCTTGATTCCGCAATGACGGAATATATGATCGTTTTTGTCGACCCGAGCGTAACCTGCGCCCGGGTCGATTTTGTCAGGGAGTGGATCGACATATGCGCATGATCAAGGCTTTGACAGCCATCGCGGCGATGATCTTCGTCGTCGCGTGCAGCAGCAACGACCAGCAGCAGGCTGCCACCGCGTCCACGACCGTGACACCGGGTTCGGTGGCGGATTTCCGTCAGAATGTCGGCGACCGCGTCTTCTTCGCGACCGACATGTCGACCATCAACGACGAGGGCCGCCAGACGCTCAATCGCCAGGCCGAGTGGCTCAAGAAGTACACGAACTACCAGGTGACGGTCGAAGGCCATTGCGACGAGCGCGGCACGCGCGAGTACAACCTGGCGCTCGGCGAGCGGCGTGCGAATTCGGCGCGCCAGTACCTGATCGCCCAGGGCGTGCCGGCGGCCCGCTTGAAGACCATCAGCTACGGCAAGGAGCGGCCGGACCCCGTCGGTTCCGACGAAGCCGCCTGGCAGCTCAACCGCCGCGCGGTCACCTCCCTTCAGTAAGGGCCTCGGACCTGATTATAGAGACGCCGGTCGCCCAACGACCGGCGTTTTCGTTTGGAGGCAGGTCGGCCATGCCTGAAAATGGCCGCGTTTGCTCTGAAACTGTCGCCGGTCATGAAAATCCTCACGTCGCGCTTCCTCTTCCTGCTCGCTTTCGCCCTGCCGACGGCTGCCGCCGCGCAGCGCGCCGATCCCGTCTACATCGAGGACAGGCTCAATCAGCTGCAGCAGTCGCTCACGATGATGACGGGCCAGATCGAGCAGCTTCAGTACCGAAATGCCCAGTTGCAGCAGCAGCTCGAGAAGATGCAGGCCGACTACGAGTACCGGATCGACCAGATCGAGAAGGGCGGCGGCGGGCGTCCCGGGCCGCGGCCCGGCGGACCGGCCGCCGGCCCCGCTGCGGGCCCTGCGGCCGGACCGGCACCGACGCCGCATGCCGCCGCACCTCCGGCAGGCGGAGCTGCCGCTGGCGGCTCCGTCGACCAGATCTACGACGATGCCTTCAAGAAGCTGCAGGAGGGCGACTACGCCGGCGCCGAGCGCGGCTTCAAGAACTTCCTGCAGCGTAGCCCGCAGAACAAGCTCGCCGGCAACGCCCAATACTGGCTGGGCGAGACCTACTACGCCCGGCGCGACTACCAGAACGCGATGACGGCCTTTGCCGAGGGCTACAAGGCCTACAAGACCAGTCCCAAGGGGCCGGACAATCTGCTGAAGCTCGGCATCACCATGGCGGCGCTCAATCGCAAGTCTGATGCCTGCGCGGTGTTCTCGCGCTTCAGCCAGGACTATCCGCGCGCCACCGATCTGCAGAAGCGCCGGATCGATCAGGAGCGCCAGAAGAACGGTTGCGGGTGATCGATCAAGCAGCCGGAGCGGATTGAGGGGCCAGCGGGATCGTTCCTCCCCATTCGTATGGGGAGGTGCCCCTGTAACCAGGGGCGGAGGGGTCAGATTCGTTGTTCACAGTCTATGAGCGGCACTGGAGTGCCGCGCTCCCAGCAAAGATGCTCATGGCTGGGAGCGCGCGACTCCAGTCGCGCTCATGTGTTTGGGTGCAAGCGGGCATGACCCCTCCGCCCCGCGAGACGGGGCACCTCCCCATATGAATGGGGAGGAAAAGGCATGCGGTCTCGACGAGCCGGAATTCGCGCGCCTTATGGCGCCCTTCGAGCCTTTCGAGGCGCGGCCCGAGCTGGCTGTCGCCGTATCCGGCGGGCGGGATTCGCTCTGCCTTGCTTTGCTGGCCGATCGCTGGGCGCGTGAGCGCGCGGGGCGGGCGGTCGCCCTGATCGTCGACCATGGGCTGCGCGCGGAAGCCGCGGACGAAGTCGCAGCGACCCGCAACGTGCTGGGCGGGCTGGGGATCGAGAGTGACGTTCTTGCCTGGACAGGCCCCAAACCCGCGACAGGCCTGCAGCAGGCAGCCCGCGAGGCGAGATATCGTCTGCTGCGAGACGCCTGTCGTCGTCGCGGCATCCTCCACCTCCTGGTGGCGCACCAGGCCGATGACCAGGCCGAGACCGTGGCGATGCGGGCGGCGCGCAACAGCGGGCCGGATGGGCTGGCCGGCATGGCGGCCCTGATCGAGGGGCCAGAGGTCAGGCTGCTGCGGCCGTTGCTGGCGGTGCCACGCGAACGGCTGGCGGCGACCTTGCAGACAGAGCGCATTCTTTGGATCGACGACCCCTCCAATACCGACCTGCGCTTCGAGCGGGCGCGGCTGCGGGCGGCCGGCGGGGCGGTGGCGGTTCCGGCCTCCCGGGCAGGCCAGCGGGTGACCGAAGAGAAGGAAGTCGCTGAAGCTGCCGTGGCGCTGCTGGACCTCGGCCGGGACGACGCCGTGGCCTTTGATTGCGTGGCTTTTCGGAGTGTCTCGCTGGGTGTGCAACGGCGCCTGATCGGCCGGCTGGTCCAGGCTCTGGGCGGGGGCGATCATCCCCCTCGGCGGGATCGGCTCGAGCGGGCCTTGGTCCGACTCAAAGGGGAACCAGACAGGGGAAAATCCGGCCGCGCCGGTGATTTTACGTTGTCAAATTGCCGATTCGTGATCAGACGCGGCGAAAATGGCCGCCTGTTATGGATTGTCTGCCCTGAAAATGGCAGGAAGGGAGGACAGCCTCTCATTCCCGGTGCCTTTTTCGCTTGCGGCAGCGGGAACGCAACCCATCTTGGGGAATAGCCCTACCAGCGGAAGGCAAAAGTGAACCCGTTCAATCGAAACGCCGCCCTGTGGATCGTCATCGTGCTGCTGCTCGCGCTGCTCTACAGCGTGTTTCAGGGCGGCGCGACCAGGACCGCGGGCAATACCATCTCCTATTCGGACTTCGTGCGCGCCGTCGAGCAGCGCCAGGTCCAGGAAGTTCGCATCCAGGGCAATACGATCAGCGGCACCTTCCGCGAGCCGCGCAACGGCGTGCAGAAGTTCGCCACCTATGCGCCGAGCACGCCGCCGGACGATCAGCTGATGCCGCTCCTGATCAAGAACGTCGACCGCGTCGATGCCGGACCGCCCGAGGAGGGCGTCAATCTCGGCAGCATCTTCGTGAGCTGGTTGCCCGTCCTGGTCCTTGTCGGCGTCTACATATTCTTCCTGCGCCAGATGCAGAGCGGCACCGGCCGGGCGATGGGCTTCGGCAAGTCGCGAGCGCGCCTCCTGACGGAGAAGCATGGCCGCGTGACCTTCGAGGACGTGGCCGGCATCGACGAGGCCAAGTCCGAACTGGAAGAGATCGTCGACTTCCTGAAGGATCCGCAGAAGTTCCAGCGTCTGGGCGGCAAGATCCCCAAGGGCTGCTTGCTGGTCGGCCCGCCGGGCACCGGCAAGACGCTGCTGGCGCGCGCCATCGCGGGCGAAGCCAACGTGCCGTTCTTCACCATCTCGGGCTCCGACTTCGTCGAGATGTTCGTGGGCGTGGGCGCGAGCCGCGTGCGCGACATGTTCGAGCAGGCCAAGAAGAACGCCCCCTGCATCGTGTTCATCGACGAAATCGACGCGGTCGGTCGCCATCGTGGTGCCGGGCTGGGCGGCGGCAACGACGAGCGCGAGCAGACGCTGAACCAGCTGCTCGTCGAGATGGACGGCTTCGAGTCCAACGAAGGCGTCATCCTGATCGCGGCGACCAACCGGCCGGACGTGCTCGATCCCGCGCTGCTGCGTCCGGGCCGTTTCGACCGCCAGGTCATCGTGCCGAACCCCGATGTCGGCGGCCGCGAGAAGATCCTCAAGGTCCATATGCGCAAGGTGCCGCTGGCGCCGGATGTCGAGCCGCGGGTTCTGGCGCGTGGCACGCCGGGCTTCTCCGGTGCCGATCTCGCCAACCTCGTGAACGAGGCGGCGCTGCGCGCTGCCCGTGTCGGCAAGCGTCTCGTCACCATGGGCGACTTCGAGTACGCCAAGGACAAGGTCCTGATGGGCACCGAGCGCCGCTCCATGGCGATGACGGACGAAGAGAAGCGGCTGACCGCCTATCATGAGGCCGGCCATGCCCTGGTCGCCATGCATGTCCCGAAGAGCGATCCGCTGCACAAGGTCACAATCATTCCGCGTGGCCGTGCACTCGGTGTCACCATGCAGCTGCCGGAACGCGACCATCTCAGCCACACCAAGCAGTACCTCGAATCGCGACTGGCCATCATGTTCGGCGGCCGCATGGCCGAGGAGCTGGTGTTCGGGCCGGAGAACGTGACGACCGGTGCGGCGAGCGACATTCAGGTGGCGACGCAGACCGCACGCGGCATGATCACCGCCTACGGCATGTCCGAAAAGCTCGGCCGCGTGCGTTATCAGGCCAACGAGCAGGAAGTGTTCCTGGGCCACGCCGTCACCCAGACGCAGAACGTCTCGGAGGCGACCGCCCAGCTGATCGATCAGGAGGTCCGCCGCCTGATCGAGGAGGCCGAGGGGCGCGCCCGGACCATCCTGACCGAGCACCTCGACGATCTGCATACGATCTCCAAGGCGCTGCTGGAGTACGAGACCCTGAGCAACGACGAGATCGGCCAGGTCCTGCGGGGCGACAAGATCGTCCGCGACGACACGGGCGGGGCAGGCCCCGACCGCCGGCGCCGCGCCTCGGTTCCGACCAGCTCGGGCCAGGGGGCGGGCACCGGCACGGCGCCGGGTGGCGCCAATCCCGAACCGCAGCCCGGCGTCTGAAGCCGCCGGATTGACGGCTCGTTTCGCGGGGCTCCCGCTCGATCGCCATCGCCCGCTGGTGATGGCGATCGTCAATGTGACACCCGATTCCTTTTCCGACGGCGGTGAGCGCCTCGACCCGGTGCAGGCCATCGAAGATGGCCTGCGCTTCGTCGAGGCGGGTGCCGATATCCTCGATATCGGCGGTGAGTCGACGCGGCCGGGCTCGCTGCCGACCTCACCCGAGGACGAGCTGAAGCGCGTCCTGCCGGTGATCGAAGGGCTTGCGCGGCAGGGCATCGGTAAGGGCAAGGGCCGAAGCCTGGTTCTCTCGATCGATACACGCCGCGCCTCGGTGGCGCGTGCCGCCCTCGATGCCGGGGCGAGCATCGTGAACGACGTGTCGGCATTGCGCGATGATGCCGCCATGCTGCCGCTGGTCGCGGAACGGCAGGCCGACGTGGTTCTGATGCATCGGCGCGGGCTGCCGGAGAACACCTTCGCAGGCCCGGCCTATGGCGACGTCGTCGAGGATGTGCGGGCCTTTCTGCTGGAGCGTGCGGCAGCCTGCGAGGCGGCCGGACTTCCGGCCGACCGTATCGCCCTCGATCCCGGCCTCGGCTTCGGCAAGAGCGTGGCCCAGGAACTGGAGCTGATCGCCGGAGCCGGACGCCTCGCCGAGGCGGGCTACCCCGTGCTGATCGGCTGCTCGCGCAAGAGCTTCATCGGCAAGCTGACCGGGATCGCCAAGCCGGCCGACCGCGATCCTGCCTCGGCCTGGCTTGCGGTCGAAGCCGTGCGCCGCGGGGCGGCCCTCGTGCGGGTCCATAATGTCGTTGCGACACGGCAGGCCCTCGCGGTCTGGGCGGCAATGAAGTAAATTCGTCACGATGCCTCGTACTCTCTTCGGCACCGACGGCGTGCGCGGACGCGCCAACAGCGAGCCCATGACCGCCGAGACCGCGCTGCGCATCGGCATGGCGGCGGGCCAGGTCTTTCGTCGTGGTGCCCATCGCAACCGCGCGGTGATCGGCAAGGATACGCGGCTCTCGGGCTACATGATCGAACAGGCTCTGACCGCGGGGTTCCTCTCGGTCGGCGTCGATGTCCTGCTGCTCGGCCCACTGCCGACACCCGCCGTCGGTTTCCTGACGCGGTCCATGCGGGCCGATGTCGGTGTGATGATCTCGGCCTCGCACAATCCCTACGAGGACAACGGCATCAAGCTGTTCGGTCCCGACGGCTTCAAGCTTTCCGACGCGGTCGAGGCCCAGATCGGCGCGCTGGTCGCCTCGCCGCAACAGCTGCAGCTGGCCGGCTCGCCCGATATCGGTCGTGCCCGGCGGATCGGTGATTCCGACGGCCGCTATATCGAGGCGGTGAAGGGCTCGGTCGCCAAGGCGCTCGACTTGAGCGGCCTCAAGATCGTCGTCGATTGCGCCAATGGCGCGGCCTACAAGGTGGCGCCCACGGTGCTATGGGAGCTCGGCGCCGAGGTCGTTCGGGTCGGCGTGTCGCCCGACGGCTTCAACATCAACGGCAATTGCGGCTCGACCCATCCCGGCGTCCTGCAGGAGCAGGTGGTGACCCATCGCGCCGATGTCGGCATCGCCCTCGACGGCGACGCCGACCGCGTGGTGCTGGTCTGCGAACGCGGCAACGTGATCGATGGCGACCAGCTCATGGCGACGGTCTGCGACCACTGGCTGCGCGAGGACCGGCTGACCGGTGGCGGCGTCGTGGCGACGGTGATGTCCAACCTCGGGCTGGAACGCTATCTCGCGGCCCGCAAGCTCGGCCTGGTGCGCACGCAGGTCGGCGACCGCTACGTCCTCGAGCGGATGCGGCGCGACGGCTACAATCTCGGCGGCGAGCAGTCCGGCCATATCATCATGACCGACTACGCCACCACCGGCGACGGGCTGATGGCGGCGCTGCAGGGGCTGGCTGCGATGGTGCGCAGCGGCCGGCCGGCCAGTGAGACTTTCCGCGCGTTCGAACCGGTGCCGCAGCTCCTGAAGAATGTGCGCGTCGCCAATGCCAATGCCGCCCTCGATGCCGATGGGGTGGCGCGGGCGATCGCCGATGCCGAGGCACGGCTCGGCAAGAACGGCCGCATCCTCGTGCGCAAGTCGGGCACCGAGCCCCTGATCCGCGTCATGGCCGAGGGCGACGATTCCGATCTGGTGCGCATCGTGGTCGACCAGATCATCGACGCAATCCCGCGCCCGGCTGCATAACGACGATCGGCATCACAAGCCGCGTAGCAAGAGGACGGTATGAAGGGGCGTGTTCTGATCATCGCCGGCTCCGATTCCGGCGGTGGCGCCGGCATCCAGGCCGACATCAAGGCCGTGACGGCAATGGCGGGCTTTGCCGCCACCGCGATCACAGCGCTCACGGCGCAGAACACCGAGGGCGTGCACGGCGTGATGGCCGTCGAGCCGGCCTTCATCGCCCAGCAGATGGAACTCGTCCTGTCGGACATTGGCGCCGATGCGCTGAAGACCGGTATGCTGCACAGCGCCGAGGTGATCCACGTCGTGGCCGCGGGGATCGCCCGGCATGCACCCGGCGTGCCGCTGGTCGTCGATCCCGTCATGGTGGCCAAGGGCGGCCATCGCCTGCTTCTGACCGAGGCCGAGACGGCGCTGCGCGACGTGCTGCTGCCGATGGCGGCGCTGATCACACCCAACCTGCCGGAGGCGGAAGTGCTGGCGGGCTTTCCCGTGCGCGGCGAGGCCGACATGAGGCGCGCCGCCGAGAAGCTCGCCGCATTGGGCGCCAAGGCCGTGCTGATGAAGGGCGGCCACCTGGAGGGTGACCGCGTCGTCGATATCCTGTTCCATGACGGCCGCTTCGACCGTTTCGAGGACAGCCGCATCAAGAGCCGCAGCACCCACGGCACCGGCTGCACCTTGGCGTCGGCGATCGCCGCAGGCCTTGCCCAGAAGATGAGCCTATACGATGCGGTGGCGCGGGCGCGGGATTATGTGCGCAAGGCCATCGAGACCGCGCCCGGCTTCGGCCGCGGGCACGGCCCCTTGAACCACGCCGTGACGGTCAGATCAGACGTGGTCAAATCAAGCTGGCGTCCTTAGCGGCCGCCTGACGCGGCGTCCATTTGCCGGCCTCGACCAGGCCGATGAAGGCGGCCAGCTCGCGATTGAAGGCGTCGGGCTCCTCGATGTTCACCGTGTGGCCGGTCTTGGCGAACATCGCCAGCCCGGCATTGGGCATCACCCGCTTGAGATAGAGGCTCGGCTGCAGGCAGGGATCGTCCTCGTCGCCGCAGATGATCAGGGTCGGCAGGTCGAGCTTTCGCCATTCCGCCTCGAAATCGTAGAGCGACGGCCGCTTGCCCTGGTAGTTCGCCATGGTGTTGGCGGCGCCGATATCGGGATGCTCCGAGAGGTGCTTCACGAACTCGGCGAAGCCGCGCGGATCCTTCTGCTTGAAGCGCGAGCGCGTCGGGTTGGTCGTGAGGCCCTGGGCATAGTTCGCCATGCCGTGCTGGCGGATACGCTCGGCCGTCGTCTGGGCATCCTTCTTGAACTGCTCGTGGCCCTCGCGGTCCGCCCCCGAGCCCACGCCGGCCAGGGTGAGGGAGAGGGCGCGGTCAGCGTAGAGGCGGCCGAAATGCGCGGTGGCGAAAGCGCCTTGCGACAGGCCGACGATATGGGCCTGGGCGATACCGAGGTGGTCCAGCATGTGCCGGGCATCGTCGACCGCCGGCTGCTGGCCGTACTTGGCGCCATCGGCCGGCACGTCCGAGCCGGGATAGCCGCGGAAGGAGTAGGTGATGCAGCGATGCCGCCGGGCGAAGAAGCGCATCTGCGGTTCCCAGCTCCGCCAGTCGCCACTGTACTCGTGGACGAACAGGATCGGCGAGCCGCTGCCGGCTTCCTCGAAGTAGAGCTTCACGCCGTCCGGCGTCGTGGCATGCGGCATCTTTATGACTCCTGGAACCATCGTAACGTTGTCATCCCGAGCGCAGCGAGGGACCTTTCGCGGCATTCCAATCCAGGAGGTCGGACCATGTGGGATTGGCCGCCTCTACCAGCGCGTCCTTCTTTGAGCGACGCCAGCCCTTGATTTGCTTCTCTCGTGCAATCGCTTCTTCTATCTGTTCAAACTCTTCGGCGTAGACCAGCGTGTTGACCCGATACTGCCTGGTGAACGCACCACCTTTGCCGTCACGATGCTCCACGACGCGCCTGCCTAGATCATTGGTGACGCCGACATACATTACGTTCCGCTTCACGTTGGTGAGTATGTAGACGTAGTAGGTATACATTGATCACCAAAGGTCCCTCGCTGCGCTCGGGATGACAATTTTTCTGTCGCTAGCTGCCGAAACGTTCCAGGCGCTCCAGCACGAGGGGGATCTTGTCGTCCGTCACATTGGCGAAGGCCAGGCGCACGAAACGCTCCTGGCCGGCACCGAACATGTCGCCCGGGATGGTCAGCAGGTTCTCCTCGTCGGACAGCCGCTTGGAGACCTCGGTCGAGGGCTGGCCCGGGAAGGGGTGCTCGACGTAGGCGAAGTAGGCGCCGATGCTGACCAGCCGCCAGCGGTTCGAGCGTTGCAGGCCCTGACCCAGCATATCGGCGCGCGCCTTCAGCCCTTCGGTGTTCTTCCGCGCCCAGGGCAGCAGATGCTGGAGGCCGTAGAGGGCAGCCTCCTGGCCGAGGCGAGGCGGGCAGATCGACACGCAGTCCATCGCCTTCTCGATCTCGGCCATCAGCTTCGCACCGGCGGTGACGCCGCCCACGCGATAGCCGGTCAGCGCAAAGACCTTGGAGAAGCTGTAGAGATGGACCAGCGTGCCCTGCCAGTCGGGCTCGTCGAACAGCCCGTGCGGGCGCTCGCCTTCGGGCAGGAAATCCTTGTAGGTCTCGTCGAGCAGCAGGGCGATGCCGTGCTTCTTGGCGAGTTCGTAGAAGGCATGGATCGTCGCCCGCGGATAGACCGCGCCGGTCGGATTGTTGGGCGAGATCAGCACGATGGCGCGCGTGCGCGGGCCGATCAGCTTCTCGGCATCCTCGGCGTTGGGCACGGCGCCCGAGCCCGGACGGAAGTCGAGCGACACCGGCTCCACGCCCTGCATGCGCATCCACATGTCGTGATTGAAATAGTGCGGTCGCGGCAGGATCACCTGGTCGCCGGCCTGGGCGATGCTCATCAGGGCGAGGCAAAAGGCCTGGTTGCAGCCCGAGGTGATGCCGACCTCGTCCGTCCCGATGCGCGCGCCGTAGAAGGAGGAGAGGTGGGCGGCATAGGTCTCGCGCAAGGGTGCCAGGCCGAGGATCGGCGTGTAGCCGTGCATCGCCGGATCGAGCAGCAGCTCGCCGAGATGGCGGCGCATCTCCAGCGCCGGCGGATAGCCGGGCACGGCCTGGCTGAGATCGATCAGCGGTCGGTCGGCGGGGAAGGTGCGGCCCAGCACCCAACGCTTGGTCTCGCCGATCGGCGAGGGGGCAACGGCGGCGAGCCAGGGATTGGCGGCGGGAGAGATCTGCATCAGACGAAAAAACCTCGGTACTCAGTACATGCTGCCGCCGGAGCTCTTGGCGCCGGTGGTGTTGCCTTCACGCATTGCTGCAACCGTCGCCTTGGCGGCATTCACCAGCAGCGCGTTGTCGGCCAGGATGGTCGTGAACTGGAAGCCCCAGCCGATCGCCTTCTTGGCGTAGTCGGTCGAGCCGCAATGGATGCCGGCGTAGATCTTGTGCTTCTTGCAGGCCTTCACGATGGTCTGGATGGCGTCGACGATCTTGGGATCGGTCTGGTCACCGCGCGGCTCGCCGCCCAGCGACAGGCCGAGATCGGCCGGGCCGACATAAACGGCATCGAGGCCGGGCGTCGACAGGATCTCGTCGAGATTCTCCATCGCCTTCCTGGTCTCGATCATCGCAAAAGTGAGCACGGTGTCATTTGCGTGCTTCACATAGTCGGCGCCGTGCAGCCAGGCGGCGCGCGTCGGGCCGACGCTGCGATAGCCGACGGGCGCGTAGCGGCAGGCGCCGACGAAGGCCTCGCACTCGGCGCGGCTGTTCACCATGGGGCAGATGATGCCGAAGGCCCCGGCGTCGAGGAGCTTCATGATGATGCCGGGCTCGTTCCAGGGCACGCGCGCCAGCGGGATGGTCGGCGTGGTGGCGATGGCCTGAAACAGCGAAACCGCTGCCTGATAATCGATCAATCCATGCTGCAGATCGGCTGTCAGCGAGTCCCAGCCGCCTTGCGCCATGCCCTCGGCCGCGACGCCGCTCGGGATGCCGAGCCAGCCGTTCACGGCTGCGCCGCCCTTCTTCCAGATCGATTTCACAGTGTTTTCACGCACGTTGGTCTCCTCCCTCGACGGCTCTAGGCGGCCCTTGCCACGGCTTCAGGCTCGGGGCGCGGAGCATCCGGACGCTCTTACCGAGTGTCAAATCTTGCTCCGCGCGGCTCGCGTGCCAAAACTAATTGCCTGCCCGTCAGGTTGTGCATAGCATTTGTTCCCAAGGCTCCGGGCGAAGTCATCTTCGCAAAAATGCGAGCGCTATCATCGAGCCGGTTATACCGGCCGCAGAGGAGGAGGGAACATGGTTTCGAAGAAGGTCAGTCGTCGGCGTTTTGTCGCCGCAACCACGGCGATGTCGACGGCTTTCGTCGCCGCACCGTTCGTTCGTGGCGCCTATGCCGCGGGCAAGCTCTCCGTCGGCTTCTGGGATCACTGGGTGCCAGGCGCGAACAAGGCGACGGAAGATCTCATCAAGGAATGGGCCGCCCAGGAGAAAGTCGATGTCACGATCGACTTCATCACCTCGCAGGGCAACAAGCTGCTGCTGACCACGGCGGCCGAAGCACAGGCCAAGTCCGGCCACGATATCCTGGCGATGAACACGTTCTTGCCAGCACGCTACGCCGATCAGCTCGTGCCGATGGACGATCTGATGGCGGATCTCATCAAGGCCAACGGCAACGTCAACGGCACGGTCGAGTATCTCGGCAAGATCAACGGCAAGTGGCTCGCGATTCCCGCGACGGTGGGCAGCCAGATCAAGGGGCCGTGCTCGCGCATCGACCTCCTGAAGAAACATGCCGGCATTGACATCCAGGCGATGTATCCGGCCGGCGCGCCGCCCAAGGCCGACGACTGGACCGTCGATACCTTCCTGAAGGCGGCGGAAGCTTGCCACAAGGGCGGTAACCCGTTCGGCATCGGCCTCGGCACGACATCGGACAATGTCGACACGATCGGCGCCTTCTTCCATGCCTTCGGCGCGGTCCTCGTGAACGCCAAGGGCGACATCGTGGTCAAGAACGACCAGGTCCGCCAGGCACTCGAGTACTACAAGAAGCTGATGGCGTTCCTACCGGCCGACGTGCCGGCCTGGGATGACGCGTCGAACAACAAGTTCCTGGTCTCGGGCCAAGGCTCGTTGATCATGAATCCGCCAAGCGCCTGGGCGGTCGCCAAGCGCGATGCGCCACAGGTCGCCGAGCAGTGCTGGACGCACGGTTTCCCGGTCGGACCGAAGGGACGTTACGCACCGTTCCTGCCATTCTTCTGGGGCACCTGGAACTTCAGCAAGAACCAGTCGGCGGCCAAGAGCCTGCTGGCGCACCTCTCGCAGTCCTCGTCGGCTGAGAAGATGGTGAATGCCAGCGGCGGCTACGATCTGCCGTCGTTCGAGAAGCTCACGACCTTCAAGGTCTGGGCCGAGGCCGAGCCGCCCAAGGGCACGCTCTTCCACTATCCCAACCCGTACAACCATCAGATCCTCTCGGTCGCCGCGGCCCCCGCGCCGCACAAGATCGCCGAGCAGATCTACAACCAGGGCATCCAGACGATGATGGCGGTTCGCTACTACAAGGGCGAGCCGATGGAGAAGGTTCTCGACTGGGCCGCCAGCGAGATCGAAGGCTTCATGCGCAACTAGGCGCGGAGCGGGGAAGGCGTCGTCCAAGAAGGGACGGCGCCTTCTTCGCTTCCCGTCCCGTCCCCGATCGCACGGAGCACGCCATGGCCGATATCGCTGCCCGCAATACCGCTATCCTCGAAGGAAATCGTCGCGGCGGCTTGCACAGGCTGATGCAGCGCAAGTCGACGATTGCTTTTCTGATGGCCTTGCCTCTCATCGTTCTGCTGGGCGTGCTGGTGGCCTATCCGGCCGGCTACGCGGTCTGGCTGTCGATGCTGAACAAGTCGATGACCAAGTTCGTCGGCTTCGGCAATTTCGAGTTTCTATTCAAGCGCGCGACCTTCTGGGACGTCTTCTTCCAGTCCTGCCTGTTCGCCATCTCGGCGGTGATCTTCAAGGCGATCATCGGTTTCGTCGTCGCGCACTTCGTGCACAACATCCCGACCAAGGGGCAGCGCAAATGGCGCGGCATGCTGCTGGTGCCGTGGGTGATCCCGCCGGCGATGAGCACGCTCGCCTGGCTGTGGCTGTTCGATCCGTCCTACTCGGCGATCAACTGGGTCCTGATGCATTTCGGCATCGATCGAATTCCATGGACCGGTGAGGCCAACTGGGCGCGCTTCGCCGTCATCCTGGTCAATATCTGGGTCGGGGCGCCGTTCTTCATGATCATGTATCTCGCGGCGCTGAAGTCGGTACCCGAGCAGCTCTACGAGGCAGCCTCGATCGACGGCGCCACATGGTGGCAGCGCATCTGGTACGTGACCCTGCCGATGATGCGCAACATCATCGCCATCACCGCACTGTTCTCGCTGATCGTGACCTTCGCGAATTTCGACATCGTGCGCATCCTGACGGCCGGCGGACCGCTCAATGCCACCCATCTGTTCGCGACGTGGGCTTTCAAGGTCGGTATCGAAAGCGGCGACATACCCTTGGGCGCTGCCGTGTCGCTATTCATGGTGCCGATCCTGGCCGTCGCCGCCGCCTTCATCCTGCGCGACATCACCAAGCGGGGGAGTGAAGTCTGATGGCCAACGCCGCTGTTTCCGCCGGCATGGCCGGTCGTCCCGTGTACGGCAGCATCAGCAGAGACCGGCGCTGGGCGCTGCGCTGGTCCTATTTCTTCCTGGTGCTGTTCGCCATCTTCTTCCTGATGCCGCCGATCTACATGCTGATCACGTCGCTGAAGAGCAGCGCCGAGATCTCGGCGGCGCAGAATCCCTGGTGGGTCGAGAATCCGACCCTCTCCAACTATGTCGAGCTGCTGACGCAGAACCAGTTCCTGGTCTTCTTCCGCAACTCGGCCATCGTGTCGGTCTGCGTGGTGGCGATCAGCATGGTGATCAGCGTGTCGGCCGCCTTCGCGCTCGCCCGCATGAAGTTCTGGGGCTCGGCGACCCTGGCGACCGGCGTGTTTCTGACCTACCTGATCCCCGACACGCTGCTGTTCATCCCGCTGTTCAAGATGTTCGCCTTTGTCCGCGAAAATCTCGGCATCGAGCTGATGAACCACTGGTGGACGCTGATCATCATCTACCCGACGCTCACCGTGCCGTTCTGCACCTGGATCATGATCGGCTACTTCGCCTCCATCCCCAAGGAGCTGGACGAGGCGGCACTGATCGACGGGGCGACCTGGATGCAGACGCTGACCAAGATCTTCATCCCGGTGGCGCTGCCCGGTATCATCGCCGCGACGATCTTCGCCTTCACCGTATCCTGGGCGCAGTTCCTTTATCCGCTGGCCTTCACCACCTCGACCAGCGAACTCGTGCTGCCGGTGGGCATCGTCACCACCCTGATCAAGGGCGACGTGTTCAACTGGGGCCAGATCATGACCGGGGCGCTGCTCGGCGCCGCCCCACCCTTGATCATCTATGCTTTCCTGATGGACTATTATATTGCGGGTCTCACCGCGGGCGCGACAAAGGGATAGTCGACACATGGCACAGGTAACGTTGCGTAAGGTCGTCAAGAAGTACGACGAAGTGCTGGCCGTCCGCGGTATCGACCTCGATATCTCCGACAAGGAATTCATCGTGCTGGTCGGCCCGTCGGGCTGTGGCAAGAGCACGACCTTGCGGATGATCGCGGGGCTGGAGGAAATTTCCGACGGCGACATCGCGATCGGTGGCGACGTCGTCAACGACGTGCCGCCCAAGGACCGGGACATCGCCATGGTGTTCCAGAACTATGCGCTCTATCCGCATATGAACGTCTACGAAAACATGTCCTTCGGGCTGAAGCTCAAGAAAACGCCGAAGGACGAGATCGAGCGGCGGGTGAAGCAGGCGGCGCAGATCCTCGACATCACCGAGCTGCTCGACCGCAAGCCCAAGCAGCTTTCGGGCGGCCAGCGCCAGCGTGTCGCCATGGGCCGCGCCATCGTGCGCGATCCCAAGGTCTTCCTGTTCGACGAGCCGCTGTCGAACCTCGACGCCAAGCTGCGCGTGCAGATGCGCACCGAGATCAAGAAGGTGCATCAGAAGGTGCGCACCACCACCGTCTACGTGACCCACGATCAGGTCGAAGCCATGACGCTGGCCGACCGCGTGGTGGTGATGAATGCGGGCATCATCGAGCAGGTCGGCTCGCCCAACGATCTCTATCATTCACCGGCCACCAAGTTCGTCGCGGGCTTCATCGGCTCGCCGGCCATGAACTTCATTCCTTGCCAACTCGAGCGAGCCGCCGGTGCCCTTACCGTGCGGGTCAACGGGACAGTCGCCTTCCCGGTCCCGGCCGATCGTACGGCGCGCTACGAAGCGCATGTCGGCAAGGACAGGCTGGTGCTCGGGCTGCGGCCGGAGCACATCATCGAGACCAGGCCGCATGTCGAGCCCAACCAGCACGATTTCGACATGATGATCGACGTTGTGGAGCCGATGGGCATGGAGACCCTGGTCTATTTCACCGTGAACGGCGTTGAGGTCTGCGGCCGCGTCAATCCCAATGCCGGCGCGGCGGCGGCGAAGTCGATGAAGCTCAGGGCCGACTTGAGCAACATGCATCTGATCGACGACAGCACCGGTAAGGTGCTTTAAACAGACCGCGGGCCACAAAGCGCGGGGGTACCCCCGCGCTTTGTGGCCCGCGTCCTTATTTGCAAGGAGACATTTTGATGGGCGTGTTGACAGGCAAGGTCGCCTGGGTGACGGGTGCGGGTTCGGGAATCGGTCAGGCCGCGGCAGTGGCGCTGGCCAAGGATGGAGCGACGGTCGTCCTGACAGGACGCCGCAAGGCGCCGCTCGACGCGACGGCGGCGTCGATCCGCAAAGCCGGCGGCAAGGCCGAGGTCAAGCCGGGCGATCTCATGAAGGCGAGCTCGGTCAACAAGATCGCCGCCGACATCGCCAAGAAGTACCGCCGCATCGACATCCTGGTGAACAATGCCGGGCTCAACATCCAGCAGCGCAGCTGGAAGCAGCTCTCGCCCAAGGGCGTCGACGAGGTGGTCCACGGCAACCTGTCCAGCGCCTTCTATTGCACGACGGCGGTGCTGCCGCTGATGCGCAAAACCGGCGGCGGCGTGCTGATCCACACCTCGTCGGTCGCCGGCAAGGTGCCGAGCCTGCTCAGCGGGCCTGCCTACTCGGCGGCCAAGCACGGCGTGGTGGCGATGAGCCACACGATCAACATGGAGGAGTGCGTCAACAACATCCGCTCCTGCGTGGTCTGCCCGGGCGAGGTGGCGACGCCGATCCTCGACAAGCGGCCGATCCCGATCACCAAGGCCGAGCGTGCGCGCATGGCGCAGTCGGAGGATGTCGGCGACCTGATCCGCTACATCGCCTGCCTGCCGCCGCACATCGTCATCAACGAGGTGATGATCAACCCGACCTGGAACCGCGGCTACGTCGCGAGCCTGAAGCGCGGCAAGTCCTGATATCGGGGTCCTGACATGGGTACGGTGACGATCAAGGCGAAGGCCCTGGAGGCCTTCGTCGCGGATATCTTTGCGGCTGCGGGATGCTCGACGGAGGAGGGCGGCCGCATCGGCCGCTACCTGGTGAGCGCCAATCTCTCCGGCCACGACAGCCACGGCGTCGTGCGCGTGCCGCGCTATGCGCAGCAGAAGAAGAGCGGCACGGTGATCGCCGACGTGAAGGTCGATCTGGTGGTCGACACGCCGGTGATCGCGGTGGTCGACGGCAAGTACGGCTTTGGCCAGACGGTGACGCCGCAGGCGGTCCAGATCGGCATCGACAAGTGCCTCAAGAACGGCCTGTCGGCCGTCACCCTGCGCAACGCAGGCCATGTCGGCCGGGTCGGCGACTGGGCCGAGATGGCGGCGGCTGCCGGCCTGGTATCGGTGCATTTCGTCAACGCCTCGGGCAGCGTGCTGGTGGCGCCGTTCGGCGGCGTCGAGCGGCGCTTTTCGACAGCGCCCTATTGCGTCGG
>MKRV01000157.1 GCA_001897995.1 Alphaproteobacteria bacterium 65-37 | reverse complement strand
ATCTGGCTGTCGTCGACGTCGATCGTGGGGAGTCCTTCCGGCGGCAACGATCTGGAAAATGCTGCCGGTTGCAGGGGCTGCAGCAACGCCTTGGCGCTGCTCGTGACCCAGCCTTCGATCGTTCCGTGATCGTCCCGTCGGCTGGCCCCGTCAGGCATGCCGGCCCTGCTGCTGCGCCCGGATCAACTCTGCAAACCAATCGAACGACGCCTTGGGAACGCGCCTCTGGGTCGCGTAGTCGACATAGACGATTCCAAAGCGGTTGGCGTAGCCGGAGCCCCATTCGAAATTATCCAGCAGCGACCAGAGATAATACCCTTGGACGTCCGTACCGGTAGCAACGGCCTCCTCGAGCGCCTTGGTATAGGCATGAAGGTAGGAGATCCGCCCGCCGTCATTTACCCCGCCCGATGCATCCAGCGTCTCGTTGGCGCCGTAGCCGTTTTCCGTCACGTAGATCGGAAGCTTGTAGCGCCGATACGCCGTGATCAGCTCGTCGCGGAACGCGGCCGGATCGATGCGCCAGCCCACGCCGGTCAGAGGGCCATCATGCGGCGCGTCGGCCCAGGCAAAGCCCAGCGGGTTCTGGTCGGCGCGGGCATAGATCGGGCAATAGTGGTTCAGGCCGAACCAGTCGATCGGCTGGGCGATACGCGCCATGTCGCCGGCCTGCACGAACTCCTGCAGGCCGTCGATCAGTTCCGGCGGATAGTCGGCCAGGCACTGCGGATCCGCATAGAGGCGGTTCCAGCAGGCATCCAGGATACCGGCCGCCACCGCGTCCTGCGGCGCGGCGCTCACCGGCACACACTTCTGTCGATTGTAGATGGCGCCAAGCAGAGCGCCCGGGGCGGTCGCCCTGAGGGTGCGGACCGCTTCACCATGCGCGAGATTCACATGGTGGGCCGCCTGCAGGAAGCTCCGGCGGTCGGCGATGCCGGGGGCGTTCCAGCCCATGCCGTAGCCGAACAGCGTGGCCACATTTGGCTCGTTGAACGTGGCGAAGTGCCGGACCCGATCGCCATAGCGGCGCGCCACCAGGGCGGCATAGTCGGCGAACCAGAGGGCGATGTCGCGATTCTGCCATCCACCGAGGTCGTCGAGCGCCTGCGGCAGATCCCAATGATAGAGGCACAGCCAGGGCTCTATGCCGTTGCGCAGCAGTTCGTCGATCAGGCGGTCGTAGAAGTCGAGGCCCAGGCTGTTGGTCCGGCCGCGTCCTTGCGGCAACACGCGCGGCCACGCCACGGAAAACCGGTAGACCTGCGCGCCGAGGCGGCGCATCAGCGCCACGTCCTCCCGATAGCGATGGTAGTGGTCGCACGCCACGTCGCCGGTATCGCCATTGGCGATACGGCCCTTCTGTCGGCCGTAAAGGTCCCAGATGCTGGGGCCGCGCCCGTCTTCGGCGGCGGCCCCCTCGATCTGATAGGCCGCGGTGGAAATGCCCCACTTGAACGATGCAGGCAGCGCCAGGGCGGAAGGTACGGGGCGCCCTGGTGCCGCCTCGATGTCTTTTTCAGTCGATCCCATGGACTCCTCCCTCGAATCCGCGTCGCAACAGGACGATTACGTGGACGCGGTCTCTTCCTCCACATGCAGCACGCGTTGGAAGAAACCGTCGAACAATCCGACCCGACCAACCGCCACAACCGTTGCCGACGGAAATTCCTTGATCAGCAACTCGGCCATTTCGCGCTGGGCTGTTGCATCGAGCGAGTTCGTTGCCTCCGACAGGAGAATCCAATCGGGCCGATGGAGCAGCATGCGGGCAAAACTGAGCCTTTGCTGTTGCGCCACGGAGAACACCGACTCCCAGCTCTCCACCACGCCAAGACGCCCGGCCCAATCGCCCAGGCCCACGCGCTTCAACGCCGAATTGATGTCGTCCGGCGTGCACACGCCAAGTGTCATCGGGTAGCAGACGGCTTCGCCCAAAGCACCGACGGGCATATAGGGCCGTTCAGTGGCAATGAAGACGTTCGCGCCCTCCGGCAGCGTCACTCTGCCGGCGCCCCAGGGCCAGAGCCCCGCAACGGCCAGAATGAGCTTGTGGCAGATCGGCGTCTTGCCTTCGATCAGCACATGTTCACCGGGGCCGATCGTGGCCGTCAGCTCCTTCATCACCGGCGTCGCATCGTGCTCCGTCACGCGCACGCCGGCGAGCTGCAGCGCATTGCCCTCATGCCTCACTTCGATGCGGTTCTCGCCGAGTTTCTGCTGGAGCCCGCCCAATGCATCCTGCAGCGCCATCACGCGTTCGACCGAGGCACGCCACAGGGCGATGCCGGAAAGATTGTCGACCGGAAACGCCAGCGCGGCGGTGACTTGTGAAAACGCCTGGGCCATCTGCATCAGCGTGCCGAGCGAGATCAGCCCCATGATGTAGCGCGGCGCCGCGACGAGAAGCGGAAACGGGTTTGCCAGCACGCCGTACGCCGTAGTGAACACGATGATGCGGACCAAGCCATAGGTCTGGCGCTCCCAGCCCCGTCTCACGCCACGCAGCAGCTCCTGAAGGTGCGTTCGTTCGTCCGTATCGCCGCCGATCAGGGCGATGCTTTCCGAATATTCCCGGGCACGCGCCAGGCCGAACCGGAAATTGGCTTCCACCGTCTGCCGCAGATTGGAGGCGCCGACCAATGGGAAGCCCGCCCATAGCGCCAGGCTGGTGCCGATCGCCGAATAGACAAGGGCGACGAAGACCATGAAGCCGGGGATGGGAATGACCGTTCCGCCGATATCCACGTGGATGACGCCGGAGAGCGTCCACAGCACGGTGACGAATGTCCCGAACAGCAGGATGCAATAGAACAAGGCCTGGCCCAGCTCGACGGCCGATTCGGTCGTGACACGAATGTCTTCGGCGATTCGTCCGTCCGGATTGTCATGGTCACCCGTGATCAGGCCGAGCTGGTAGTGCCTTCCTTGCGCCATCCAGACCGATAGCGTGTTCTTGGTGATCCAGACTCGCCAGGCAAATTCCAGGCGTCGCTTGGTATAGAGCGTTATCGAGAAGACGAGGATGCTGGCCAGAAGCAGAAGCACGAAGTCCGTGATCAGGGCCAGGAAGGCTTCGAGATGGCGGCCTTCGATCGCGTTGTAAAGCCGGGCCGACCAGGAATTCAGGCCGACCTGAACTGCAACCTGCGCAACCGTCAGGGCCGCGATCAGCGCCAGACGGCCCCGGTTCATCCATTTGTGCTCCGCCGAAAAGAAGGGCAGGGCAAATTTAATGAACCGCCACAGGAAGCGCCCCTGATGGAGCATTCCTGTTTTGGGAGGGCTAGTGCCTGCTGCCGCCTGGCTCATAGGCTCAACCCGCCCTGTCCAGTGCAGGTGCCAGGGCGACCGACAGACGGGCGAACACGCGCGTCATGTTCGCCACTGTGCCGAAAACCGGACCACAGTCGTGGGAACCGGAACAACATCGAGCCGGACGTCGATTTCAGGCAGCCCCCGCCCCCCTTGGCGCTCGTGCAAGCAATAGGGATTGCTCCACGGCCGCCAAATCTCCATCAGAGGCATACTATATCAGAAATGGCGGCACGCCCGGTCCCAGTTATGTGAACGGACTGCTGCGATGCAGCAAGTCTTTGCTCGCGTCCGGCCATCGATTGCCGAGAAGAGGTGGCTCGGGATAAGCTGGTAGTTCACGCATAAGTCGGCTCCTGCCGGAGGAACTCGCACGCCGCTACACGACGGCGGCCTCGACAATGCTTTGTGCGGCGGCCGTCGGCACCACGCGCACGAGCCGCAGTCCGGCGGCCGTCAACAGGTCCGCGAACTCGGTCTCGGTCCGTTCGCGGCCGCCAGTTACCGTCAGCATGACGAGATCCAGCAGCTTGCCCGGATGTGGCGCATCGCCGGCCGGCAGGACGGACTCCACGATCAAGAGGCGGGCGTCGCGATGCATGGCCTCGCGGCATCGGCGCAGGATCGACAGGCACTGCGCGTCGTCCCAGTCGTGCAGCACATGCGCCAGGACATAGGCGTCATGGCCCGACGGCACCGCGGCGAAAAAGTCGCCGGCAACGATCTCGCAACGCCGCGAGAGCCCCCGCTGCTCCATCACCTCTCGTGCCTTCGCGACCGTCGCGGCCTGCTCGAGCAGCAGGCCGCGCAGGTGCGGATGGGCGGAGAGGATCGCGGCCAGCAGCAGCCCCACGCCGCCCCCGATGTCCGCCACCGACCGGAGCGGCGCGAAATCCCAGGCCGCGACGATGGATGGCCACAGGCCGCCGTAGAGGCCGACCATGGCTTCGTCGAAGCGGACACTGTCCTGGGGATGCGCCGCGAGATAGGCGAACAGCTCCTGGCCGGTCGCCGTGGCCAATCCTGTCCTGCCGGTGGTCAGGCTCGCGAGGAAGTGCGACCAGGCCTGCCATTGCCAGTCGCCTGCGAGCGTCAACACGGTGGACCGCGCCGCACCCGCAGCGTCGCGTCGCAACGCGGCGCCGAGCGGCGTCAGGGCGAAGCGCTGTGGCCCGGCTTCGGTGAGTACGCCGAAACTCGCCAATGCCCGCAGCAGACGATGCAGCGAGGGCGCGTGGGTGCCGGTCTGGGCGGCGAGTGCGGCGACGTCCCGCGGTTCGCTCGCCAGGAGATCGGCGAGCCCAAGATGGGCCGCCGCATAGAGGGCGCGGGCCTTCCAGATTGCTGTCGCCATCCCGATCAACTCGAGAGGCGGCGGCGTGCCTTCCGCGGCCGGCGCCCGCGCGATCGCCATCGTCATTGCGTTCGCGCCCGGGTGAAAGGATGGATCAGATCGCCGGTCTTGAGCGCCGGCGGATACAGAATCACTGCCTTGCCCGGTTGGCGGAACTGGCCGACGTCGTCGCCCCGGATGTCGCGGTATTGAACGAACAGGATGCGCGATTTCTCCCATTCGCCGTCTGGCCCGAATTTCACGTCGCCGACGATCGTCCTGAACGACGTCCGGTGCATGTAGTCGGCGATCCGGGCTTGGTCGATCGCGCCCACTGCAGTGACGGCCTGGCCCAGAATCTGCAACTCGGCGTAGGCGAACGGCGACCAGAACCCCAGCGGGTCGGTGCCAGCGGCTTTGGCGCGCGACTGGTACTGTTCCAGGAAGACATCGATGCCTGGGAACTTCATGGACGGCTCGGGGACGTAGTTCTCGTTGATCACAATGCCGTTCAGCAGCGGGCCGAGCTGGGCCTTGATGGCCGTGAAGCTGAGCCCGATCATCGCGCCGCCGAATATCTGTGGCGTGAACCCGGTCTCGTTGATGGCGCGCACCATGCCGACCGAGCCCACCGGATAGGAGGCGACGAAGACCAGGTCGGGCCTGGCGCTCTGGATGGCGCGCACGACCGGCGTATGGTCGACCGTGCTGGCCGGGAAGTTACGGTCGTAGACGACCTGCAGGCCCAGCCGCGCGACATTGGCGCGTGCGCCCGCGAGGACGTTCTGCCCGAATTCGGTATCCTCGCCGGCAAGCGCCACGGTGCGCGGCACCGGGTTGATCGTGCGCGCTGCCTCGAAGAAGCCCAGCGAGAGGCTGCGATTGCCCTCCGGCCCGTTGGGCAGGATCTGGAAGTAGCGGTCGTAGCGGAAGGTGTCATTCACGCCGGTGCCGAACAGACCCATGTAGACCATGTTCTTGGCCATGACGATCGGCATGGCAGGTGCGATCTGATTGGTGCCGAAGGAGGAGCACAAGAGATCGACGCGGTCGAGGTCGATCAGCTTGGCGTAGAGGCCGGGTACGTTTCCCGGATTGCTCTGGTCGTCGTAGTAGACGAACTGTACCGGCCGGCCGAGCAGGCCACCCTTGGCGTTGATTTCGTCCTTCCAGATCTCCCTGCCCACCAGCATCATCTTGCCGGCGCCCGCGCCGGGGCCGGTCAGCGACATGGCGAAGCCGATCCGGATCGGCTCGGCTGCCCGAGCTGGCGACTGAGCCGATCCAGCGGCGGCGATGCCGGCGGTAGCCGCAGTCCCCAGGAGTTGCCGGCGCGTCAGGCCGGCTGCCTTCTTGTCCATGGTCGCCCCCTTGCCGCTTGCAAAATCGACTCTCGTGATAGCCGCTCTCTATACAACCTCCGTATCTGCCCCAGCGCCTCGGCACGGATCGACTGATCGGAGGCGGGAACCATGCCGTGACTTCTCGGTGCTGGCTTGGGGAACGGTTGGCGGCAGTATTGTCTTTTCTTTGGGATTCTCTCAGCATCGCCTGGTCGCCCGGACTTGGGCGTGGTCGAGAGGCGGGCTTGGTCTTCTTGTTCGAAGAATATCGGCTCGACCTGGACAGGCGCGAGCTCAGCCGGGATGGCCATCCGGTCGCCGTCGAACCCCGTGTGTTCGATCTGCTGGTTTACCTGGTCCGCAACCGCGACAGGGTCGCAAGTAAGGACGAGCTGATTGCCGCCGTCTGGAACGGCCGCATCGTCTCGGATTCCGCCCTGGCCTCCAGCATCAATGCCGCGCGCGCGGTACTTGGCGACGACGGTGAACGACAACGCCTGATCAAAACCCTGCTGCGCAAGGGCGTGCGCTTCATCGGCACCGTTCGCGATGAGCCGGCTGGCGATGCGCCGCCGTCGGTCCCGGCGGTCGCGAACAGCGTGGCCCTGGCATTGCCCGACCGGCCCTCGATCGCCGTGCTGCCTTTCCAGAACATGAGCAGCGACCCCGAGCAGGAGTATTTCGCCGACGGTGTGGTCGAGGACATCATCGCGGGCCTCGCCCGTATCAAATGGCTGTTCGTCATCGCCCGCAATTCGAGCTTCGTCTACAAGGGCCGAGCCATCGACGTCCGGCAGATCGGGCGTGAGCTTGGTGTGCGTTATCTGTTGCAGGGCGGCGTGCGCAAAGCGGGCGACCGCGTTCGCATCTCCACGCAGCTCATTGACGCCGAGACGGGCGCGCATGTCTGGGTCGAACGTTTCGACCGTACCCTGCAGGACATCTTCGCGCTGCAGGACGAGATCGCGCTGAACGTCGTGGGCGCGATCGAGCCCACGCTGCGTTACGCTGAAACCATGCGCGCGGGCCGCCAGCGGCCGCATAGTCTCGACGCCTACGATCTCGTGCTGCGCGCTTCTCCCTTCGCCTACAGCCATCTCGCCGACGAGGCCGCCATTGCCATCCCGCTGCTACAGAAGGCGCTCGAGCTGGAACCGGGTTATGCCGGCACCCATGCGCCGCTCGCCCTCTGCTACCACGCGCGCTACAGCCGGGCGGGGCTGCGCCAGGAGGATCGGGCGGCCGCCATTCATCATGCGCAATCGGCCGCCAAGAATGGCGGCGACGACCCCTCGGCGCTCGGTATTGCCGGCTTCGTCATGTCGCTCGACGCCCACGACCATGACACGGCGCGCGCCCTGTTCGACCGCGCGCTCCGGCTGAGCGACTCCAACTTCTTTGCGCTGAGCTCGAGCGCGCTGGTGCTGTCGTGGCTGGGTGATGCGGCGACGGCGTTGGAGCGCAGCGAGCGCGCCCTGCGACTGAGCCCCTTCGACCGCTTGAACTACCTCTCGCTGAATGCCCGGGCGATTTCCTACTTTCATCTCCGCCAGTTCGACCGCGCCCACGAC
>MKRV01000156.1 GCA_001897995.1 Alphaproteobacteria bacterium 65-37 | reverse complement strand
TGCCGCGCTGCCGCCGCCAGCTCCCCGGAGGCCTTGAGTTCGGCCAGGAACATGTGGCCGATGCCGCGCGCCGAGCTGCCCTCGGCATACCCCACCGCAACCGCCGCCGCCGAGGCCTTGTGACCGTTCGCCAGATATTCCTCGCAGAATCGCGCACGTCGGTACAAGCGGTCCTGGCGCGGCAACGTCGTCTGTCTCCGCTTCTTCGCACCTCCCCCGTTCGCGCCTCCTCCGGTCGCACTTTCGCGCGAGGGGTCACTGTCGGAGGACGGTGAAGCAACGGCAGTCTGGGGAATGTGGGCCATGATTTGGCACTCCTTCGATGGGCAATGTCGGCGTCATCACGACGCGATGGGGTCACTGTAGCACACTTCGCCCGCCTAGGTCAGCGCGTTGCTGGTGCTCTGCGCCAAATTTTCCGGCGGCATCTGCCGATTGCCGGGAGCCGTTTGCCGACGGGCCTCTCGCAGCTCTTGGACAATCAGCTCGTAAAGAACAGATAATTCAGCCAGCTGTTGGCCCGCATCACGGCCATCCTGATCACACCTGCAATCTGCACGTTACCGCTGTACACGGCGGCACTCCCCTGCGTTCCCGCCGGCAACCGCAGATCATCGCCCTCGTCGAGCTTGATGCGAACTGCAAAGCGCGCGTTGTGCGGGGCGTCGGTACCCGGGAACAAACCCGTCGCCGTGAGCTGGCCTTCCGAGGCGAACGCGATGACCGTGATCACCTTTCCAGGAAGGACGCGGCCTGGATAGATCGGAAGCACGACTTCGGCGTAGGCGCCCGGCTTGATCGACAGGTAGGGGCCCTGCATGAAGGTCGCGACCACGATGCCGCGGTTGCTGTCGTCGCGCTCGCAGACAAACGGCATGACCGACGCCGACGCGCTGACGATCGCGCCCGGCACGAGCTGCATGTTGGTGACATATCCGTCGCAGGGGGCGCGAACGGTTGCCTCCTCGAGATTGTAGTTCGCCTGTTCGAGTTGCTGGCGCGTCTGGGCAACCGTCGTGTTCTCGTCGCCGATATTCGATTGATAGGCGAGACGGGCCTTCATCTCGACCGCCTTTGCCTCCGCCACCGCCTGTTTGGCCGTCTCGTTGTCGCGCTGCGCCTTGTCGAGCACCGCCTGCGCGACGACGCCCTTCTCAGCGAGCTCCTTCTGCCGGTCGAAGTTGGCCTGCGCCAGAGTCACCTGTTCCTCGGCTCTTTTCACCTCCGCTGCCGCCTGATCCAGCCCCGCCTTCAACTGCGGCACCAGCTGGGTGGCGGCGGCCAGCGCCGCCTGCAGGCGATTGACCTCGAACTGCAGCGGCCGCGGATCGATCGTGAACAGCACGTCGCCCGTCTTGACCGGTGTGTTGGGCTGCACGACCACGTTCTGCACACGTCCTGGCACGGTGACGTGCGGCGTGATCTGCACGACGCGTTGGAACACCCGGGCGTCGGTAGACGACGGGTGGTAGTTGTTCATCGACAGAATGATGTAGAACGCGAACAGCGGGCCGACCGAGGCAAGCACGATCGCGAGCGGCAGGCTGAGGCGCAGCAGCTTCAGCTTCGCGAACACCAGCCAGACGAGCGCGGCATAGGTCGCGAAAATGGCCGCCATCATGGCCTGGCCTCCCCCTTGCTCGATCCCGCGATCTTGCCTTCAAGCGCCGCAATGCGCGCCTCGAGCGCCGCAAGCTCTGCCTCGACGGTGACGGCCGGAGCGATTGGCGTCGCGGCCGCCCGTTCGGCATTCAGCTTGCGATAGAGGTAGATGACCACCACCGAGCTTGCGATTGCCCAAAACATCGCCGCCTCCTTCTGCCGGCACCGCTAAGGCAAACGGGTTTCGAGCGCCGCGAGCCGCTGCCGCGCCGCGCGCAGCCTGCCGACCAGGGCATCCTGCTCGTCCGTGCCCGAAGACCCGCCAAGGGGCTTTCCTGGGGCGAGGTGCGCCCACACCAGGGCCAGCGGCCACAGCACCAATGTGAGGATGCCCATCCAACCACAGATGCTGACGGCGTCGGCCTGTGGATGACTGCGCGACCGGGCGACTTCGCCGGGAAGACGGCCCAGACGATAAATCACGTAAGCCAACAGGACGGGCATGATGCAGAGGACGATAAGCGTCAGCCAATGCAAGAATGGTCCGAAGGTTTGGAGCTTGAAGTCCATCGCGTCCTTCCTTCCGTTGCGAGTGGCGGCTCAACAGTTGAAACTGATCGAGAGTTCTATTTTAGATCGATCGCCACCTTGTCGATGTTTCCCTGAAAACGGTAAGGCGGCTTGTAGGTGAGCGCGACCGGCTGCCCGGTATCTTCGCCGATGCCGAAGGTGTCGATGCCGAAGCGGCCGGCGACGGTCTTCTCGATCCGACCCTCTGCAACCTTCTTGTCGCCGATGCTGATCGCCGCTGTGCCTCCCTTGCCCACGCCGCCGCCATCATAAGTGAAGTCGACCTTCAGCTTGCTCTTGCCCGACGGCACCTTCTCCGTGGCGGTGACCACATAGCGGTTCTCCTCGAACCAATTGTAGTGGAATACGGGCGTGCCTTTGTCGAGATAGAGCACCATGCCGGCGGAGACGCCGCCGAACGCCATGATGACGCCGTTGTTGCGCTCGCCCTGGACGTCGATGTCGGCGACCAGCGACCACGAGCGGTTCTTCATCGGCGGCGCTGTATTCTCCGCAAGATGCGTGGCTCCACGATAGTAGACATATTTGGTGGCCTTGGGATCGGCACCCGGCACCGGAGGTTTGGGAATCGACAGCCGCGCGGCACCACGGTCATCCAACGGGAAGACGTTATAGCGCGCCGCCTGTTCCTCGAATCGTCCCTTCAACTCGGCGAGCTTGTCCGGTCGGCTGGCCGCCAAGTCGTTGGCTTCACTGAAGTCCTCGGCGAGGTTGTAGAGCTCCCAGCGGTCCTTGTCCCAATTGCCCGGTGCCAGGTCCTGGCGCCACGGCAGCGTGTGCTGGGCATTGGCCTTCCAGCCGTCGAAATAGATCGAGCGGTTGGACAGGATCTCGAAATATTGCTCGTTGCGCGGCGACGGCGCCTTGGGGTCGGTCAGCGCGGCCATGAAAGACGCTCCCTCGAGCGGCTTCTGCACCACGCCATCGACCGTTTGCGGCATGGGTAGTCCCGAGGCCTCCAGGATGGTCGGCACGATGTCCACCAGGTGTAGGAACTGATCGCGCGCTTTCGCGTCCGGCTTGATCTTCGCCGGCCACGAGACGACCATCGGATTGCGGCTGCCGCCAAGATGGGAGGCAACCTGCTTGACCCACTGGAACGGCGTGTTGCCCGCCCAGGCCCATCCGACCGGGTAGTGCGGCTCGGTGTTGGGGCCGCCGATCTCGTCGTAGTGCTTCAGCGTTTCCTCGAGCGTCGTCTTCTCGCCGTTGAGGGCCTTGATCTCGTTGACCGTTCCATCCGGCCCTCCTTCAGCCGACGCGCCGTTGTCGCCGACGATGAAGAAGATCAGGGTGTTGTCCGCTCCCGGCAGGTCCCGGACGGTGTCGAGCAGGCGGCCGATCTCGTGATCGGCAAAGGCGAAGTAGCCGGCGTAATTCTCCATCAGGCGGGTGTAAAGCTTCTTCTGGTCGGCGGAGAGGCCGTCCCAGGCGGGCACCCAGTCGGGGCGCGGTGTCAGCTTGGTGTCGGGCGGGATGACGTTCATCTCGAGCTGCCGGCGATAGACCGTCTCCCGATACCTGTCCCAGCCCATGTCGAACTGCCCCTTGAACCTGTCGCGCCATTCCTTGCTGACATGGTGGGGCGCATGCATCGCCCCAGGCGCGAAGTACATGAAGTACGGCTTGTCGGGGGCCACGCTCTTCGAGAGACGCAACCGCGAAATCGCCCGGTCGGTCATGTCCGTCATGAAGTGATAGCCCTCTTCGGGCGACTTCGGCGGATCGACGGCCGTCGTATTCTCGAACAGCACCGGGTAGTACTGGTGGGTCTCTCCGGCATTGAAGCCATAGAAGTATTCGAAGCCCAAGCCGGTCGGCCAGCGGTCGAAGGGGCCGGTAGCCGAGGTCTCCCAGTCGGGCGTGTTGTGGTTCTTGCCCAGCCACGACGTGCTGTAGCCGTTGTACTTGAGCACCGCGCCCACGGTCGCCGTCTCGCGCGGAATCATCGTGCTATAGTTGGGCAGTCCGACCGCCCATTCCATAAGGAAGCCGTTCCCCGTGGTGTGGTGATTGCGGCCAGTCAGCAATGCCGCCCGACTGGGACCACAGATGGCCGTTGTGTGGAAGCGGTTGAACTTCAGGCCCTGGCTGGCCAGCCGATCGAGGTTGGGTGTCGGGATCAGCCCGCCGAAGGTACTCGATTGTCCAAAGCCGACGTCGTCGAGCAGGATGATCAGCACGTTGGGGGCGCCTGCCGGCGCGGTCGGCACCTGCTGCCAGGCCGACGTCGACTGGGTGTAGTCGCGGCCGATCTTGCCGGTGAAGGGAGACAGCGGCATCGGCAGGTTCGACCGATCCTGTGCAGCCGCCGGCCAGGAGAGGCCGACGGAGAGGGCGGCCGTGCACAGGGCGCTCGTTCGCAGAAAGGTCCGCTTCATGGCCTATTCCTCCAATAATGCGCGACTATTTCAACTCGACCACGACCTTGTCGATCCTGCCGTTGAACTTGAACGGAGGCTTGTAGGTGAAGTCGATCGGCGAGCTGGTCTCCTCGCCGATGTCGAAGCCTTCACCGATCGAGTACTGCACAGGCACCGTTCGAGCGACCTTCGCCTCGCCGGCCTTGCGGCCGTTGACCGAGAGCGTGACGGTGGCCGCCTTGCCGAACTCGCCCGGCTTGCCCTCGTAGGCGAAGTCGACCCTGATCTCGGCCTTGCCATTGGGCAGCGGCTGGTCGGCCGTTATGGTCGTTCGCTCCAGGGCGAGGAAGTTGTAGACGAAGGTGGGCTTGCCCGCGCGCAGGTAGAGCGCGTAACCGCCCACGATGCCGCCGTGTGTGGCGATCATGCCCTCGTTCTTCGCGTCGCTGGTGTCGACGGTGGCCGTCATGGTCCACGACTTGTTCAGGGTGCGCGGTGCGGCTTCGCTGGGCAAGGCGACCTGGCCCGGGTAGTAGGTAAAGACCTTGCGATCGCCGGTCAGGCTCGGGCGTCCCATGGCCTCGGCGTTCAGCCGCTCGGAGGCGCGCCAATCGAGAGGCAGCACGTTGTATTTGGCGGCCTCTCCCCACCAGATGTCCTGCAGCTCCCGCAATTTCTGCGGATTCGCGGCGGCAAGGTCGTTGGCCTGCGAGAAGTCCTCGTCGATGTTGTAGAGTTCCCACTTCTGCTTGTCGGGATCGAAGCCCGTACGGACCGGCTGCCAGGGCGGGAAGGAAATCGTCGAGGCCATCCAGCCCTGGTGGTAGATGCCGCGATTGACGGCGAGCTCGAAATATTGCGTGACGTGGCGGTCCTTCGCCTTGGCATCGGTGAAGGTGTCGAGGAAGCTCACGCCCTCGATCGGCTTCTGTTGCACGCCGTTCAGCGTCAGCGGCGCCGTGATGCCGGCCAGTTCATAGAGGGTCGGCACGACGTCGATCACATGGAGGAACTGGCTGCGGACACCGCCCTTGTCCTTGATGCGCGCCGGCCACGATACGATCATCGGGTTGCGCGTGCCGCCAAAGTGGCTGGCCACCTGCTTGGTCCACTGAAAGGGCGTGTTCATCGCGTGCGCCCAGGCCGCCGGGAAATGGTTGAAATATTTCGGTCCGCCAAGGTCGTCGATGGCCTTGAGATTGTCCTGCCATGTCTCGGCGAAGCCGTTGAAGAAGAGGTTCTCGTTGATCGAACCCTCGATGCCGCCCTCCGCACTCGCGCCATTGTCGCCGGCAATGTAGATGAACAGCGTGTTCTCGGCGTCGGGCAGCTGCTTCACCGCATCGATGATGCGGCCCATGTGATAATCGACGTGCGCGCCGTAGGCGGCGAACACCTCCATCATGCGGGCATAGACCTTCTTCTGATCGACGTTGAGCGAATCCCACGCCGGGAGGCCCGGCGAGCGTTCGGTGAGCTTGGCGTCCGTTGGCACGACGCCGAGCTGCTTCTGTCGGGCCAGCGTTTCTTCGCGGTACTTGTCCCAGCCCATGTCGAACTTGCCCTGGAAGCGGGCAATCCAGTCGGCCGGTGCGTGGTGCGGTGAATGGGTGGCACCGGGGGCGACGTAGAGCAGGAAGGGCCGATCGGGCGCGATGGACTTGGCTTTACGCACCCAGTCGATGGCCTTGTCGGCGATATCGACCGTCAAATGGTAATTCGGATCGGTGCTCGTCGGCACCAGGTCCCTGTTCTCGAAGAGGGTCGGGTTCCAGTGGTTCATGTCACCGGCGTTGAAACCATAGAAGTAGTCGAAGCCCAGGCCGTTGGCCCATCGGTCGAACGGGCCGACCGCGCTGGTCTCCCAGGGTGGCGTGTTGTGGTTCTTGCCGATCCAGGCCGTCATGTAGCCGTTCTGGCGCAGCACCTCGCCCACCGTGCCGCACTGGCGCGGCATGACGGCGGTGTATCCGTCGTAGCCCGTGGCCACTTCGGTGATGCCGGCAAAGGCGCACGAATGATGGTTGCGCCCCGTGATGAGCGCGGCGCGCGACGGACTGCACAGCGCCGTGGTGTGAAACCGATTATAGCGCAGGCCCTCGTTGGCAAGGCGGTCCATCGTCGGTGACGGAACTCCGCCGCCGAACGTCGAGAACTGCCCGAACCCTGCATCGTCGAGCAGGATCAGCACGATGTTCGGCGCACTCTTGGGAGCCTGGACGGGCTGAGGGAATTGCGCTGGATCCGAATCGAGAAAGGTTCGCCCGACATTCCCCTGAAAGCGGAAGTCCGGGCGGGGAAGTACGGTAGGCGTACCGGCGGGAGCCGATGCCTGCTGCGCAAAAGCGCTGCCGCTCAATCCGAACAGGGCACTGCCGGCCAGCAACACGGCGACCAGACGTGAGCGCATCGACCAACCATCAGCCATGTCGATCTCCCTCCGTTTCCGTGCCGATGCTGCCGCACCGCGTGGCAAAGACGCAAGACACTGTTTCTTGCGGAACCGCAGTACACGTTACTCCCCGGGCCAGGGCGGGCGGCGGTACGCGCGATCGCGAATGAACCTCGCAACCCGACACCCCTACATTGTCACAGCCTCTACCGACGGTGGCACTGTCAAAGCGGCCCCAGGCATGGTTGTAGTTGCCTCGGGAGAGAGAGCTAACTCCCTATCGGATATCCCACGGCGAACGCCAGGGACATCGAGCGCGGTCGCGTTCCCGTAATACGAGCCTTGTTCGGCACGGACCAGCCTTGCCGGCTTGTCCGCCACATGCGACCCGCCCCTGATCGTGGGCGGCGTCGAACAACGGGGGCAAACATGGATGAGCTGCTCAGGCAACGGTATGGGCTTCTGTTCGGCACCCGAGAGGTGACCGATTGGCCGATCCTGTCGGACGTCAAGCGCCAGATCGGCGAGAGGGGCAATT
>MKRV01000155.1 GCA_001897995.1 Alphaproteobacteria bacterium 65-37 | reverse complement strand
TACGGCCGGTGCGGCCGGCATTCGTCGGACAGGAACTCGAGCAGCGCGCGGATCGACGGCAGCAGGCCGCGCCGCGACGGAAAGACGGCATAGACGATCTCGTTGCGCGGCCGCCACTGCGGCAGCACGTCGATCAGATGGCCGGCGGCGATGTCGCTCTCGACCATCAGTGTCGGCACCTGCGCCACGCCGACGCCGCTGAGCGCCGCGGCCCGCAAGGCGGCGAGGTCGTCGGTGACGAGACGGGGCTGATGATGGACCTCTGCGGTGCGCCCGTCGGCATGGTGAAGGCGCCAGACATGCGCGTTCTGCGGCAGGCCGAAATCGAGACTGGGAAGGGTGCCGAGATCGGTCGGCACCTCGACCGGCGGACAATTCTTCAGGAAGGCCGGGCTGCCGATCAGCCTCTGCTCCGTTTCACCGAGCTTGCGCATCACCAGATCGGCCTGTTCCGTCGCTTCGACGCCGACACGAACCGCGAGATCGTAGCCCTCGGCGATCACGTCGACCTTGCGGTTCAGCGCCTTGAGATGGACCCGCACCTTGGGATGGGCGGCCATGAAATGGGCGATCAGCTCACCGAACTGATAGTCGAGCAACGCCGGCGGGCAGCTCATGCGGACCACGCCCTGCGGCTCGGATTGCACCTGGTCGATCACCGCCTGCGCCGCCTCGGCTTCGATCAGCATGGCCCGGCACTGGCGGTAATATTCCTGGCCGAGCTCCGTGACGGAAAAGCTGCGGCTGGAGCGCTGGACCAGCCGGACGCCCAGGCGATCCTCGAGCAGGCCGATGCGGCGACTGAGCTTCGACTTCTGCATCCCCAGCGCCCGGGCCGCCGGGGCGAAGCCGGCATGCTCGACCACCTGGGCGAAGTAGTAGAGGTCGTTGAGGTCTTCCATCGTCCGATTCGTAGGACGCTGCGTGCTGCAGGGCAAATCTACCGGCCCTCCCGCGGCAGACCTACCTTCCGGCCCAAGGCACTGCAGGCGGAGCGCCTGCAAGGAAGGAAGACATCATGAAGAAGGTTCTGGGCGTCTACGGCAATCCGAATCCGCACTGGGTCGGCGATGGCTTCCCGGTGCGTTCGCTCTTCTCCTACGACGCGCTCGGCGCGCGGCTGAGCCCGTTCCTGCTGCTCGACTATGCCGGGCCGATGGATTTCGAGCCCACCTTGCGGCCGCGCGGCGTCGGCCAGCATCCGCATCGAGGCTTCGAGACCGTGACGGTGGTCTACGAAGGCGAGGTCGCGCACCGCGATTCGACCGGCGAAAGCGGCGTCATCGGGCCGGGCGACGTGCAATGGATGACCGCCGGCCGCGGCATCCTGCACGAGGAGTTCCATTCGCCGGCTTTCACCGAGACCGGCGGCACGCTGCGCATGATCCAGCTCTGGGTGAACCTGCCGGCCAAGGACAAGATGACCGCGCCGGGTTACCAGGCGATCGTCGATGCCGACATCCCGTCGGTCGTGCTGCCGGGAGGCGCGGGCCGCGTCCGCGTGATCGCCGGCGCCTATGGCGGCAAGACCGGCCCGGCCCGTACCTTCACGCCGATCAACGTGTGGGACGTGCGGCTCGTGCAGGGCGGCCGCGTGACGTTCGACCTCACCGACGGCCACTCTACAGCACTTGCCGTGTTGACGGGCCGGGTTGCGGTCAATGGCGGCCAGGCCGTCGACGACGCCAAGCTGGTCGTGCTCGACCGCAAGGGCACCGGCCTCACCTTGGAGGCCGAGGCCGATACCACCGTGCTGCTGCTGAGCGGCGAGCCGATCGACGAGCCCATCGTGGGCTATGGCCCGTTCGTCATGAACAGCGAGGCCGAGATTCGCCAGGCCGTCGACGATTTCAACAAGGGCCGCTTCGGTGCGACGCCGAGCGGACATGAGCAAGGAGAGAGAGCATGACCAGCGAAGCGATCCGCGATCCGGCGAAGGATCATCTGCTGACACCGCAGAATGCCGCGTTCATCGTCATCGACTACCAGCCTGTCCAGGTGAACTCGATCGCCTCGATGGACCGGCAGTTGCTGATCAACAACATCGTCGGCACATCGAAGGCGGCTATCGCCTTCGGCCTGCCGATCGTCCATTCGACGGTGAACGTGAAGACCGGCCTCAACAAGCCGCCGATCCCGCAGTTGCGCAAGGTGCTGGACAAGGTCCCGACCTACGATCGCACCACGATCAATTCGTGGGAGGATGTCGAGTTCCGCAAGGCCGTCGAGGCGACCGGCCGGCGCAAGCTCATCATGACGGCGCTCTGGACCGAGGCCTGCCTCACCTTCCCGGCGCTCGACGCGCTCCAGGCGGGCTACGAGGTCTATGTCGTGGCCGATGCGGTGGGTGGCACCTCGGTTGCCGCCCACGAGATGGCCCTGCGTCGCATCGAGCAGGCCGGTGGGCGCATGATCAGCGTTCCCCAGCTCTTCTGCGAGCTGCAGCGCGACTGGTCCCGCAAGGACACCGTGCCGGCCTTCATGAACCTGTTCGTCGAGACCGGCGGTACGGCCGGCATCCAGTTCGCCTACGACCGCGAATAGAGACCGGGGGCTGCGAATAGCTGTCGGGTGGCAGGTCGTCGCGGCCCCAGGGGCTGGGAGCGCTAATGGTGGTGGGTGGGAGGCTTCTCCTACCCAACCCCTTCTATTGTCTCAGGAAAATGTCCTATTCCCTTGTTGTTATTGGGTAATTTGTCCCTTAAAATAAGGCCAGTTTTAGCCGCCGGAGAGGCTTCCTGGCGGCGCTATGAGTTTGTTGCGGGCCGGGTCCCGGCCCCATTGGATGGCAAATGTTCAATCCGCGCCTGACCGAGACGCTGACCGATTTTCCCTTCGCGCGATTGAACAGCCTGATCGCCCCGATCGCGCCGCCGGCACATCTCTCGCTGATCAACATGTCGGTCGGCGAGCCGCAGGGCGCGATGCCCGCCTTCGCGCGCCAGATCGTCAACGACGAGGTCGATGGCTGGAACCGCTACCCGCCCAACCAGGGCCTGCCCGACTTGAATCTCGCCATCTGCGAATGGCTGACGCGGCGCTATCGCCTGCCGCAGGGGCTGCTCGATCCCGACCGGCACGTCCATCCCACGGCCGGCAGCAAGGAAGGCGTCTACATCATCTCGACGGTGGCGACGCCGCAGCAGAAGGGCGGCGGCAAGCCGATCGTGGCGCTGCCCAATCCCTTCTACCAAGCCTATCTCGGTGGCGCGGTCCTGTCGGGTGGCGAGCCGCTGCTGGTCAATGCCGAGGCGTCGAACGGCTTCCTGCCGGACTATGAGAGCCTCGACGAGGCGACCTGGCAGCGCCTGTCGGTGGTTTATCTCTGCTCGCCGGCCAATCCGCAGGGAGCCATCGCGGGCAAGGACTATATCCGGAAGCTGCTGCAGCTCTGCCGCAAGCACGACACCGTGCTGGCGGTCGACGAGTGCTATGCCGAAATCTACACCGGCGATGCCCCGCCAGGTGCCCTCGAAGTGGCACTCGAGATCGACGAGACCGGGGGCAAGGACCCGTTCCGCAATCTCGCGGTGTTCCATTCGCTCTCCAAGCGCTCGAATGCGGCCGGCCTGCGCTCGGGCTTCGTGGCCGGCGATCCCAAGCTGGTCGCCATGGTGCTGCGCTGGCGCAGCTATGGCGGGCCGCAGATCCCCTTCGCCGTGCAAAAAGCATCGGCGGCTCTGTGGCGCGATGAGGCGCATCCGATCGAGACGCGCGCCTGGTATCGCAAAAACTTCAAGGTTGCCGAGCAGATCCTGCACAATCGCTTCGACTACTATACGCCGGGCGGCGGCTTCTTCCTGTGGCTCGATGTCGGTGACGGCGAGGCCGCGACCCGCAAGCTGTGGGGCGAGGCACACGTCAAGGTGCTGCCGGGTGCCTATGCCTGCCGCGATACCGATGGCGTGAATATCGCGCAGCGCTACATCCGCGTGGCGCTGGTACATGACGAGAAGACCACCCGCGAGGGCCTGTCGCGCCTCGCGGCCGTTCTGTAGGAGGCGCTTTAGCGTATGGCCATGCTGAGCCTGTCTTCAGCGATGCAGCCCAGAACGTCGATCCTGCCGGAAGGCGGGCGCGATTTCCTGCGCCGCCGCATGATGGAGATCGTGGGCGTGGCCACGGCAGCGTTCGGCCTGGCGCTGATGATGGCGCTGTTCACCTACAGTCCCGGCGATCCGTCGCTCAACCATGCCACGGCGCGGGCGCCCAACAATCTGCTGGGCCTGCCCGGCGCCTATATCTCCGACCTGCTGCTGCAGACCTTCGGGCTGGCCATCATCCTGGCGCCGGTCGCCTTCATCACCTGGGGCGTCCGTATGGTGCGCACCCATCATCTCGGCTTCTTCGGCCTGCGCCTCTCGCTGCTGCTGCTGGCGCTGCTGATGATGAGCGTGGCCTGCGTCGGACTGGGCGACGTCGGGGCCGCCGCAACCCATGCTGGGCCGGGCGGTCTGGTCGGCCTGGCGCTGGTCGGTCGCTTTCGCGAACTGGTGCTGACCCATTCGAGCGGCGGCGCGCTCAGCCTGATCGAACCGGGCTGCGCGGCGCTGGCCTTCATTGCCATGGCGCCGGCGCTGGGCATGAACCGCACCGACCTGCCGCTGATCTTCCGCATCCTGCGCGCGCCCTTCCTGTGGGTCGCCTGGGGGGCGCGGGCGGCGGTGGGGCTGTGGCGCGGCAAGCCGCAGGCACTCGACGAGGAGACGGATCTGCCTTCGCCCTCGATCGGCTATGCCGAGATTCCGGGCGAGGTCGACGCCAGCAACTACAAGCCGGAAGACTTCGAGCAGCGGTACGAGCAGATCCCCGAAGAAGGCGCGCCGATACCCGCGCGCGAATCGCTCATGGTCGATGCGCCTTATGCGCCGATCGAGCGCGCCACGCCGGACATTCCCGACGCGCCGGAGCCATATGCCGCTGCGGGACATGCCGGGACGTCGCCTGAACGGACGTCGTACGAAGCAGCCGGCCAGCCTGCCATCGACCCCTCTGCCATCGACCCCTCTGCCTTCGACCCCGTGGCGGAGCCTGCCGTCCCGCCGGCCAAGGAACGCTCCCTGTTCAGCCGGCTCTCGGGCATGCGCATCGAGCCCTTCCTGCGCCGTGCGACGACGGCCGCGCCTCAGGCGTCCGAGCGCGTCGAGCCGGTGATGGCGCCCCTCGAGGCGCCGCCGCAGGCCCTGCCGCCGACGGCCGTTCCGGTCGCGCCCGTTGCTCCGGCAACCGCGCCGCCGCAGCCCGCCATCTACCAAGAGCCGGCGGCGCTTGCCGGCGAAGCGGCGGGCGAGGAGGAAGACGAGGAGAACCCCTTCGCGCCCGACACGCTCGAGGCCGAGCAGCCCGAGGCCGCCGCGCCGCCGGCACCCGCAGCCGTGAAGATCGTGCCGCGCAAGACGGCCGCCGCGCAGGGCAAGCGCGCCGCCAAGGCCGGCCAGCGCGAGCTCGATCTCGGCAACGAATACAAGCTGCCGCCGCTCGACATCCTCTCGCTGCCCTCGCGCGTCGGCAACGAACCCAAGATCGACGAGGAGGCGCTGGAGCAGAACGCCCGCCTGCTCGAGACCGTGCTCGAGGATTTCGGGGTCAAGGGCCAGATCGTGAAGGTGCGCCCGGGTCCGGTGGTGACACTCTACGAATTGGAGCCGGCGCCAGGCACCAAGTCTAGTCGCGTGATCGGCCTCGCCGACGACATCGCCCGGTCGATGAGCGCGGTGTCGGCGCGCGTCGCCACGGTGCCGGGCCGAAACGTGATCGGCATCGAGCTGCCCAATGCCAAGCGCGAGACGGTGTTCCTGCGCGAGCTGCTGTCGACCCGCCATTACGAGGACAACCGCCTCGGCCTGCCGCTGGCGCTGGGCAAGGATATCGGCGGCGACCCGGTCATCGCCGACCTCGCCCGCATGCCGCATCTCTTGATCGGCGGCACCACGGGGTCGGGCAAGTCGGTGGCGGTCAACACCATGATCCTGTCGCTGCTCTACAGGCTGCCGCCGGATCGCTGCCGCTTCATCATGATCGACCCGAAGATGCTGGAACTCAGCGTCTATCAGGATATCCCGCACCTCCTGACGCCGGTCGTCACCGAGCCGCGCAAGGCGATCGTGGCGCTGAAGTGGGTGGTCCGCGAGATGGAAGACCGCTACCGCGCCATGAGCTCGGTCGCCGTGCGCAATATCGCGGGCTACAACGAGAAGCTCGCCGAGACGGCGCGCAAGGGCGGGGCGCTGACGCGCAAGGTGCAGACCGGCATCGATCCCGAGACCCGCCGTCCGACCTTCGAGGACGAGGAGATCGACCTCACGCCGCTGCCCTTCATCGTGGTCATCATCGACGAGATGGCCGACCTGATGCTGGTCGCCGGCAAGGAGATCGAGGCGGCCGTGCAGCGCCTGGCGCAGATGGCGCGCGCCGCCGGCATCCATGTCGTCATGGCCACGCAACGGCCGTCGGTCGACGTCATCACCGGCACCATCAAGGCCAACTTCCCGACCCGCATCTCCTTCCAGGTCACGTCGAAGATCGACAGCCGCACCATCCTGGGCGAGCAGGGCGGCGAGCAGCTCCTGGGTCAGGGCGACATGCTCTACATGGCCGGCGGTGGCAAGATCGCCCGCGTGCACGGTCCGTTTGTCAGTGACGGTGAAGTCGAGGAGGTGGTGCGCCACCTGCGGGCGCAGGGCGCACCGGCTTACATCGACGCTGTCACCGACGACCCCGAGGCCGATGCCGAGGGCGCCGGCCTGCCCGGCGGCGGCGAAGAGGGCGAAAGCGACCAGCTCTACGACCAGGCGATTGCCCTGGTTGCGCGCGAACGCAAGTGCTCGACCAGTTTTATCCAGCGCTACCTGCAAATCGGCTATAACAGGGCGGCACGCATCGTCGAGCGCATGGAGCGCGAGGGCGTCGTCAGCCCCGCCAACCATGTCGGCAAGCGCGAGGTCCTGGCCCGCGACATCGACGACCGCGAGCGCTGAACCGCCCGCAGCCGGACTTTCGGGGCGAACGAGGATCGATGAGCGAACAAGCCCCGCCTGGTCAGGCATCCGCTTCCCCGCCCAGCGGCGGGCGCGTCCTTCCTTCGGCACCTGTCCGCCATCGCCGCCGCATTCCGCTGGTCTGGATCGTGCCGTTCCTGACCGCGCTGATCGCCCTCTACCTCGTCTGGGATACCTATTCCAAGCGCGGCCCCACCATCACCGTTTCGTTCGACACCGCCGCCGGACTGACGGCCGGCCAGTCGCAGCTCAAGTACCGCAACGTCGTCATGGGCACGGTGAAGAGCATCACCATTCCGCCCGATCTCTCCAAGGTGCTGGTCGAGATCGAGACGGTGCGCGAGGCCGAGTCGCTGCTGACCGACAAGACCATCTTCTGGGTGGTGAAGCCGCAGCTCTTCGCCGGCAACGTGTCGGGCCTGGATACGATCCTCTCCGGTTCCTACATCGGCATGCGGCCCGACGCTGTCGGCGGCAAGCCGCAGCGCGACTTCGTCGGGCAGCAGGACCCGCCGATCCTGCAGGCGTCGGCCAAGGGCACGACCTTCAAGCTCGATACCCATCGGCTGGGCTCGATCGGACTTGGCGCGCCGATCTTCTTCCGCGACATCGAGGTCGGCACGGTCCTGGGCTGGGACCTGCACGATCTCGCCAACCGTGTCACCGTCCATGCCTTCGTGCGCGCCCCGTTCGATCGGTACGTGCGCGGCGATACGAATTTCTGGAACGCCTCGGGCGTATCGATCAAGTTCGCGGGCGAGGGAATCCAGTTCGAGCTGGAATCGCTGCGCGCCGTGCTGCTGGGCGGCATTGCCTTCGATACGCCGCAGGACTCCACACAGCCGGTCGCCAAGGCCGATCAGTCGTTCGAGCTTTACAAGGACCTCGATCAGGCCAAGGCGGCGGGCTTCGGCCAGCAGATCAAGCTGGTGTCGTATTTCCCAGGGTCGGTGGCCGGCCTGACACCGGGCGCCGACGTCACGTTCCATGGGCTGAAGATCGGAGAGGTGACCGACGTCGACCTGGTCTTCGATCCGCGCACCGAACGTGTCCTGGTGCCCGTGAAATATCGCGTCCAGGCCGGCCGGGTCGCGAACTTCGCCAGAGCGCAGGGAATGGACGCCGAAAAACTGGCGGAAATGATGATTGCGCGCGGCCTGCGCGCGACGCTCGAATCGCCCAGCCTGATCACGGGCCAGAAGATCGTCGCCTTCCAGATCATGCCCGGCGCCAAGCCCGACGAGCTGCGCAAGGTCGGCGAACACTACGTGATCCCGGCCGTCGAGAGCGGCGGCTTCGACAGCATCACACGGGCGGCGTCCGAGCTTCTCAGCAAGATCAACCGCATCGATTTCGACCGCATCGGCCACAGCCTGGTCAATACGATGGCCGGCCTCGACAACACGGTGAACGGCCCGCAGATCAAGGCGACCCTGGCGGCGCTCGAGAAGGCGATGCTCGACGTTCAGGATATCGCGCGCAAGCTCGACACCGATGCGACGCCCGCCCTGAAGCGGCTGCCCGAGATCGCCCAGCAGCTGCAGGACGCGGTCAGCAAGGCCAACCGCCTGATCGGCTCGGTCGATCGCGGCTATGGCGACCAGTCGAAGTTCCATCGCGACCTCGACCGGCTGATGCCGCAGCTCACCGACACCGCCCGGTCGCTCCGGGCGCTGACCGATCTGCTGACGCGCCATCCCGAGGCCCTGCTCACCGGCCGCACCAACACGGGCAAGGAATAATGATCTCCAGCACTCTCGGTCGCCGTCGTTTCGGCGCTTTCGCTCTGCCTGCGCTGGCGGTGCCTGCCCTTGCTGCCTGCGGCGCCTCGCCCGAACCCGGCCTCTACACCTTGGCCACGCGGCCGGGGTCGACCCTGCCGCGGGGACCGGCGATCGTGGCGATCCGCGATATCGGCCTGCCGGGCTACCTCGACCGCAAGGAGATCGTGCGCTCGACCGAGGATCTCAAGCTCGACGTCCGCGCCAATTCCTGGTGGGGCGAGCCGCTGGGAGGCCTCGTCAGCCGCATCCTGGTGCTCGACCTGTCGCAGCGCCTGCCCAACAGCAAGGTCTTCGGCGAAGCCGGCTCGATCACCCTCGATCCCAATGCCTCGGTGGGTGTCGACCTGCAGCGCTTCGATGCCGACAAGGCCGGCACGGTGATCCTGCTGGCGCAGGTCGCCATCCAGTTCAACCGTCCGACGCGCTCGGCAGCGCGCAACTTCTCGATCCGGAAATCTGCCACGACACCGGACACGGCGGGCCACGTCGCCGCCATGAGCGACGCGCTGGGCGAGCTGGCCGACGGCATCGCGTCGATGCTGCAGTAAGATGGTCGTCGTTCATTGGACCGCGGGTCTCCAGACCCGCTCATCATCATGAGGCGGGTCTGGAGGCCCGTGGTCCGATGACGGCTGCCGCCGCGCCCCTCGTCACCCAGCCGCACTTGCGTGAATGCCCGGGCTGCGGGCTGTTCCAGATCGTGCCGGCAATGGCCGCCAACATGCGCTCCGACTGCCAGCGCTGCGGAACGGCTCTGCGGGCGACCCGCGCCGATCCGACCGGCCACTGCCTGGCGCTGACCTTCGCCTCGCTGGTGCTGTTCGCGGTGCTGTGGCTCGCCATGCTGATGAAGGTCTCGACGGCCGGCATCGTGCACGAGACCACCTTGCTGTCGGGGCCGGGCGAGCTGGTACGGCATGGGCTGTGGCCGCTCGCCATTGCGGTGGCCTTCACCACCGCGCTGGCGCCGCTCGGCAAGTTCGCCGGCACGCTCTATGTGCTGGTCGGGCTGCGCATGAAGACGCCGCCGCCGAACCTGCGCGGCATCTTCCTGATCTCGCGCAAGCTCGGCACCTGGGCGATGCTCGAGGTGCTGCTGCTCGGCGTGTTCGTGGCCTACACCAAGCTCGGCGACCTGGTGACGATCGAGGTCGGCCCGGCGGTCTATGCGCTGGGCATCCTGACGGTCGTCATTGTCTGGGCCGAGCTGGCGCTCGATCCGCAGGCGGTGTGGGAGGCGATCGAGCGGCGCGGCCAGACCCATGCGCCGATGCCGGCCGTGGCGCCCCTGGAATATCGCCCCGGCGCCGCCGGCTGCGAGGGCTGCGGCCTGGTCTGCGTGCCGGCCGAGCATGACGGCAAGTGCCCGCGCTGCGGCTCCACGGTGCATGAGCGCAAGCCCGACGCGATCGGCCGCACCATCGCCCTGGTGACCGCGGGCGCCATTCTCTACATCCCGGCCAACGTCTATCCGGTGCTGACCGTGATCCAGCTCGGTGCCGGATCGCCCAGCACCATCATGGGCGGCGTCGAGGAGCTGATCGCGTCGAAGATGTATCCGCTGGCGCTGCTGGTCTTCTTCGCCAGCGTGCTGGTGCCGCTGTTCAAGCTCCTGGGGCTCGTGGCGATGATCTCCGCCACCAGCCTCAGCGGCACCGCCGAGACGGCCGGCATCCTGCTGCGCCAGCGCACGCGGCTCTACCATATCGTCGCCTGGATCGGCCGCTGGTCGATGGTCGATATCTTCATGGAATCGCTGCTCGGCGCCCTGGTGCAGTTCGGCAGCGCCGTCACCATCGACCCCGGCGTCGGAGCGCTCGCCTTCTGCGCCGTGGTGATCGTCACCATCTTCGCGGCCGAAGCCTTCGATCCGCGCCTGATGTGGGATGCCGCCGCACACAACGCCCATCGCAAGGCGCTGCCGACGGCCGCCGAACGGACTGCCCGAACGCAGCCTGCGGCGCTGGCGCTCAATTCAGGTCGAACACCAGGTTCAGCTTGATGTTGTGTATGTTGCGCACGCCGGTCGGTGTGCTGCCCGTCGGATCGTAAGTATCGAGCTCGTAGCCTAGCGACGCCTTGGCCCATGGTGTGAGCGCGCGCCCGAAGCCTGCATAGATGCGGTTCTGCGCCCAGCCCAGCCGCCGGTTCGGCCCGCTGTTGCCGACATTGAAGAAGACCTCGTCCGAGAAGGCGAGTTCCCATGTGTCCTTCAGCGGGATGCGAAGGCCGGCCAGGACGCGCGTGCGCACCAGGTAGGTGCCGTTGTCGTAGAACAGCTCCTCCCAGCGCCAGCGACCGGCGATCGGCAGGGTGTCGATGCGGGCTCGGTAGAGGACATCCTGGAAGGCGCCGCGCGACGTCGTCTGGCCGGCAAGATAGCGCTGGTACTGGACATAGCCTGCCGCCAGCCCCCAGTTTGGGGACATGTGGTACTCGATGCCGGGTCGGACCTGCACGTCCAGCAGGGTGCCGCTGGCGGCGTCGAAGCGGAACTGGGTGTCCATCTGGAACAACCAGCGCTCATCGATGTGGTAGCGCAGCCCGATCGCGGGGGACAGCCAGACGGCACCGCTCTGGAGGCTGGAGGGAGTGGCCTGCTGCTGCTGGCGGCGCTGTGCTTCGGCCGGGATCGAGAGGAGAGAGAGGGCTGCCGTCAGGGCGACGAGCGAAAGAACGGGCTGCGACACGTTTCGACGATATCGGCGCTGTAACCCGGGTGCAATGGAGCTCGTCTCGAGGCGTGCCGGCGGAACGGTTCTTGCTTTGGGCCATTGTTTGCAACAGCGGGAGGATGCGGCCATGACCAAGGAAATTCTGTGCGGCTTCGGCGTCGACGTGGACGCCGTTGCAGGGTGGCTGGGCAGCTATGGCGGCGAGGATTCGCCCGACGACATTTCACGAGGCCTGTTTGCCGGCGAGGTCGGTTCACCTCGACTGCTGAAGCTGTTCGAGCGGCTGGGCATCAAGACGACCTGGTTCATTCCCGGCCATTCGATCGAGACATTTCCCGGAGAGATGAAGGCGGTGGCCGACGCCGGCCACGAGATCGGCATCCATGGCTACAGCCACGAGAATCCGATCGCCATGACGCGCGAGCAGGAGACCGAGATCCTCGACAAATGCATCGATCTCGTCGCCGCGCTCTCGGGGCGGCGCCCGACCGGCTATGTCGCGCCGTGGTGGGAGTTCTCACCGGTCACCAACGAGCTCCTGCTGGAGCGCGGCATCAAGTACGACCATTCGCTGATGCATCACGATCACCTTCCCTACTATGTGCGTGTGGGCGATCGCTGGACCAAGATCGACTATTCGAAGAAGCCCCGCGAATGGATGGTGCCGCTGCAGCGTGGCCGCGAGACCGACCTGATCGAGATCCCGGCGAGCTGGTATCTCGACGATCTGCCGCCGATGATGTTCATCAAGAAATCCCCCAACAGCCACGGCTTCGTCAATCCGCGCGACATCGAGCAGATGTGGCGCGATCAATTCGACTGGGTCTATCGCGAATACGACTATGCCGTGTTCCCCATGACCATTCATCCCGATGTGTCGGGGCGGCCGCACGTCCTGATGATGCTGGAGCGGCTCTATCGGCACATGATCGGTCATCCCGGCGTGAAGTTCGTCACCATGGACGAGATGGCCGACGACTTCGCGCGGCGCTTTCCGCGCAAGAAGTAGCGATGTGCGCGCTATGCGGCGTGCTGGGCGGAGACGGCCACTGGACCGACGCCGCGCCACGGCCGGGTATCTTCACCCGCAATACCGGCCCGGTAGAACGGCGGCGCGAACGCATGGCGCGTGTCGCCGGTGCCAATCGCATTCTCAAGGCCTACGGGCTTTCCCTCGCCGACTGGCAGGGCGCCTCCTATGTGCTGTCGACGGCCACCGGCAAGAGCGAGCTGGTCGACAGCCTCGCCCATCTCTGGCCGCTCGCGGAGAAACTGGCGGGCAGGCCCTGCGATCCCTTGGATCCGGGGCTGATCGAGCGCCTGTCGCGAGAGGCCGGCGATGGCTGACGTGCCTGCTTTCACGCCGGTCAACCTGATCACGGGCTTCCTCGGTTCGGGCAAGACGACCTTGCTGCGACGGCTTCTCGACGATGCCGCATTGGTCGATACGGCCGTGCTGATCAACGAGTTCGGCGAGATCGGGCTGGACCATCACCTGCTCGGCCGCATCGACGAGACGATGGTGCTGCTGCCGTCGGGCTGCCTGTGCTGCACCATCCGTGGAGAGCTTTCGGCCGCGATCCGCGACCTGCATGAACGACGCGAGCGCGGCGAGGTTCCGCCGTTCCGCCGGCTCGCCATCGAGAGCACGGGGCTCGCCGACCCGTTCCCGATCCTGTCGACCGTCCAGGCCGATCCGGTGCTGCGGCATCATTTCCGCTGGGGCAACGTCGTCACGACCGTCGATGCCGTGAATGGCCGTGCCCAGTTCGAGCGGCGTCGGGAAAGTACCAAGCAGGCGGCGGTCGCCGATCGCCTGGTGCTCACCAAGACCGATCTCGCCGACGCGGCGGAGATCGAAGCCTTGATCGAGTGCCTGCGCCGATTGAACCCCTCGGCGCCGCTGGTTCGTCTGGCCGAGGGGCCGTTCTCGGCCGACAGCCTCCTTGCGCACGATCTGTTCGCGGCGGCGACGCGCGCCGATGCGGCCCGCCACCTGTTCGTCGATGCCGAGACGAACGATGGCCACGGCGCCGGCGTCCATGCCTTCGCGCTGTCGCTCGACGGTGTCGTCGATTGGACGGGCTTCGGCCTGTGGCTGACCATGCTGCTGAACCGCCATGGCGAGAAGGTGCTGCGTGTGAAGGGCATGCTCAATGTGGCCGGCAGCGACGCCCCGGTCGCGGTCCATGGCGTTCAGCATCTGGTGCATCCGCCGGTCCATATGATGGGCTGGCCCGACGACGATCGCCGGTCGCGGCTGGTCTTCATCGTCGACGGGCTGGAGAAAGAAGCCGTCGACCGCTCGCTCAGGGCCTTTCTCGGTCGCGCCTAGGCGACAGCCGGGCGGCATTGACTCGGTTCGAGTCAAATGTACTAATGTCATAACAATAGAAGAGCCGGTATCGAGCGATAGCGGCCGACATAGCCCCCGGGAGGGAACGATGAAGCCATTCAAGGCTGCCATTCGCGCGTTCGCGCTCGCCTGCATTGGTTTGGCGTCGCTGTCGGCGGCCCGTGCCGAGGACATCGTCGTCACCCACTATGGCTCGCTGCTCTACGGCGTGCCCTACGCGATCGCGCTGGAGAAGGGCTACTTCAAGGAGGCCGGCGTCGACATCACCGGCATCCTGACCTCCAAGGGCGGCGGCACCAGCGTGCGCAACATGATGGCCGGCGACACGCTGTTCGCCGAGGTCGCGCTGCCGGCGGCGTTGAGCGCGATCAAGGAAGGCTTCAACATCAAGATCATCAGCGGCGGCACCGACGGCTCGTCGAGCTTCTGGGTGACCCGTCCCGGCGAGAAGATCGAGAAGCCGGAGGATCTCAAGGGCAAGCGCTTCGTCTTCTCGCGGCCGAAGTCGGTCAGCGAAAGCACCATCCTGGCGGTGCTGAAGTCGCACAAGATCGATCCGTCCGAGGTGAAGATGGTGGCGATCGGCGATTTCGGCGCGGGCCTCACGGCGCTCGAGCACAACAAGGTCGATATCGCCATCATCCCCGAGCCGATCTACTCGGCCAAGGAGAAGGCCGGGGTGAAGTACCAGATCATTCCCTGGCTGGACGAGAAACTCCCCGACTACACGCAGACGGTGGGCATCGCCACGGACGAGGCGGTCGCCAAGAAGGGCGACAAGCTGAAGGCCGTCATCGAGGCCCGTCGCCGCGGCGTCGAGTTCCTCTACGCCCATCCCAAGGAAGCCGCAGCGATCGTCGCCAAGGTCTACAATCTCGCGCCCGACGTGGCGGCCAACGCGATCGCCAACATCATCAAGATGAACCCGACCTGGTGGAATCCGGGTGGGCTCAAATATCCGCTGATGGAGGCGATGGCCGAGTCGCTGGGCTCGGTCGGCGCCCTGCAGCTTCCCATCGACTGGAAGGCGGCGACCAACGAGAGCTTCATCCCGGCCGCGGCCAAGGCCAAGACGCAATGACGGCGGCGGCTCCGCGGCTTGCGGCCGTGCCGTCCGAGGCCGCCCCCAAGGTGCATGCGCGGCTGGATGGTGTGACGCGGGTCTACCCGCCGCGCGCCGGACATGGCGAGGTGCATGCGCTGGGGCCGATCTCCTTCGACCTGCGGGCCGGCGAGTTCTTCAGCGTGGTCGGCCCCTCCGGTTGCGGCAAGTCGACTTTGCTCGACGTGCTGGCGGGGCTTGCCGTGCCGTCGGCCGGCTCGGTCGAGTTCGAGGGCAAGCCGGTGCGCGGCGAGGTTCCCGACGGCGTCGGTGTCGTGTTTCAGGAAGATGCGAGCTTTCCCTGGCTGACGGTCGAGGACAATGTCGCTTTCGGCCTGCGCCGGGCCGGTGTCGATGCCGCAGAAAGCCGGCGCCGGGTCGATTTCGCCGTGGGCTTCATGGGGCTCAAGGATTTTCGCCGTGCCTATCCCAGCCAGCTCTCGGGCGGCATGCGCCAGCGCGTCTGCATTGCGCGCACCCTGGTGATGCAGCCGCGTCTCATCCTGCTCGATGAGCCCTTCGGTGCCCTCGACCAGCAGACCCGGCTGCTGATGGGCGACGAGCTGCTGCGGCTGTGGCGCGAGACGTCGGCCACGGTCCTGCTGATCACCCATGCCCTCGACGAGGCCAATCTGCTGTCGGACCGGATCGGTGTGATGTCGGCCCGGCCGGGTCGTTTCATCGACATCGTCGAGACCGGCTGGCCGCGCGAGCGCGATTCGCGCCTGGCGGAGCGCCCGGATTTCGGCGCGGTAACGTCGCGGCTCTGGTCCTACCTGCGCGGTGAGTCCCTGCGCGCTCTGGGGCAGGGGAGTGCTGCGCGATGAAGGTGGGCAAGGCGAAGGCGGACAATAGGGCGACCTGGATCCGCGTCGCCGTGCTGGCCAGCGCCGTCGGCGCCTTGGAGATTGCCTGCCGTGTCGGATGGGTGCCCGCCACCATGGTCATCGCCCCCTCGGCCATGGTGAAGGCGCTGATCGAGACGTTGCAGTCGGACGATATCGGCGCCCACCTGCAGCAGACGCTGTCGGCGGTCGCCATCGCCATGGGCCTGTCGATCGTGGGCGGCTTCCTGATCGGCTTCGTCCTGCACTGGGTGCCGTTCCTGCGCCGGGCCTTCAATCCCTTCCTGGCCGCCTATTATGCGATTCCGCATTTCGCCTTCTATCCGCTGCTGATCGTGATCTTCGGCCTGGGGCCGGCGCCGCTGATCGTGCTGGCGACCTTGTTCGCCATGGTGGCGATGATCGTGGCGACCATGGCGGGGCTCGATCGCGTGCCGCGGGTGCTGCTGAAGACGGCAAGGATGCATCGCCTGTCGCTCCTGGAGGAGATCTGGCGCATCCGCTTGCCGGCTGCGGCGCCGCACCTGCTGTCCGGCGTGAAGCTCGCCGTCGCCTATTCCTTCATCGGCGTGATCGCCGGCGAGTTCATCCTGTCGACCAGCGGCATCGGCCACGAGATCGCCTATGCCTACGACAATTTCGACAACCCGCGCATGTATGCCCTGATCCTGTTCGTGCTGGCGATCGTCACCTGTTTCAACATGGCGGTCTATGCCTACGAACGCCGCCTGGCGCGGCGTCGCGGTGCGTGAGGTGAGGGCGATGGTCTCTCTACGCTCGTGGCGCGATCCGCTCCTGGTCGCAATCTCCCTGGTCGCCCTCTGGCAGGTGCTGCACGAGCTGGCAGGCGACGTGGCGGTGACGGCGCCGGCGCCGACGCTCGCCCATCTTTGGGAGATGATCGGCCAGGCGCGCTTCCTGCCACATCTGCGCGAGACCGGGCTCGCCTTCCTGCAGGCCTTGGCGATCGCCTGCGGCGGCGGCGTCCTGATCGGCCTGGTGCTGGGCGGCCACAAGCTGTCCGGCGAAGTCGCCGAGCCGATCCTGGTCGGCCTCTATTCGATTCCCAAGATCACGCTCTATCCGGTGATCCTGCTGCTGTTCGGTCTCGGCATGCCGGCCAAAGTGGCGTTCGGGGCGCTGCACGGCATCATCCCGGTCGTGCTGTTCACCATGAACGCAGTGCGCAACGTCAACCGCACCTATCTTCGGGCCGGCCGCGCCATGCGTCTCACGCCGCTGCAGACCGGCTGGCACATCCTCGTTCCGGCCACCCTGCCGGAGATCTTCTCGGGCCTGCGCATCGGCTTCTCTCTGACCTTGCTGGGGACGATGCTGGGCGAGCTCTTCGCCTCGCAGCGCGGTCTCGGCTTCCTGCTGATGACGGCCATCGACCTGCACGACGTCAAGACGATCCTGGCCATCGCCGTCCTGATCTCGACCTTCGCGATCATCGCCAATGCGGCCCTGCTCGCCATCGACAAGCGCCTGCACCGCGGTGCCGCCCCAGAGGGGGCCGGCAAGCCATGAACCGCATCACCGTCGATCGCGCCCTGGGGGCGCCGCTGCATCACCAGATCTATCTGGTGCTGGCGGACGGAATCGCCACCGGCCGCTACGGCGCCGGCGACGCGCTGCCGACCGAGGAGCAGCTTACGCGGATGTTCAACGTCTCGCGCATCACCGTGCGCCGGGCGATGACCAGCCTGCACGAGGACGGTCTGATCGAGCGCGGCGCGGGCCGCCGGACAGTGGTGCGGCCGCAGGTCGACCGCATGCTCCGCGTGCCCATGACCTCGGTGATCGAGAGCCTCAACGCCTACGGCGCGGAGACCGAGGCCAAGGTCGTCGAGTTCGACTATGTGACGGCGCATGGCTTCGCCCGCGATCATCTGTGGCAGGGCAAGGAAAGACCGGTCCAGCGTGCGGTGCGCATCCGGTCGCAGAACGGCATGCCGATCATGCATCTCACCAGCTACGTCCCGGCGGCGATCGGCGAGAGCTTCACTGCCGACGACCTCGATCGCCTGCCCATGTTCCAGCTTCTGGCGCGGGCCGGGGCACATCTCAGCCGCGGCGAGCAGATCGTCTCGGCCGTGCTGGCCGATCCGCTCGTCGCCTCGCGGCTCGACGTAAAGGTCGGGGCTGCACTGATCGACCTGCGGCGCCTGATGTTCGATCAGCAGGGGCGTGCCGTCGAGTATGTCGAGACGCTGACGGTTCCGGAGCGGATGAAACTGCGCTTCGACCTCAGCCCCGACCAGATTCTGCCCGACAAGAAGACTGCCGGAAAGAGACCGGCCTCTAAACGCAAACGCTAGGAGTGCGCACCATGTCCAATGCCGCCTCGTTCCGAGCCCTGCTCGCCAGCCGCAAGATGATCGTGGCGCCCGGCGCCATCGACTGCATCACCGGACGGGCCATCGCCCGGGCAGGCTTTTCGGCCGCCTACATGACCGGCGCCGGCACCTCGGCAACCTTGGGCTATCCCGACTACGGCCTGATCACCATGACCGAGATGGTGGCCAACGCCAGCCGCATCGTGAATTCGATCGACATCCCGCTGATCAGCGACAGCGACACCGGCTACGGCAACGAGCTCAACGTCTTCCGCACGGTGCAGGAGTTCGAGCGGGCCGGCGTGGCGGCGATCCATATCGAGGATCAGGTGTTCCCCAAGAAGTGCGGCCATCTCGACAACAAGGAGCTGGTGAGCCGCGAGGACTTCGTCGCCAAGATCCGGGCAGCTGCTGCCGCCCGCAAGTCGAAGGATTTCTGTGTGATCGCCCGCACCGATGCGCGGGCGGTGGCAGGCCTCGAGGAGGCGATCGCGCGTGCCAATGCCGCCCTGGCCAACGGCGCGGATGTCGCCTTCGTCGAGGCGCCGCAGACCCTGGCGGAGATCGAGGCCGTACCCCGGCAGGTGAAGGGACCGTGCCTGCTGAACGTGGTGCGCGGCGGCAAGACGCCGGAAGTGACGCTCGAAGCCGCCGAGGGCATGGGCTACGCCATCGCCATCGTGCCCGGTCTGCTGCTGGGCGGCATCATCCAGACCTGCGACCGGCTGCTGGGCGATCTGAAGGAAGGCAAGTTCCCGCCGGTGACGGGGTCGCCAGGCAAGACCTTTGCCCGCTTCGGCGCCGCCGAATGGGACGAGCGCCGCACCGCCTTCCGCGACCCGATCAAGGCCGCTGCCGAGTAGGGAGTTCGTGTCATGGCCGCCGCTCACACGATGTTCGAGAAGATCTGGCAGCGTCATGTCGTGGTCGATCGCGACGACGGCTACACGCTGCTCTATATCGACCGCCACCTGATGCATGACGGATCGGCCGCAGGCTTCGCACGCCTGCGCGAGCGCAAGATGAAGTTGCGACGGCCCGATCGCGGCTTTGCGACGCCCGATCACTATGTGCTGAGCAACAGCCGGTCGATTGCCGACATCCCCGATCCGCATCATCGCCGTCTGGTGGAGCAGATCCGCCAGAACACCGCCGAGAGCGGCGTCACCCTGTTCGATCTCGGCGACGAGCGGCAGGGCATCGCCCATGTCGTGGGGCCCGAGCAGGGCGTGACGCAGCCGGGCCTGACCCTGGTCTGCGGCGACTCGCACACCTCGACGCATGGGGCGCTGGGTGCGCTCGCCTTCGGCATCGGCTCGTCGGAAGTGGCCCATGTCATGGCCACGCAGTGCCTGTGGCAGCGCAAGCCGAAGGCGATGCGGGTCACCGTCGACGGCGCGCTGGCGGCCGGCGTCACCGCCAAGGACGTGATCCTGGCGATCATCGCCAAGATCGGCACGGCGGGGGCGGTCGGACATGTCATCGAATATGCCGGCAGCGCCATTCGCGGTCTGTCCGTCGAAGGACGGCTCACCGTCTGCAACATGTCGATCGAAGCCGGCGGCCGGGCCGGCATGGTGGCGCCCGACGACACGACCATTTCTTACCTGGAGGGACGGCCCTTCGCGCCAAAAGGCGCGGCGTGGGACAAGGCCGTGGCGTTCTGGCGAACAATACCGAGCGATGCCGGCGCGACCTTCGATCGCGACGTCAGCCTCGATGCCGCGGCGATCACGCCGATGGTGACCTGGGGGACCAGCCCGGAAGATGCGCTACCCATCACCGGGCGCATTCCCGAACCCTCCTCGGCGCCCGACTCCGCCAAGAAGGACAGCATGCAGCGCGCGCTGGACTATATGGGCCTGGTGCCCGGAACGCCGCTGGAGCAGGTACCGGTCGACCGGGTGTTCATCGGGTCCTGCACCAACAGCCGCATCGAGGATCTGCGCGCCGCCGCCAAGGTCGTCGACGGCCGCAAGGCGGTGATCCCCTCCTGGGTGGTGGCCGGCTCCGGCCTGGTCAAGAAGCAGGCCGAGGCCGAGGGGCTGGACAAGGTCTTCCGGGCCGCCGGCTTCGAGTGGCGGGAGCCCGGCTGCTCGATGTGCGTCGGCATGAACGGCGACACCGGCAAGCCGCAGCAGCGCATCGCCTCGACCTCGAACCGCAACTTCATCGGACGGCAGGGGCCGGGGGTGCGCACGCATCTCGTGAGTCCGGCCATGGCCGCCGCAGCGGCGGTCACCGGCCATTTCACCGACGTGCGCCGGCTGCTCGGCTAGGAGGACGCCATGGAACCCTTCACCACGCTCGAAGCGGTGGCGATCCCGATCGACCAGCCGAACCTCGACACCGACCAGATCATTCCGGCCCGCTTCCTGGGCAAGCCCCGCGACAGTCAGGTCAAGGCCGTGTTCCACGACCTGCGCTACGCGCCGGACGGCACGCCGCGTCCGGAATTCGTGATGAACCAGAAGGGCTTCGCCGGCGCCAGGATCGTGGTGGCGGAGCGCAACTTCGCCTGCGGCTCGTCGCGCGAGAACGCCGTCACGGTGATGGTCGACAATGGACTGCGCGCCTTCATCGCGCCGAGCTTCGGCGACATCTTCTTCAACAACTGCTTCCAGAATGCCGCCTTGCCGGTCCGGCTGGAGGCGGGGCGCGTGGCCGAAATCCGGGCGGCCCTGCATGCCGCACCCGGCGCAAGGATCAGGATCGACCTCGCCAGCCAGACCGTGGTCGGTCCCGACGGCAGGACCGATCGCTTCGAAATCGATTCCTTCCGCAAGGACTGCCTGCTGAAGGGCGTCGACGAGGTGAACCTGACTCTGGGCTATGAGGCGGAGATCGCTGCTTTCGAGACGAAACAGCGCGGCGAGATGAGCTGGCTGTAGGCCGTTTGGTTCCTCACGGCTCGGCGTTGGCCTAGGCCGAAGCAACAGCCCCTGCGACGGCCACGGCCACCTTTTCGCAGCTCTGCTCGCAGGCCCGGCAGGCTTCAGCCGCGACATGGCACTGCTGATACTCGTCGGCATGCCGGTCGCATTCGTCGGCGCAGGCCCGGCACAGTTCGGCGCAGGTCTCGACCAGGTGCCGGATGAGCGCCGGGCTCGCATGGGCGCTGCGGGAAAGTGCCGGCCCCGTCGCGGCACAGGCATTGGCGCAGTCGAGCGTGAGCTGGATGCAATGGCCGAGGGCGCTCGCCCCTTCTTCGTCCAGGCTGGCTTCGGCGCAGGAAATGCAGGTCTGGGCGCAGTCGAAGCAGGCTTCGACGCAATCCGCCAGTGCATCACTGGTGACAGCCCCGGCGAGAGCGGGGCGATGAGAGACGACGGGGTGGAATAAAGCAGGGCGCGCGCGAGGATGCATTCCGGTTGTCCTCCTCTCCGGTACGCAGTGGAGGAATGCCGCGACGGCCCGATTGGTTACAGGCTCAGGGCTTCCAGCGCAGAAAATTCGTGATCAGGCGCAGGCCGGTCGCCTGGCTCTTTTCCGGATGGAATTGCGTCCCGGCGAGATTGTCGCGACCGATCATTGCCGTAATCGGTCCGCCATAGTCGGTGACGGCGAGCACCGTCGCCGGGTTGGCCGCGGCGAACTGGAAAGAATGCACGAAATAGGCATGGTCGCGTGGCGCGATCCCGGCGAGCAACGCATGCGGCTTGAGGTCCGCGAGCTCGTTCCATCCCATATGTGGGATTTTCAGGCGATCCCTGCTTGCCTGGCCCTTGGGCTCGATACGCACCACGTCGCCCGCGATCCAATCGAGGCCGGCATGGACGCCGTATTCGACGCCGCGGGTGGCCATCAGCTGCATGCCGACACAGATGCCGAGGAAGGGCTTGCCGCGCTCGATCACCTCGCGCTGCAGGGTCTCGACCATGCCCGGCACGCCGTAGAGGCCGGCACGGCAGTCGGCGAAGGCGCCGACGCCGGGCAGCACGATACGGTCGGCGCTCTCGACGTCGCGGGCCGACGGCGTCACCAGCACGCGCTCATGCGTGCCGGCCTCGCGGGCGGCGCGTTCGAAGGCTTTCGCGGCGGACCGGAGGTTGCCTGATCCGTAATCGACGATTGCGACGGTCATCGGGCGCTCGTCCTAGAGAACGCCCTTGGTGCTGGGCACGGCCGTGAGTTGCCGCGGGTCGAGCTCGACGGCCACGCGGAGCGCGCGGGCGAGGCCCTTGAAGCAGCTCTCGACGATGTGGTGGTTGTTCTCGCCGTAGTGGTTCCAGACATGGAGCGTGAGCCCGCCGAGCTGGGCGAAGGCCTGGAACCACTCCTTGAACAGCTCGGTGTCCATGGTGCCGAGCTTGGGCTTGGAGAAATTCACCTTCCAGATCAGGTAGGGCCGGTTCGAGGCGTCGAGCGCCACCTCGGTCAGCGTCTCGTCCATCGGGATCTGGGCGCTGCCGTAGCGGCGGATGCCGGCGCGGTCGCCCAGCGCCTTGCTGAGGCACTCGCCCAGCACGATGCCGGCGTCTTCCGTGGTGTGGTGGTAGTCGATATGCAGGTCGCCCTCGGCGCGCAGGGTGATGTCGATCAGGCTGTGGCGCGAGAGCTGCTCCAGCATATGGTCGAGGAAGCCGATGCCGGTCTTGATGTCGTACTTGCCGGTGCCGTCGAGATTGATGGCGGCGGCGATGCGCGTCTCCTTGGTGGCGCGCGTGACATAGGCCCGCCGCCCGCCGGTCCCCGGCGTGGCCAGTGCTGTCAACGGCGGCGTCTCGGCGACGGCTTTGGAGGCGGCCTTGGGAGCGGCTTTTGGGGCGGCCTTGCGGGCCATTTCACGTCCTCTGGGTTGCGGCCCCGTTCATACAGGAACGCGGGCAGCACGGTCGAGCGCCAGGCGCGTCAGAATGACGCCCAGCAGCACGACCAGGCCGCCGATCACCCGGGCGGCGGTGAGCGGATCGCCGAAGAAGGCGGCCGACAGGCCCACGCCGGCCACCGGGATCAGGTACATGTAGACCATGACCCGGCTGACCCCCAGCCGCTCCAGTCCGGCGGTGAGGCCGAGGAAGGCCACGCCCACGGGGAAGATCGCGGTGTAGAGCCAGAAGCCCAGCAGCCGGTCGTCGAGCCGTGCGAATTCCCCCAGGGAATCGAAGTAGAGCGCGAACGGCATCAACAGCAGCGACCCGATCAGGGTCGTCCAGGCCATGACCTGCAGGGCGCCCAGCCGCTGGCTGTAGGGGGCGCCGCGCTCGACATAGAGCGCCCAGGCGAAGGCCGCGATCAACCAGAGCAGGGTGCCGTCGAGGCTGCCGAAGGACAGGGTGACGCGGCTCAGGCTGTTGTTCACCACCAGCACGACGCCGACGAAGGCGATCAGGATGCCGGTCCAGCCGAGCAGCGACAGCCGCCGGCCGGCGAACCAGGCGAGGATGGCGGAGAAAGCCGTGGTCGTGGTCATCACGATCGAGCCGACCGACGGCGCGCTGCGCGCCATGGCCCATCCCCAGCAGGCCTGGAACAGGGCGACGCCCACGATCGACAGCAGGATCATCGGCACCCAGTCGCGCCGCGGCAGCGCCATCGGCCGGCGCCGCACCGCCAGGACGGCGAACAGGAAGAGGGCGGCGATCAGATAGCGCGAGGCGCTGTAGAGCAGCGGGCTCATGACCGCGAGCACATCCTTGGCGAAAGGATAGCTCGAGCCCATGAGCAGGGCGGTGACGAGCATCATCGCATCGCCCGAATAACGCTGCCCCCTCACCCTGCCTCTCCCCCTGACGAGGGAGAGGAGAAAGACAGGACTTCCTCGCTCTCATGTTCCTCTCCCCCGCGAGGGGGAGAGGCTAGGTGAGGGGGCGCCCTCATGAGAGGAGACGACACGAGACTACTGCTTGGGGGCCGTCGACGCCTTCTGTGCGCCCCAGAAGCCGAACAGCGTGCCGGCGACGCGGCGGATCTGGATCTCCTCCGAGCCTTCGGTGATGCGGTAGCGGCGATGGTGCCGGTAGATGTGCTCGAACGGCGTGTGGCGCGAGTAGCCGATACCGCCATGGACCTGCATGGCGCGATCGGCGGCGTCGCACACCAGGCGATTGGCGCGATAGTTCGACATCGCCACCCATTCGCTGACGTTCATGTGATGCTCGCGATCGAGATGCCAGGCGGTCTTGCGCACCAGACCGCGCGTCATCTCGGCTTCGGTGTGCAGTTCGGCCAGCGGGAACTGGATGGCCTGGTTGGTGGCCAGCGCCTTGCCGAACACCTTGCGGTTCTTGGCATAGGCCACCGACATGTCGATGCAGTATTGCGCGGCGCCGAGGCTGGAAGCGGCCTGGCGGATGCGGTTCTCGTGCACGAAGGTTTGGGCGACGTCGAGGCCGCGGCCTTCCTCGCCCAGCATGGTCGAGCCCGGCACCGTCACGTTGGTCAGCGAGACTTCGGCGTGGTCGCTCGGCATGTTGAAGGTCCACCACATGTACTCGACCTTGAAGCCAGGCGCCTTGACCGGAACCAGGAAGGCGCTAATGCCGCGCGCGTCGCCCGGCTTGCCCGAGGTGCGGGCGAAGACGAGGTCGACCGTGGCGGTGTGCATGCCGGTGTTGAACCGCTTCATGCCGTTGATCACCCAGTCGCCGCCCTGCTTGGTGGCGGTGGTTTCCATGAAGGTGGCGTCCGAGCCGTGGTTGGGCTCGGTCAGGCCGAAGGCGATGCGCTCCTTGCCCTTGAACATGCCCTCGATGTAGCGGTCCTTCTGCTCCTGCGTGCCGAAGCGGTGCAGCAGCAGGGCGACCGGGAAGTTGCCGACGATCGAGCTCTCGTTCTGCAGGTCGTTGTGTAGGCCGAGTCCCTTGTGCGCCAGATGCTCGCGGATGATCGCCATGGCGAGGTTGGAGCCGTCCTTGCCGCCCAGCGCCTTGGGCAGGGCGAAGCGCAGATGGCCGGCCTTGTCGGCGCGGCGGCGCATCTCGGCCAGCAGCTCCTCCCATTCGTGGCGCGGCTGGCCGTCATTGTCCCAGTCGGTGCGGGCATGCTCGCGGCGATGGTCGAAGAAGCGGATATTGTCGTTCTCCCGCTCCAGCGGCCGGATCTCGCGCTCGATGAAGGTATCGAGCTCGGTCAGGTATGCCGCGATCTCGGCGGGAATATTGAAATCCATGGGGCCGCTCCTCCGGTAAACGATCGTTCACCGGTGATCTTACGGCCTCTTCGATGGCACTTCCACGAACGGTGCTTTCGATCTGCGGCTGGTTAGGCGCGCTCCCTACCGATGTGCTGCAACACCAGCTCGACGAGGCGATCGGCGGCCTCCTCCGGCGAGAGTTCCGCAGTGCGCAGCACCAGGGCCGGATCCTCGGGCGGCTCGTAGGCCTGGTCGCGGCCCGTGAGGTTCACGACCTTGCCCTGTTCGGCCTTGGCATAGAGCCCCTTGGGGTCGCGCGTGCGGCAGACCTCGAGCGGCGTGTCGACGAAGACTTCGAGGAAGCGGCCCTCGGGCAGCAGGGCGGCGGCCCGCGTGCGGTCGGCCTGGAAGGGCGAGACCAACGCGACCAGGGTGATCAGGCCGGCATCGGCCATCAGGCGCGCGACCTCGCCGACACGACGCACATTCTCCGCGCGGCTGGCTTCGTCGAAGCCGAGATCGGCGTTGAGTCCCTGCCGCAGGTTGTCGCCGTCGAGCAGCATGGTCTGGCGGCCGAGCGCCACCAGCTTGCGCTCGGCGATGTTGGCGATGGTCGACTTGCCGGAGCCCGGCAGGCCGGTCAGCCAGACGACCAGGGGAAGCTGCGCCTTGATCTCGGCCCGCAGCGCCGGCGTCACCGTCTCGGCATGGCGGTGCACGTCGCGTGCCGTATCGAGGCTTTCAACCACCATGCCGGCCGCCGCCGTGCGCAAGGTCGAGCGGTCGATCAGGATGAAGGCGCCGGTCTGGCGGTTCTCGGCATAGGAATCGAAGGCCACGGGCTCGGCGGCCTCCAGCTCGACGCGGCCGATGGCGTTCAGCGCCAGCTCACCCGACGGCGCGCGGCGGAGCGATTCGACGTCGAGCGTGTCGGCGATGCGGCCGAGCGTGACGGGCACCGTGGTCGTCCCGATCTTCAGCAGGAAGCGCTTGCCGGCGAGCGCCGCCGTCTCGTCCATCCAGACGAGATCGGCAGCGAAGCGTCGCGTCACGGTCGGCCGGCGCCGCGGATCGGCGAGCACGTCGCCGCGGATGACGTCGATCTCGTCGGTGAGGGTCAAGGTCACCGAGCGGCCGGCGACGGCGACGGCCAGGTCGCCGTCGAAGCTCACGATTCGCGCCACCGAGCTCGGCCGGCCCGATGCCGCCACGACGATGCGGTCGCCGACGGCGACCCGGCCCGAGGCGACGGTGCCGGTGAAGCCGCGGAAATCGCCGTTCGGCCGGTTGACCCATTGCACGGGAAAGCGCAGCGGCGCCTCCTCGGCATCGAGGCCGGTATCGACCGCTTCGAGATGGGCGAGCAGGGCGGGGCCCCCGTACCAGGGCGTGCGGGCGCTGCGGTTGGCGACATTGTCGCCGAGCCGTGCCGACATCGGGATCGCCACCACGGAATGGAAGGCAAGCGGCGCGGCAAAGCTCGCGAAGGCAGCCTCGATCTCGCGGAAACGCGCTTCGGAGAAATCGACCAGGTCGATCTTGTTCACCGCCAGTACGACATGGCGGATGCCCAGCAGGGAGACGATGGCGGCGTGGCGGCGCGTCTGCTCGAGCAGGCCCTTGCGCGCATCGACCAGCAGCACGGCGAGCTCGGCATTGGAGGCGCCGGTCGCCATGTTGCGCGTGTACTGGCGGTGGCCCGGTGTGTCGGCCACCACGAAGGCGCGGCGAGGCGTGGCGAAGAAGCGGTAGGCGACGTCGATGGTGATGCCCTGCTCGCGTTCGGCCTCGAGGCCGTCGAGCAGCAGGGCGAAGTCGAACTCGTCATCGGTCGTGCCGAAGCGGCGCGAATCGTCCTTCAGCGAGGCGACCTGGTCGTCGAGCAGGCCGCTGGCATCGGCGATCAGCCGGCCGATCAGGGTCGACTTGCCGTCGTCGACCGAGCCGCAGGTGAGGAAGCGCAGCTCGCTGCGGTTCTGCAGGGGCAGCGCGTCGTTGGCCGGAGGAGCAAGGGCGTCGGGCATCAGAAATATCCCTCTCGTTTCTTGCGTTCCATGGAGGCTTGCAGGGCACCGTCGACCAGCCGCCCCTGGCGTTCGGAGGAGCGGGCGTCGAGCAGTTCGGCGATGACGCCGGTGACATCGTCCGCCCGGGAGGCGATGGCGCCGGTCAGCGGCCAGCAGCCCAGAGTGCGAAAGCGCACGCGGCGCTTGGTGGTCATTTCGCCGTCGCGAAAGCGCATGCGCTCGTCGTCGACGGCGATCAGCGCGCCGTCGCGCTCGACCACCCAGCGCTCGGCCGCAAGATAGAGCGGCACGATGGGAATGGCTTCGGTGTGGATGTAGGTCCACACGTCGAGCTCGGTCCAGTTCGACAGCGGGAAGACGCGCATGGTGTCGCCCGTCGCCAGCCGCGTGTTGAACAGGCGCCACAGCTCGGGGCGCTGGTTGCGCGGATCCCAGACATGGCCTTCGCTGCGATGGGAGAAGATGCGCTCCTTGGCGCGCGACTTCTCCTCGTCGCGCCGCCCCCCGCCGAACGCCGCATCGAAGCCGTGCTGGTCGAGGGCGTCTTTCAGCGGCTCAGTCAGCATGAGGCGGGAATACTCGCCGGTCTCGGTCTCGAACGGGGTGACGCCGGCGCGCGCCGCCTCGTCGTTGCCGTGCACCAGCAGCTTCATGCCGTACCTGGCGGCGGTGCGGTCGCGATGATCGAGCAAGGCGCGGAAGTCCCAGCCGGTCGCGATATGCAGCAGCGGAAAGGGCGGTGGCGCGGGATAGAAGGCCTTGCGGGCGAGATGCAGCATCACGCTCGAATCCTTGCCCACCGAGTAGAGCATCACGGGCTTGCGGAACTCCGCCACCACCTC